>CACBEJ010000043.1 GCA_902538255.1 uncultured Pelagibacteraceae bacterium | reverse complement strand
TTTAATATTATATCTCTATCTCTGTGTGCACCACCTAATGGTTCATCAATTATTTCATCAATAACTTTTAACTTGAGTAAATCTTTAGCTGAAAGCTTCATAGCTTTTGCAGCATCAAGCATTTTTTTTGGATCTCTCCAAAGAATAGTTGCACATCCCTCAGGAGATATTACTGAATAAATTGCATTTTCTAACATAAGAACTTTACTTGAAGAGGCTAATGCTATTGCTCCTCCAGAACCACCCTCGCCTATAATTATCGCTATTGTTGGAACTTTAAGCTCCATACAGCATTCGATTGATTTTGCAATTGCTTCAGCTTGTCCTCGCTCTTCAGCCCCTACACCTGGATATGCTCCTGGAGTGTCAATAAAAGAAATTATTGGAATATTAAATTTGTTTGCTAGGTTCATTAATCTTATAGTTTTTCTATAACCTTCTGGCCTCATCATTCCAAAATTTCTCTCAATCCTGCTATCTAGATCTTCTCCTTTTTCTTGACCTATAACTAAAACGGATTTTCCATTGAGCTTTGCAAATCCAGTTAATACTGATTTATCTTCTCCATAATATCTATCTCCAGAAAGTGAGATGAAATCATCAAACAAATTATCAATAAAAAATTTTGCTTTAGGTCTATCTTCGTGACGAGCGACCATTGTAGTCTGCCAAGGATCTAAATTGGAATAAATATTTTTTAATTTTTCATCGATTTCATTTTGAGTAATTGAAATTTTTTGAGTATCTACTTCTGACAATCCCTCTTGATTGTAGGGATCTTTTAATTTTTCTAGTTCATTTTCTAGATCTTTAATTTCGGTTTCAAAATTTAGATAATTTTTCATGTTTTATTTATAACGGATGGTTAAAATACAAAAAAGGCAATAAAATGATATTAAATTATGAGTAATTCTTATTAATTGACTTAAATCATTTAACAGATACAAATTCAATATCGGGAGAGACTATTTATAGCGCCGAAGGAGCAACCACCCCGGAAACTCTCAGGCAAAAGGACCGATTAAAGCATAACACTCTGGAAAGAGATTAATTTCCGCCGAAGGAGTAAAGCTCTCAGGCAAATATACAGATGGGGTACGAACTTAAGTGCCATGCAAGAGAAATACATTAAAATTAATAATCTTCAAGTATCAGAAAAACTATCAAACTTTGTAAATGATGAACTACTAAAAAATACAAATATATCTTCAGAGAACTTTTGGTTAGGTTTAGAAAATACTCTCGATGAGCTTGCACCAAAAAATAAAGAATTAATTAAATTTAGAGAAGAATTACAAAAAAAGATAGATAATTGGCATATAGAAAATAAAGGTAAAGAAATTAAGCCAGATGTGTATAAAAAATTTTTATTAGAAATTGGTTATTTAAAAAATGAGGGTCCTGATTTTAAAATTGAAACTAAAAATGTTGATGAAGAAATTTCAAGTATAGCTGGACCTCAGTTGGTCGTACCTGTCATGAATGCGAGATATGCACTAAATGCTGCCAATGCAAGGTGGATGAGTTTATATGATAGTCTTTATGGTACAGATGTAATTGAACTGTCTGAAGATAGTGTTTCTGAAAGATATGACCCTTTAAGAGGTGAAATGGTTATAAAATATGGAAGAGATTTTTTAGATAAGTACTTTCCATTAGCGGGATTGAGTTGGAATAAAATTACAAGTTTCGCTGTAAAATATAGAAAATTAAAAGTTTTAAAAGGTGCTGATATTTTTGATTTGGAGGACGAAAATAAATTTGTTGGGCACAGAGGTGATAGCGATAATCCATCTGCAATTATTTTAAAGAATAATAATTTACATATTGAAATTTTAAAAGACACAAGAGCTTTTGCTGCTCAACAAGATCATGCCGGAATTAGCGACATAATATTAGAGTCTGCAGTATCAACAATTTGCGATAATGAAGATAGTGTAGCAGCAGTTGACTCAGAAGATAAAATTATTTGTTATCGAAATTGGCTAGGTCTTATGAAGGGAGACCTCAAGTCAAAATTTGAAAA
>CACBEJ010000042.1 GCA_902538255.1 uncultured Pelagibacteraceae bacterium | reverse complement strand
AGGAGTAATAATAGTAATAATTTTAAGTTATTTATTCAAAGTATATGAAAATTTTAAAGATTAATTGTTTAATTATTTTGCTTCTTTTAGTTTCAAGTTGCTCTTCAATTCCTAAAAATACTTTAAATAGCTGTTCAATTTTTGAAGAAAAATACTTGTGGTATAAGCATGCAAAAAAAACTGAAAAAAAATGGGGCACTCCAGTTTATTTGCAACTTGCTATTATAAAAATGGAATCCAGTTTTAATAGATTTGCAAAACCTCCAAGACAAAAGTTATTTAAAGTGGTGCCTTATAAGAGACCATCAAGTTCTTTCGGGTATTCACAGGCTGTAAAAGGAACGTGGAAACAATATAAGGATGAAACTGGAAACAAATTTGCAACAAGATCAAGATTTAAAGACAGCGTAGATTTTATTGGTTGGTATACTAATAAAACCGAAAAAATTTTAAATGTTTCAAAAAAAGATGCTTTCAAGCAGTATATTGCTTATCATGAAGGGTGGGGTAACTATAAAAATTATAAAAAAAATAAAAAAGTAATTAATCTTGCCAAAAGAGTGGAAAAACAATCAAATATTTATAAGCAACAATTATCAGAATGTAAAAATTCTTTATCAACTTCAAAATATATTATTTTTTAATTCAGCTGTTTTTTTAATTCAATATCAACTGCATCAATTCGCTTGGTATTTTTTGCAAGAGCTAAATACATTGTTGGAGTTACATATAAAGTAAAGAAGGTTGAAATAATCATTCCCCCTAAAATTGTAGAACCCACAGCTAATCTAGAACCTTCACCTGCACCTGGGCCAATATTTCCAATAACTAATGGAAGCATTGCTATCATAGTACTAAGTGAGGTCATTATGATTGGTCTAATTCTAAGTTGGCATGCTTTAATTATAGCGTCCTGAATTTTAACACCGGTAGTCCTTATTTGGTTTGTGTAGTCTACAATCAAAATACTGTTCTTTGTGGATATACCAATCAGTATTATTAAAGCGATTTGAGAGAAAATATTTACCGAACTATTTAAAAATAAAATAAATACTAATCCACCAAATACAGCTAATGGAACAGTCAAAATAATAATAAATGGATGAACAAAAGAGTTAAATGTTGCTGCCATTACTAAATAGGCAGTTAATAAAGCAAGAGCAAAAATTAAGTATATTTCATTTGTTGTTTCTTTTAACTCTTCAGATTTCCCTTTCCAAGTGATTTGATTTTGAGGAGCAACTCTAATCATGACATCTTCCAGGTATTTTATAGCCTCCGTTAGAGTGTAATCTTCTGCAAGCGCAGCAGAAATTGTAACTGCCCTTTGACGATTGTATCTTGGAAGTGCTTCAGCAGTGCCTTTCTCTTTAAACTCAACTAAACTTGCAACAGATACAAGTTTGCCTGTTGTTTCAGATCTAACAAAAATTTTTGACAACCCATCTTTATCTCTTCTGTCTGCTAAATATTGTTGTAAAATAATCGGGTATTCTCTTCCTTCTTTACTAAAAGTTGTTACTCTTTTTCCTCCATAAAGAGTTTCTAGAGTTCTACCTATATTTTCAGTAGAAACTCCCAAATCATTTGCTCTGTTTTTATTGGTGATTAATTTTACCTCAGGTTTATTTTTTGTATAATCACTTTCAATTCTAGACATATTTCTATTTTTTCTTAATTCTCTTAAGACACTATTTTGAATTTCATCTAATTCTTCGTAGCTAGATCCATATATCACCATTTGTACGGGCTTATTGTAACTAGATACTCTTATTGATTGTGGAGAAATTGGAAAAGCAAAAGTTTCAGGCACAGAAACTACTTGTCCAATTGCTTCTCTTAGTATTGTTTGACTACCTTTTTCTCTATTTTTCCATTCATCAAGTAATGCAATAATTATAAAACTGTTATAAGATGTTGCAGATCTTCCGAAACCAGGAACTCTCATAATTAGTCTTGCATATGGACTGTCTTCTGCCTGCAATAATCTTAATATTCTTCCTTCAATTATTTGCGCTTTTTCCTGGGTA
>CACBEJ010000041.1 GCA_902538255.1 uncultured Pelagibacteraceae bacterium | reverse complement strand
CAATTATATTTTTAGAATGTTTAAAAAGATATTTATCTGGCTCTAGGCCATATACTTTGTAATTTTTTTTTTTTAACTCATATAAAAATACTGATAGGCCACAACCAATATCAAAAATTTGATCTTTTTTTTTTAAATATTTCAAACACCTCAAAACTCTTTTTTTATTGTCAGATTTATTTGTTGGTAATTGTATAATTTTATTAAAGGTAATTTTTCTTGCATTACCATATGTAATATTAAATATTTGATTTAAGGCTTTTTTATTAGAACAACAAAGACTTATTCCATGAATTAGATCTTCTATATAAGTAAAATCCAGCTTTTCTTCTCCATCTCCACTAATATTAATATCTAAATTTTGAATTGCATTCTCGATAAAAATTTGGCCAACCCTTCTGCTAACACACCTTTCTCCATATAATGCCGAAGGTCTTATAATTGTGTAAGGTAGTCCAAATACTTGATTGAAAGATTTGATCATTAACTCCCCTGCAAGTTTTAAATTACCATATATTCCTATTGGATTACAAATTGAGTCCTCATCAACATGATCAGATTTAAAATCTCCATAAACCATACTTGATGAAATAAAGATTACATGAGAATTAATATTTTTAGCATTATCTAAAGTCGTTTCCAAAGTTCTTAAGCTATTATCAAATGTTGTATGTGGCTCCTTATTAGATTTTGCTGCGTGTGAAACAGCTGCTAGATGAATTATTATTTCTGGTTTAATTTTTTCGAAGATCCTAGAAATTTGATGATGCTCTCTTGAGTCTGCAACAATCAACTCAATCTTATGCTCATTTAAAAGTTCAATTCTATTATTTAGAATTGTTACATATAGTTTTTTATTTATAATATCTTTGTCAGTAAACGTTAATAAATTATTGACCGACAAACTATCTATGATGGTAACTGAATGACCCAAATTTTTCAATTTTAAAGCCAAATTATGACCGATAAATCCACATCCACCAACAAGTAGAATATTTTTCTTATTCATTAATTGTTTCATTAATTGACTTACAAATAAAATCAATTTCTTTATTTTTTAATTTTGGATATACAGGTAATGAAATCACATTTCTTGAATATTTATTTGTATTTTTATATTCATATTTTTTAATGTTGTTCTTTACTTTGTAGTATGTCATTTGATTAATCGATTTAAGATAATGTATACTAAATCCAATACCTAATTTCTTAAATTTTTTGATAATTTTATTTCGATATTTCGATAAAATCTGAAATACAAAATAAGAATTTGAGTCATCAAACTCTGGAAAATCAACAAATTTAATCTTTTTTAATTTTTCACTGTATCTTTTTGCATTTTTTTTTCTTAAAAATAAGTTTCTTGAATAATTTTTTATTTGGTTGTACCCCAACGCTGCTTGAAAATCAGTTAATCTATAGTTTAATCCTAATGATTTAACATCATAATCTCCTGGTATTTTCCTATTCTTTATATCTTTATCAATTCCAAAAGCTTTAATCCTTTTTATTTTTTTATAAATTTTAATATCATTTGTTACAATCGCTCCACCTTCTCCGGTAGTAATCTGTTTAGTTGGATAAAAAGAAAAACAGCCTGTTATTCCAAAATTTCCAACATGCTTATTTTGATACATTGTACCTAAACCATGAGCACAATCTTCAATCAAAGTTAATTTCAATTTTTTTGAAAGCTTTATAATATCATCTAGTTTACAAGCAATACCTGCCATGTGGACTAAAATTATACCTTTGGTTTTTTTCGTAAGTTTTTTTTTTATATTTTCTAGATTTAAATTACCAGAAATATAATCTACATCAGCTATAATTGCTTTAGCACCTGTCAATTCAACAGCATGTGCTGTAGCAACATGTGTCATTGCAGGTACGATTACTTCATCACCTTTTTTAAAACCAGCTGCTATACAAGATAAATGTAAACCAGCTGTGCAACTAGAAACTGTTAAGCAATATTTTGAGTTTGTAAATTTCGTAAACTCGTCTTCAAATTTTTTTGTAAAAACTCCGTGGGTAAGCCATCCACTTTTAATTACTTTTTCTACATTTTTAATATCTTTTAAGTATATCTCTTTTTTTGAAAACTCAATTTTCATAAATATTTAATCACCGTCTCTTTTTTTTGAACTTAAAGATTTAT
>CACBEJ010000040.1 GCA_902538255.1 uncultured Pelagibacteraceae bacterium | reverse complement strand
AAAGGTGGTCCAGAATTTTCTGAGGCTCAAGCTAAAGCTATAGCAGCCTCATTTGAAGTAACAGATGGCCCAAATTCTGATGGTGAAATGTTTACAAGGCCAGGTAAATTATCTGATAAATTTGTAATGCCTTACGATAATGTAAAAGCTGCACAGGCCGCAAATGGTGGCGCATATCCTCCTGACATGTCTGTTTTGGTAAAAGCAAGAGGTGGTGGTGTTGACTATATTTATTCTTTATTACAGGGATATGAAGAAGCTCCAAGCAATGTAAATTTAGATGATGGGGTTTATTACAATAAATATATGTATGGTAATAAAATTAGAATGGCTGCTCCATTATCAGATGGATTAGTAGAATATGGTGATGGAACGAATGCAACAGTAGAGCAGATGTCAAAAGATGTAACGACTTTTTTAATGTGGTCAGCTGAACCTCACTTAGAAGCTCGACATCAGATGGGCTTTAAAGCAATTGTTTATTTGATCATTCTTACTGTTCTAGTTTACTTTAGTATGAAAAAAATCTGGTCACGTGTTGAATCTGAAGTTTAATACGTCTCCATCTTTTACAATATAGTCTTTACCTTCTAATCTCATTTTTCCATTAGCTTTTGAATTTACCCATCCATCATTAGCTATGAAATCTTTGTAAGATATAGTTTCAGCTCTGATAAAACCTTTTTCAAAATCTGTATGAATTTCACCAGCCGCTTTAGGAGCAGTACAATTTTTTTGTATAGTCCAAGCCCTCGTTTCCTCAGGTCCAGACGTAAAATAAGTATCAAGTTCTAATATCTCATAACCTTTCTGAATTAAAATACTTAGACCTGTATCTTTTAAACCAATCATATCCATATAATTTTTTTTTTCACTATCTGCCAATTCATTTATTTGGTTTTCAATGTCTGCAGAAATAATCAAGGTGTTATTTTTTCCAAATTTTTCAATAAAGTTTTTAGTATATTTATTTCCATCCTGTAAGCTTTGTTCATCTACATTACAAACAAAAATCTTTGGTTTTATTGACAAAAGACCACTTTGATTAAGTTGTTTTGTATTAAATTGAGTTTTTAATATTGATATATCTTTTTCATTATTAATGCAGTCCAATGCAATCTCTAAAATTTTCAGCTGATCTTCATCTACATTTTTCTTGTTATTTTTTTCTAGTCTTTTTTGAATAGATTCCAGGTCAGCTAGCATCATCTCTGTTTCAATGATCTCAAGATCTCTTATAGGGTCAACGTCAGGATTAACATTTTGAATATCATCTGAGTCAAAGCATCTAATCATATGAATAACCGCATCAACTTCTCTAATATGGGATAGAAATTTATTTCCTAGTCCTTCACCTTTAGATGCACCCTTCACAAGACCAGCTATATCTACAAATGAAATAGTTGTATTTATTGTTTTTTTGGATTTTGAAACTTCTGATAATTTACCCAATCTTTCATCTGGGACAGGGACTACTCCCACATTGGGATCTATAGTACAAAATGGAAAATTTGCAGCCTGAGCCTTACTTGAGTTTGTAAGAGCATTGAATAGTGTAGATTTACCTACATTAGGTAAACCAACAATTCCGCATTTAAAACTCATTATTTATTATTTACAGTACTTGAGAATAAATCTAATTTTTTGTCGATAAGTATTGAAATAGAATCTGTAATATTATTTATTATTTTTTCCAATCCAAGCATTTCATCCTCATCAAAATTTTGAAGAACAAAATCACTTACTTCCATTTTATCTTTTGGTTTACCAATTCCTATTCGTACTCTTGAATAGTCTTTACCAATGAATTTATCTATAGATGCAATACCATTATGTCCTGCGTCAGATCCACCAAATTTTGCTTTTATTTTTCCAAACTCCACATCAAGATCGTCATGAAAAACAATCACATCTTCAGCATTTATTTTGAAATATTCAATTAATTCTCTAATACAAATTCCAGAATTATTCATAAAGGTCAAAGGTTTTATAGCATAAACTTTTTGGTTCCCTACATTTCCAGTGGTAAGTAGTCCTTTAAATTTTGGTTTTTGTTTTGAGAGTCCAAATTTTTTGTTGATTGCATCTAAAATTTTAAAACCAATATTGTGTCTATTATTTTCACTATCTGGGGTTGGATTACCTAATCCTACAAGTAAAAGCATA
>CACBEJ010000039.1 GCA_902538255.1 uncultured Pelagibacteraceae bacterium | reverse complement strand
TAAATCCTAAAGTTTATCCTCTAATAAGGAATCAATAATTAGAATTTAGTAATTTTGCTATCTAAAGAAATTAGATTAAATTCTACTTTTAATTTTGGAAATCTTTTTTTTATTTGTTTTTTAATTTTAGAAAACGAAACATTATGAATTTTTTTTTCATTAGCTGTAGTAAATTCTTTTTTTCCATAAGCTATTTTTGCTGCACCACAATCTTTATGATTAATAACAATTAATTTTTCTATTTTATGTAATTGAATAGAGGTTGCTAAATTATCATAAAATGTTTTATGCCATTGCTTAAATTTATTATGTGTAACCCCAATAGCTGCACCAGCAATTGTAAAAGCGCTGTATTTTCCTATTAATTTTTTTTTCAGTAAATAATTGTGGACTATATGTTGAAATCTTGGATCTATACAAGATAATACCATTGCTTTAAATTTTGATTTCTTCAATTTAATTCCACTTTAAACATGGCCTCATTTCTTCTATTCATTGGTAGGGTAAATGGACTGTCATATGTTGCTCTAATAGGTGGGCTTATAATTGATATGCTATTTTTTTGTAATTCTTTTTCTAAAATTTCTTTATGTTTAATAAAATTTCCATCTGACGCTCGACCAGAATACTTCAACACCGCATAGTATCCTCCTTCAATATTAACTATTTTAACATCTTTCCTGCCTGGATTTGGTGCATTTTCTGAGTTAAATTTAGAGGGTAAATAAAATTGCATACTCATATTTCCATTTTTCTCGACTTGAGTAACTGGAGTTGTCATTTTAATTTTCTCCTGGGTATCATTTCTGCCTGAAATGTAATTAAACAATTTTCTAAAATTACTATCTATTCCAGATGTCATTGTTTCTACCGCTAAACGATCAGAATATTTCCTAATCTCATATATTTCATTTTTAGATACAACTTCGTAATTTGCTTCTTCGTAAGCCATAACTGTAGAGTATGGTAAAATTAATAAAGTACAAAATACTATTAAATAAAATTTAATAATTCTCATTGTTACATAACTTTATATTCAAAATTTTGTGTAGTTTCATTAATTTGAATTAATTTAGCACCATTTCTCTCATGAAAGTTAGTTGCCATTTCTGTAAGTGGTGAGAGAGTTACTAACCTATTTAAATGATTGGATTTTTTTATATTTTTAAAAACTTCTTTTACAATTAATTTTCCCCCACCTTTTTTTTTGGACCACACAGTATAAGCAACAGCTATTTGACCACCTGATTGATCTCTCATAGCAGTTTGTAAAAATGCATCAGTACTTAACTTTTCTAACTCTTCAACACTTTTTGGAATTTCATTTGTATAAGCAAAACACATTACAGCGTGGATTTCTCCTTGATATTCAACACCAAAAATCTTTCTTCCATATCCTGTTCTAAACTTGTTATCTAACTCTGGTCTGACAGGATCTTCATCTGTATTGCATTCTTTAAGCTCAATAAGTTTTGCACCTTTGACCCACGCAAAAAAATTATCAATATTTTTAGTTAAAACCTGTCTATTTTTCCTTAATCTTGCTTTAATTCTTGGGTTAAATTTTTTTTTCATTTTAATAATTATCTACCATTTATTTTAAAGTTTGAATGCGCAATTAAATCATACCAGATAATCATACAAAAGCTTCGCACTAGTAACAAAAATTAAAGCATATAAGATATTGTAAAATAATTTTTCCTCGATAATTTTAAGTAATTGATATCCAATTAATATTCCAAGTAATGCAACTGGAAACAATGTTGCTGACTGTTTAAAAGACTCTAAGTTTGTCATAGATAAACTAATGTACAAGGGAAGTTTAATTAAATTTACGAAAGTGAAAAAAAATATTCTTGTACCTACATAAATTTCTTTTTTCATTCTGAGTGGGAGTAAATAAAGACTAGTTGGAGTTCCTCCCGCATGTACGCAAAAACTTGTAAATCCTGCCACGACTGAACAAGTACCACCTTTAAAAAAGTTTTTTTCTGACTTTTTTTCTTTATTTTTTTTAAAAAAAAAGTAATGACCAGCAAACAAGAATCCCATAACTCCAATAATAAATTTTAATAATTCCTCTGAAAAATATGAAAAAGTTAATGATCCAATAAATATCCCAATTGCTGCAAATGGAACCATTAATTTTAAAGTTCCTAAGTCAAATTCCTTTCTATATTTATAAACAGCAATAAAATCTGAAAATATTAAAATTGGTAAAATAATTCCTAAAGCTTGGTTTAA
>CACBEJ010000038.1 GCA_902538255.1 uncultured Pelagibacteraceae bacterium | reverse complement strand
CTGAATTAAATAAAGAATATCCTGAGATTAAAGTTCAAAAGCTAGATTCAACTGATAACAATGCAATTTTAGAATTTACTAAAACATTAGATAAAGTAGACGTTTTATTTAATGCAGTTGGTTTTGTTCATCATGGCACAATATTAGAGTGTGAGGAAAAAGATTGGGATTTTTCGTCAACTGTTAATGTCAAATCTATGTATTTTATGTGTAAAGCTATTTTACCTTTAATGGTTAAACAAAATGGTGGAAGCATCATAAATGTATCGTCATGTGCATCAAGTTTAAAAGGTTTTCCAAACAGGTTTGTTTATGGAGCAACAAAAGGCGCAGTAATTGGTTTAACAAAATCAATAGCTGCTGACTTTGTTAAAAAAAATATTAGATGTAATTCAATTGCACCTGGAACAGTATTTTCTCCATCTTGGCAAGATAGAGTTAATCAAAGTCCCAATCCTGTTCAGGCAAAAAAAGATTTCATCGCTAGACAACCTATGGGAAGACTAGGGACCGCTGAAGAGATAGCAGCAGTAGCTGTATATTTAGCAAGTGATGATGCAACATTTACAACAGGAACAACAATTTCAGTTGATGGTGGAATTTCAATATAATTAAATAACAAAAGGATAATTATGAAATTATTAAGAATAGGACAAAAGGGAAGAGAAAAGCCAGGTGTTTTAGATAAGGATGGTAAAATAAGAGACATTAGCTCTCATGTTAAAGATTTAAACCCTGATTATTTAAATTTTGAAACTATTTCTAAATTACAAAATGCCGATTTATCAACTCTACCAGAGTTATCGCAGAATGATCGGATTGGATCTTGTATTACTAAGCCAGGTAAATTTGTTGCAATTGGATTAAATTATTCTGATCATGCAGCTGAAACTGGTGCTGAGGTTCCATCTGAACCAATTACTTTTATGAAAGCTACAAGCTCAATTAATGGACCTAACGATGATATCGAAATAGTTTCAGGATCAAAAAAACTTGATTGGGAAGTTGAATTAGGAATTGTTATAGGAAAAGAAACAAAACATATTTCTGAAAGTCAAGCTCAAGATCATATTTTGGGTTATTGTTTAGTAAATGATATTAGTGAAAGAGAATGGCAAATTGAAAAAATGGGTCAGTGGGTTAAAGGAAAATCACACGACACTTATGGACCAATCGGACCTTACTTAGTTACAAAAGATGAAATTGTAGATGTGAACAATTTAAAAATGAGTTTGGACGTTAATGGTACAAGAATGCAAACAGGTAATACTAGTACAATGATATTCAATGTTGATGTAATTGTATCTTATTTAAGCAAATTTATGTCTCTTCAAGCTGGTGATATAATTACAACTGGAACACCTCCAGGTGTTGGAATGGGAATGAAACCTCAACAGTTTTTAAAAGCTGGGGATACAATGAAATTATCAATTGAAAATTTAGGAGAGCAAAACTCTAAGGTAGTTGCTTTATAATTTTTTGTGAAAATAACTTCTGTTAAAAGTCATGTACTTAAATATGAGTTAGATAAAGAATTAGGTTATTCGCAACAATTTTATAAACATCGTACAGCTCATTTAGTTGAAGTACAAACTGACGAAGGAATTACTGGATGGGGAGAATGTTTTGGTCCTGGAAGTATAGCCTTAGCAAACAAGTTTATTGTTGAAAATGTTATACAGCCCTTAGTGATTGGTGAAGACCCTTTAAGCAAAGAACATATTTGGCAAAAAGTATACAATCTCTTGAGAGATAGTGGTCAAAAAGGTATGCCAATTCAAGCATTGTCAGGAATAGATATTGCTTTGTGGGATATACTAGGCAAGAAAACAAAAACTCCTCTCTACCAACTTGTTGGTGGAAAATGTAATGACAAAGTTCCTGTGTATGGATATGGGATGATGTTGCAAAACAAATCAGTTGATGAGTTAATCTCATTATTTCAAGAAGAAGCAAAACAGATTAAATCAAAAAACTTTAAAGCTATGAAAATGAAAGTTGGATTGGGTCCAAAAGAAGATTTAAAGTTAGCACAAGCAGTTAGAAACTCTGTAGGTAAAGACTTTAAATTAATGGTTGATGCAAACCATGCTTATAATTTGAAAGATGCTCTTTATGTTGGGAGAGGACTTGATGAACTAGATATTTATTGGTTTGAGGAACCTGTTGCTCCTGAAGATTACAATGGATATAGAGAATTGAAAAAAAATATATTAACAAGTGTTGCTGGTGGTGAAGCAGAATTTACAAAGTATGGTTGGAATAAATTAATTACCAATGAATGCATTGATATAGCTCAACCAGAGGTTTGTGGGTTAGGTGGCATCACAGAATATTTGAAAGTTGCAGCTATGGCACAAGCTAACTTTATTCCAGTTGTCAATCATGTTTGGGGATCTGCTGTTAGTATTGCTGTCAATCTTCATTTATT
>CACBEJ010000037.1 GCA_902538255.1 uncultured Pelagibacteraceae bacterium | reverse complement strand
CAATATCTTTGGTGCGTACCAGTCACAAAAAAGTTTAGTTTCATCAAGCAAAATTTTGTTTTTATATTCTTTAACTTTATATAATTTGTTTTTAAAATTTTTTACTTTTTTATCTTTAATTAATTGTATTTTATTTAAAATTTTTATTATCTTTTTAAAAATAACATATTTATTATTCTTTTTGTTTTTTAAAATTTGAAACAAAGTTTGATCTCCAAAGTCATTTATTTCTATATAATTATTAATGTAATTTTCACTTATTAGATTTGGTGCTAAAATATTATTTTTAATTAAAATTTTATTTATCGCATCGTAAATTAAAAGATTTTTTAACTTTTCTTTCTTGGATATTATAATAATAGATTTTTTATCTTTGTTTCTGTAAAATTCCCTAAAAGACGCATCACCTTTTATTTTTTTCAATTTTGCTAAGCTTTTCATCAAAATAAGTTTTAATTTAAACTTTTATATCTACAGTTCTATCATTTAATTGATTTAAATAATTAAATGTTAAAGTTATAAATTTTATATCTTGTTTATCAGCAATTAATTGTGGCCATTCTATAAGCGTTATTAATTTATCATCTTTTTCAAAAATATCTAAATTATTGATATCTTCTTTCCTATTAATTCTAAATAAATCATAATGTTTTATTCTTATATCTTTTACCTGATATTCATTTAATAAACTAAAAGTAGGGCTTGTAATTTCTGTTTGTGTTAAATTATTTATTTTTTGATACTCATTTATAAAATATTTAACAAAGGTCGTTTTACCAACGCCCATCTCTCCATATAAAAAAACAAACTCACTGCCTTTAAGATATTTTGTAAATTCTTTAGCTAATTCTTTAGTTAACTTCTCTGAGGTGATATCGATTGTGCTATCTTTAATAGCGATAGGCATCTGGTTTGAAAGGACCTTCCGTTCCAACGCTAATATAATCTGCTTGCTCTTTTGATAATTTTGTTAGTTTTGCCCCAACTTTTTTTAAATGCAAAGTTGCTACTTTTTCATCTAAATGTTTTGGAAGTACATAAACTTTATTTTCATAATTTTTATGATTATGCCAAAGTTCTATTTGAGCAATAACTTGATTAGTAAATGATGCACTCATTACAAAACTTGGATGTCCAGTTGCACAACCAAGATTAACTAATCTTCCTTCAGCTAAAAGAATAATTCTTTTACCACCAGGCAACTCTATTTCATGCACTTGAGGTTTTACTTCAGTCCACTTATAATTTTTTAAGAGCGTCAACTTGTATTTCGTTATCAAAGTGACCAATATTACATAAGATGGCTCTATCCTTCATATCCCTCATGTGGTCTGCCGTTACAATATCTTTGTTACCTGTTGCTGTTACAACGATATCCGCTCTACTTATAGCCTCCTCCATTAATACTACTTCATAACCTTCCATTGCAGCTTGGAGAGCACAAATTGGATCTGCTTCTGTCACTAAAACTCTAGCACCACTTTGTCTTAAGGATGCAGCGCTTCCTTTTCCAACATCTCCAAAACCAGCAACAATTGCTATTTTCCCAGACATCATTACATCAGTAGCTCTTCTTATCCCGTCTACTAAACTTTCTCTACATCCATACAAGTTGTCAAATTTTGATTTTGTAACGGAGTCATTAACGTTTATTGCAGGAACTAAAAGCGATTTATCTTTTTCCATTTTATTTAGTGCTTTAATTCCAGTAGTAGTCTCTTCTGAAACACCCTTAACATCTTTCATTAAATCCTGATATTCGTTGTGCATGATAGCTGTTAAATCACCACCGTCATCTAATAACATGTTAGGCTTCCAGTCAGGTTTTCCAACTATAGTTTGTTTGATGCACCATAAATATTCCTCTTCTGTTTCACCTTTCCAAGCATAAACAGGGATCCCGGCCTTTGCAATTGCGGCCGCCGCATGATCTTGTGTTGAAAAAATATTACATGAAGACCAACGAACTTGAGCACCTAATGCAACTAAAGTTTCAATTAATACAGCGGTTTGAATTGTCATATGAAGACATCCTATAATTCTTGCACCCTTTAATGGTTTTTCTTTAGAATACTCTTCTCTTAAAGCCATTAAACCAGGCATTTCACTTTCAGCTATTGAAATTTCTTTCCTACCAAACTCAGCTTGGGTAATGTCTTTTACTTTATAATCTTCCATGGCAAGCTTTATACAGCTAAGTATTTATTTATCAAGATATGATTAAACATTGGGAAATCTTATCTCTATCATTGCGCCTTCTTTATCAATACGATTAGATGCTACAATTTCACCATCGTGGAGTTCAACCAAATTTTTTACTATATTTAAACCTAATCCCGAATGTTCTCCAAATTTTTCAGGTCTATTGCTATAAAATCTTTTAAATATTCTTGATGTATCTTTCTCCTTAAATCCTTGGCCTTCATCAATAATTTTGATTGATATTT
>CACBEJ010000036.1 GCA_902538255.1 uncultured Pelagibacteraceae bacterium | reverse complement strand
ATTACTTCTTCAGGTAAATTAAGATTAACATCGTCTAATTTAATAATTTCATCCTTACTAATGTCTTTTTTTAATATCGCATTATCAGTAAGACCCAAAGGTAATATTTTTTCTTTTTTTGATTTTTCTGAAGTGATCAATTTACCTCTTGCACAAAATCCACCTTCACCATCAAGTTTTTCACCTTTTTTTAAATCTATTTTTGCAATACTAGCAACTTCAGCATTATAATTTTTTGTAAAACCAGTTGCACGATTATCTAAAGCTATAGAGTATATAGATTGAGCGAGTTCTAATCCTATATAATGATATGGTCTCCAGATTGCGGAATAATTTCCTGAGGAATCTGTAACCATTCCGTAATCTTTAAAACAATTTTTTACATATTCGTTCTTTGCTTTTAAAACAATGTAAACACCCCATCTTAAATCATTTTCAATATCTTTTTTTTCTAAATCGATACTTGAAATTACCTCCACCTGCCCTTCACTATCAATTAATCCTCCATCTTTTTTAGGTATCATCTTCTTGGCAATATCATAAACACCAACTGGAGGAAAAGTTAATCCATTGCTTGGACATTTTAGATTTGCAGCATTGCTTACTGCACACATTTCTATAGCTGATTTATCTCCACACAAAAAACTATTAAACATTTTTGGGTTCATTCCAGACTCATTTTCTGCTCTTTCTTTAGTTAAACCATAATGTCCCCAAACTGTATCCGGTGTGGAATATTCAAATGTTGGGTGATACTTAGTACCTTTTCCTGCACAAATAACTTCAAACCCATTTAACCTTGCCCATTCAATTTGCTCTAAAATTAATGAAGGTTGATCACCATATGCCATTGAACAAATAACATTGTATTTTCTAGCCAAATCTGAAAGATATTTCCCGCATGTGATATCAGCTTCAACATTCACCAAAATTACATTCTTTTTATTTTTTATTATTTTACATGCATGCACTGTCCCTATAATTGGATTTCCTGTAGCTTCTATAAAAATTTCTATATTTCTATCTAAAACTTCATCTAATGAGTTTGAAAAATTTATTTGTTCTGTGGTTTCAGAGCTAAGACCACTATTTAAACAATTTTTTTTAGCTTGGGTAATATTAATATCAACAATGCTATCAATTTGTATTTTATCTAAATGATTATATTGTGCCAAAAACATGCTAACAAATTTTCCACATCCAATAAAAGCTATTTTAATTGGATCAATTCTGGTCTCTAATTTTGTATGTAAAAACATTTAAATTTATGTTTGTAACGCTTTAATTAAAAACTTTTTATCAAGTTTACAATCTCGATAGCCTTTCTTTACAATATTTAAATATCTTTCAGTTGGAAATTTAAATTGAGATTTTTTAACCATTGTATAAGTCATCACTTTTTTCCCATAATAATAGAAATAATGTTTTTTATATAGGATTGGAAAATCCTCATACACATCTAACTTTTTCTCATCACTTTTAGAAATTTCAAATAAAGCACCAGGTACAATTGAATTTTTTTTTGCCTCAATATCTGCAGCTCTATATTTGCTTCTAAATGTTAGTTTAAAATCTTTTAAATTTATTTTTTTTAAAAAAATACTGTCTTTACATCTGCGTTTCATTTGAAAGTGGTGAAGATTACTACCATAAGCAAAATACAACATTAACGATCCACTACTTCTATATTTTTCTCATTCACAAATTTTAAAATTTGAGAATTACAACTATTAATTTTACTTTGATCTTCAGATCTAATTACTATTGAAACACCTAATTTTCCTGCATGAAAAAATGGATAACTACCAATTTCAACATCCTTATTATCATTTTGCACTTTAGTTAAAGAGTTAGCTATTTCACTTTCGACTGTTTTTAAACTTATTGTGAGACTTTTAATAGGTTCTCCACCAACAATTTCATTTGTTAAACCGCCTAACATAGATTTTAAAATAGAGGGAACACCAGGTAAAGAAAAAACATTTTCAACATTAAATCCTGGGGCACCACTAGTTGGATTTAAAATTAATTTTGCATTCTCTGGCATCCACGCCATTTTTTGTCTTCCATCATTAAATTCACCTGGTTGATAATATTTTTCTAAAATTCTAAAAGCTTCCTTGTGGACTCCATATTTTATTCCAAAAGCCTTTGACACTGATTGAGCAGTAATATCATCATGTGTTGGCCCTATACCTCCAGTTGTAAAAACATAATCATATGTTGACCTAAGGAAATTTAAAGTATCTACAATTATTTGTTCAACATCTGGAATTACTCGAACTTCTGCAACATTCACTCCAATTGAATTCAACCATATTGCTAATGTGGATGTATTTGTATCTTTAGTCCTTCCAGATAAAATTTCATTACCAATAATTAAAATTGATGCATTAAATTTTGCTTTTTTATTCATATGGAATATATAATTTCTCTATGGAATTTACCAAGTCTTTAATAAAAGGTAAACTAATCAAACGATATAAAAGATTTTTTACAGACATTAAACTTGGTAAAAAAATCG
>CACBEJ010000035.1 GCA_902538255.1 uncultured Pelagibacteraceae bacterium | reverse complement strand
AAAGCAATTGTTAGTATTTTTAAAGCAAAAAAAAGAAGGTTTCCTATGAAAATTGATATGATGGAAAAACATCCTTTAGGAAGCCAAGCCTTTATACCAATGGAAGATACAAAATTTTTAGTATTTGTAGCACCAAAAGGAGATAAACCAGATGTAAATAAAATCCAATCCTTTTTAGTACCAAAACAAACTGGGGTTAATTACAATGCTGGTATTTGGCACTTTCCATTGATTTCTATGAAAGATATGAATTTTCTAATTGTTGATAGAAAAGGAAAAGGAAATAATCTTGTTATTTATAAATTTAAAAAAGATAAAATTATTTTAAAGAAATGAAAAAAAAATATCCAAGAGATTTGGTGGGATATGGTTCCAAACAAGTCAAGGTAAGGTGGCCTGGTAATGCTAAGTTAGCTTTACAATTTGTACTAAATTATGAAGAAGGAGCAGAGAATTGTACTCTCCACGGTGACAAAACTTCAGAAGTATTTTTATCAGAAATTATAGGAGCAAAAGCAATTAAAGGTCGACACTTAAATATGGAGTCAATTTATGAGTATGGATCAAGAAGAGGATTTTGGAGAATTCACGACCTCTTTAACAAAAAAAAAATTCCACTTACTATTTTTGGAGTTGGTATGGCATTGGAGAGAAATAAAGAAGTTTGTTCTGCTATAAAAAAAGCAAATTATGAAGTTGCTAGTCATGGGTGGAGATGGATTGATTATCAAAATATATCAAAGAAAAAAGAAAAGAATGATATGAAACTTGCAATCAAATCTATAAAAAAGATTTTTGGCTATCAACCTGCTGGTTGGTACACTGGTAGGTGTAGCACGAATACTTTAGATTTAGTAATCGAAAATGGTGATTTTTTATACTGTAGCGACACATACAGTGATGATCTTCCTTACTGGATAAAAAAAGGTAATAAAAAACAATTAATGGTTCCTTACACACTTGATAACAATGATATGAGGTTTGCAACCAATCAAGGATTTAATTTAGGTGAACAATTTTATAATTATTTAAAAGATAGTTTCGATGCTCTTTATGAGGAAGGAAAATCTTCACCAAAGATGATGTCAGTTGGCTTGCATTGTAGATTAATTGGAAGACCTGGTAGAATACAGTCTCTTAAAAAATTTTTAAATTACATCACAAAATTTAAGGATATTTGGATCTGCAAAAGAGTAGATATAGCTAAACATTGGATAAAAAATTATAGTTAATTTTTTATTATTGTTCCGCAGCTACAGAGGTGTAATGAGCAACTGCCTCTATTTCCTCATCAGTTAGAATACCCTCCATTGCAGGCATTACTCCTATACCGTTTCTAACTGCCATTATAGTTCTTTGGACATCAGGTCTGATTTCATTTAAATTTGGACCAACCATTGCATTCGATCCAGCATCAGAGAGCATATGGCATGCTGCACAATTACCAGCTCCTAGAAAAACTTCTTTTCCCATATTAAATAATTCATCAGCATTAGCTTGTATAATTGACGCTGATATTAAAAATAACAGAGTACTAAATAAATTTAAAAATAATTTTTTCACTTCAAATTTGGTATCATAAATAAAAAAATTAAAAAGAAGAATAAAATGAAAAAATTATATGAATTAGAGATTATGGAAGAAGCAATTTCTTGGGTAAAATTTAACAAAAAAGTGGTGATCGCAACAGTTATAAATACTTGGGGTTCGTCACCATTTGAAATAGGAACAAAAATGATAATCAATGAGAAAGGTGATTTTTTAGGTTCAGTATCAGGTGGCTGTGTTGAGGCTAGTGTAATTGAAGAAAGCCTAAATTTATTAAAAAATAAATATTTATTTAAGAGATTAGACTTCGATGTCTCAGATGAAAAAGCTTGGAACTATGGTCTTGCATGTGGCGGAAGTTTATCAGTATATATTGAGCAAATTAATTGATGAATATAGATATACTTCAAGAAATAATTGAAAAAAAAATATCAAAAAAACGATTTGCGGTCTTAACAAATTTAATGAATGGAAAAAGTGAATTATTTGAACTTGGCAATCATCTAAGTGATGATTTTAAAGTTCACAAAAAAGATATAGAAAATTATTTTAGTCACAAAAAAAATGGTATTATAAGAGAAACTAATATATTTATCCAAAATTATACAAAACCTATTGAAGTTATAATTGTTGGTGCGGTTCATATTGCTCAATATTTAATTGATTTCTCAAAAAATCTAAATTTAATGATTACCATTATCGATCCAAGAGAGTATTTTACAAAAAAACAAAAATTTCAAAACGTTCAAATTATAAATGAATGGCCAGAAAAAATTTTTAAACAAATACAAACTGATAGTAATTATGCATTAATTACTCTAACCCATGATCCAAAAATAGATGATTCAGCATTACAGTTTGCTCTAAAAAATAAATTTTTTTATATTGGTGCACTTGGAAGTAAAAAAACTCATGACAAAAGATGTCAAAGATTGAAAGAATTCGGTTATACTTCTGAACAAATTAATTCTATCCATGGACCAATAGGATTAAAACTAGGAGGAAAATCTGCTCCTGAAATTGCTTTATCGATCATTTCTCAATTAGTTTTAGAAATTAATAGATTGAATGTTTAACTTTTTTTAATTTAGTAATAAGTTATTTTTCATTAAAAAATATTAAAATATGAAAATATACGATTGTTTTATGTACTTTGATGAAGATGTTATCTTAG
>CACBEJ010000034.1 GCA_902538255.1 uncultured Pelagibacteraceae bacterium | reverse complement strand
TCCTTTGACTTCAACTGATAAAGTTTTCATTCCGTACTCAAGAGCCTTTGAAGCAGCAGAATCAGCTGCTATCTGTGCAGCGTACGGAGTTGATTTTCTTGATCCCTTAAAACCTTTTTGTCCAGAAGATGCCCATGAAATTACATTTCCATTTGTGTCAGCAATAGAGATTATAGTATTATTAAATGTTGATTGCACATAAGCAATTCCATTTAAAATATTTTTCTTAACTTTCTTTTTTTTTGAATAAGAACTTTTTACACTTTTCTTAGTAGACTTCTCTACTTTCTGATCTTTATTCTCAACCTTATCAGTTTTAGCCATAACTATTTTTTAGTTGGTGTTAATTTTTTTCCAGCAATAGCGATTGCTTTTCCTTTTCTTGTCCTTGCATTACATCTGGTTCTTTGTCCTCTAACAGGTAATTTTTTTCTATGTCTTGTTCCTCTGTAACAAGCTAGATCAATTAATCTTTTAATACTTAACGAATAATCTCTCCTTAAATCACCTTCTACCTTAAAGTTTTGATCGATGTACTCTCTAATTTTTAAAATCTCTTCATCTGTTAATTCATTTACTCTTTTAACTTTTGGAATTTCTAAATATGAACAAATTTGCTGAGAGAATTTATCACCAATTCCATAAATATAAGTTAAACCTACATGAACGAGTTTATTCTGCGGAATGTTTATACCTGCTATACGAGCCATAATTTTTGTGATAAATTGTGCCTTTTATATAAGAAGATTAACCAAAGTCAACGTCTTATACATTGGTAAAAGCGTCTATTTTCCTTGTTATTTCTTCAATTTCTAAGCCTCCATCAATCTCTTTAAAATTTGGATTCTGAGAGTAGAAATTTAGAACTGGTTGGGTTGTTTCCATGTATTTCTCATACCTTGAAACTATCGTATGAGTATCATCATCAGACCTATTTTCTATAATTTTTCTTTTCTCAAGCCTTTTGAGAATTGTTTCTTTATCTACGTTTAGAAATAAAATTAAATCTATGCTTTGATTTGAATTTTCTAGTAAAACTTCTAAATTTTTAGCCTGACTTATCGATCGAGGATATCCATCAAAGATTAATTTATTCTTTTTTTGTGGATCAGATATTAAATTTTCTATAAGTTTGTTGATAATATCATCACTTATAAATTTTCCATTCTTCATATCATTGGTTATATATTTTCCAATATCTGATTTTTTTTTGATTTCTTCTCTTAAAAGATCACCCGTTGAAATTTGAAAAGCATTCAATTTTTTTACTAGATATTTAGACTGAGTACCTTTTCCAGCACCAGGAGGTCCAAATAATATTATGTTCACTTACTTACCAAATTTAGTTTTTTTAATCAATTGTTCGTATTGTGAGCTCATTAATCTTGTTTGAATCTGTGTCACAGTATCTATAGCTACTACAACAACAATTAATATAGATGCACCACCTAAATAAAAAGGTATTGGATAGTTTGCTATTAAAAATTCTGGCATCAAACAAACTAGAGTTAAATATAGAGCACCAATCGTAGTTAATTTTGTTGAAATATTTTGAATATACAATGCAGTACTCTCCCCTGGTCTAATCCCTGGTACGAATCCTCCATACTTTCTAAGATTCTCAGCAGTTTCGGTTGGATTAAATGTAATAGAAGTATAAAAAAAAGTGAAAAATATTATTCCTGATGCATACAACAACATATAAAGAGGTTGTCCTTGAGTGAAATAAGAGCTCAAGTTTAAAAATGTTTCATTATTAGAAAATGAAAAATTTGAAAATGTTACTGGTAGTAATAGAAGCGCAGAAGCAAAAATTGCAGGAATTACTCCAGCTTGATTAATTTTTAAAGGTAAATGTGATGACTCTCCTCCATACATTTTATTTCCCATTTGTCTTTTAGGATAATTAATTAGAATTTTTCTTAATGCTCTCTCCATAAATACAACAAATAAAATAACCAATATCAACAATACAAATAGTGCCAAAATCATAAAAGTAGAAACAGCACCTGTTCTTCCTAATTCAAAAGTTGTGACTAAAGCTCTTGGAATTTCAGCTACAATTCCAGCAAAGATTATTAGTGATATGCCGTTACCAATTCCTCTTTGAGTAATTTGTTCACCTAACCACATTAAAAATATTGTTCCTGCAACAATAGTTGTAACTGTTGTTATTTTGAAAAAAGCTCCTGGATTAATTACTAAGTCAGCCGATGACTCTAAACCAACAGATAAACCATACCCTTGAACTGTTGCAAGCAACACTGTTCCATATCGAGTAATTTGTGTAATTTTAGCTCTTCCTGTCTCACCTTGAGCTTTAAGATTTTTAAAATAATCGGAAACCCCAGTCAAAAGTTGAACTATAATTGCAGAAGAAATATAAGGCATTATACCTAATGCAAATATCGCCATTCTGCTAACTGCACCTCCAGCAAAAACATTAAACATGCCTAGCAATCCTTTTTGATTGCCTTCCATCATTATTTTTAATTGCTCGGGATCTATACCAGGTAAAGGTACAAAAGTTCCAAATCTATAAACTGCTAATATTAAAATAGTAAATATAATTCTATTTCTTAAATCATTTGTTGATGATGATGCGCTCATATGAACAAATTATTTTTTTAATTGAATAGATCCACCAATTTTTTCTAGTTTTTCTATTGCTGATTTAGAGGCTAGGTCAGCTTCAATATTAATTTTAATTTTTACTTCCCCAGATCCTAATATTTTTAATTTTTTTGAGTTTTTATTTATTAATTTTAGTTTTTTTAATACTTCTGCGTTTAATACTTCATTTGTATTAATATTTTTTTTG
>CACBEJ010000033.1 GCA_902538255.1 uncultured Pelagibacteraceae bacterium | reverse complement strand
GGTTTTTCACCTATTTTGTAAATTGCTTTTATTTCATCGTTAGATGTATCTCTAACCATATTAAACCATTTACGACAACCATGCACGTGGTTCCATCTTTCAAATTGGACACCTTTAATATTTTTTCTCATGAATAAATATTCCGCCCACTCATCATCACTTAATTCTGTTGGTTGCTTAGGTCTTTCAATATGAGCTTCACCACCAGCTTTAAATTCTTGCTGATCACGTTCTCCACAGTATGGACAATTAATTAAAAACATTAATGTGCAACCGCTGCAGCACCATGTTCATCAACAAGGTCTCCGCTTACAAATCTATTTAAATTAAATGCGGCATTAAGTTTATGAGGTTCGTCGTTTGCAATAGTATGAGCAAACAAATCTCCAGATCCAGGGGTTGCTTTAAATCCTCCTGTGCCCCAACCACAGTTAAAGTATAAACCTTTAATTGATGTTTTACTTAAAATTGGACTAGCATCAGGACAAATATCTACTATTCCTCCCCATTGTCTTAACATTCTCATTCTACTGAAAATTGGATATAATTCTAGAATAGCATTTAATGTTCCTTCAACTATTTGATGACTTCCTTTTTGAGTATAAGAAATATAATCATCTGTTCCAGCACCAATGACCAATTCTCCTTTATCTGATTGACTTACATAGGCATGTACTGCATTAGACATAACAACAGTATCAATTATCGGTTTTACAGGCTCAGAAACTAAAGCTTGTAAAGGTTTACTTTCAAGTGGAAGTCTTAGACCTGCCATATTAGCTATTACACTAGAATGACCAGCTGTAACTACACCAACTTTTTTAGTTTTAATAAATCCTTTTGTTGTTTCTATTCCCTCAACACTGTCTCCATTTCTTTTTATTCCTTTAACTTCACAATTTTGAATAATATCAACACCCATTGCATCAGCTCCTCTAGCGTATCCCCAAGCAACAGCATCATGTCTTGCTGTACCTGCTCTTCGCTGTAAGGTTCCTCCTAAAACGGGGTATCTAATATCTGGTGATGTGTTTATAATTGGGCAAAATTTTTTAACTTCTTCAGTATTCAAGTAAACTGCATCAATTCCATTTAGTCTATTTGCATGTGTTCTTCTTTTTAAATCCCTAACATCTTGTAAGTTATGTGCAAGGTTCATTACTCCTCTTTGACTAAACATTACATTGTAGTTAAGTTCTTGTGATAAACCTTCCCAAATTTTTAATGCATGATCATATAATCCTGCGCTAGCGTCCCATAAATAATTTGATCTAATTATTGTAGTATTACGACCAGTATTCCCTCCACCAATCCAACCTTTCTCAACTACAGCGATATTATTCATGTTGTGTTTTTTTGCTAAATAGTAAGCTGTTGCTAACCCATGGCCACCACCACCAACAATAACGGCATCGTACTCTTTTTTGGGAGAAGGGTCTTTCCACGCTCTTTGCCAATTCTCATGATATGAAAGAGCATTTTTAATTAACGAAAATACTGAGTACTTATTTTTCATAATAATTGAATAATTACTTTATATATATTGAATTTTCAATACAATCGCATAATACACAATGTCATACGGAAGAGTGGGTGAGAGGCTGAAACCAGTCGTTTGCTAAATGACCGTGCGAGGAAACTTGTACCGAGGGTTCGAATCCCTCCTCTTCCGCCATTAAAATAGAGGTTGATCTTTAAAAAAATTTTTCATGGTTACAGGGCGTTGTTCTAAGATATATCTATATACGTTATAATTTTCCATTACACGCTGAACGTAATTTCTTGTTTCTTTAAATTTTATTAATTCAACCCAATCAACATAATCAACTTGTTTTTTTTGTGGATCTTTATTTATTTTTTTCCAATATTTAACTCTATTCGGTCCTGCATTGTAAGCAGCTACTGCAAAAGGATAAGCACCATCATATTGTAAAATTAAACCTGCAATATAATGCGAACCTAAATTAATATTGTATTCTGGATCAGTGGTTAATCTTGATTTTGAATAAGGAAGTTTGGCTTGTTTTGATACTAATTTTGCTGTGTAGGGCATCAATTGCATTAATCCTTTTGCACCAGCATGACTATTAGCTTCCACATCAAATTCACTTTCTTGTCTAATTATAGATAATATCAAAGCACTTTCTGGAATTTTTCTTTTATTAATATATTTAGGAGTACTAATTATTGGGTAATTATATTTATTATGAAATCTTTTTTGGTAAGACGCAATTTTTGAAACCTGAATAGCAAAATCATATCTGTTTATACTTGTTGCTAATTCTGCAGCTAAAACTTCACTACCTTTTGCTATATTATCATTAGCTAAATGTCTTAAAATATGTTTTGTGTATTTGTCTTTCTTTAATTCGTCTAAAAGATAAGAAATTTTTACAAGCTCTTTATTAAAAAATTGAATTCTATATTTTGGATCAATCTCCATATCATTATCTAATTCGAATTTTCCATTTGGATTTAATTTTAAAAAAGCTAGTTGACCATAGTATGTTGTTAGATATTTTGTTGCCTCTCTGCTTCTTTTAATTCATTATCAGTATTTGATTTTGAAAATCTTTGAAAATCAGAGCAAAGTTTAGGTGCAATATTTGCTGTTACACTAATAGTACCTACACCACCACGCTTATTAAATTCAAAAGCATTATCATCATTACCTGTTAATTGAATAAAATCTTTTCCCATTTTTTCAAGTGTTTGATTTACTCTATCTAAATCGCCTGTTGCGTCTTTGACACCAACTATATTTTTTAATTCATACAGCCTAGCCATTGTGTCTACTGACATGTCAATCACAGATCTACCAGGAATATTATAAATTATAATTGGAATTCCACACTTGTCATTAATTGCTTTATAATGTTGATACAAGCCTTCTTGCGTCGGCTTATTGTAATAAGGAGTAACTATCAAAGCTCCATTAGCTCCTGCTTTTTCTGCGTGAGTGGTTAAAGAAATCGCTTCCTCTGTTGAGTTAGACCCTGTTCCGGCAATTACTGGAAGTTTTCCGTTACTTTCTTTTATGCATAAATCTATTACTTTTTGATGTTCATCATGACTTAGTGTAGGAGATTCACCTGTTGTACCGGCTGGAACAAGTCCATTAGTACCATTATCAATGTGGAAATGGATTAATTTTATATATGCTTCCTCATCTAGACCATTATTTTTGAATGGTGTAATTAAAGCAACATTTGATCCTTTAAACATAAATACTTATAACATAGTTTGAGGATTCATATACTAAAAGATTATGCTCAGAAAAATATTATTTGTAGTTTTCACTGTATCAATATTAATATTTTCAAATAATCTTTTCGCTGAAATCAATTCAGTTGTACCCTTAAAAAAACCTGTTTTAAGTAAAGAAGAAATTCAAAAGAAAATATCTATAAATATCCTTAAACCTTTAAAGAAACCATTGAAAACCAAAGAAGTTAAAATCGAGGAAGT
>CACBEJ010000032.1 GCA_902538255.1 uncultured Pelagibacteraceae bacterium | reverse complement strand
CACTTAACATGGCTAAAAAGGGTTCAAAGATTGCAGCTGTTCCGGTCGATGGTTGGACACAAATGGTTGTTTATAGAAAAGACCTTTTTGAAAATGCGGATTTAGCACCACCAACAAGTTATGCAAACATTGTTGCTGCGGTTGAAAAATTATCAAAACAAAACGGCATATTTGGTTTTGTTGCTGCAACAAAAACTGATGAAAATTTCATGAGTCAGGTTTTAGAGCATGTTCTTTTAGCAAACGGTGTTAATATTGTAAAAAAAGGCGGTATCAAGAAACAAGGTAAAAAACTAAAAGAAGCATTAGAGTTTTATAAAGTAATTGCTAAAGCAAGTCCTCCAGGAGAATTATACTGGAAACAATCTAGAGCACTTTACTTTGCAGGTAAAACTCCTATGATTATTTGGTCTCCATTCATTATGGATGAACTTGCTGGTTTAAGAGACTCAGCTCCACCAACAATTAATAGTGATCCAACATCACCTGAACTAGCATCTAAAACTGGTTTCATTACTAATTTTAGTGGGCCTAGTAATAAAAAAGGTGCTGCATGGGCAGATATTAGATATTTTGGTATAACGGCTGATGCTGATACTGATGAAGCTAAACAATTTGTCATGTACTCTATGGATGAAGGTTACGCAAGCACACTATCTATTGCTCCAGAAGGTAAATTTCCTGTAAGAAGAGGAAATTCTAGTGACCCTGAGGCTTTCACAAAAGCATGGAGTAAACTACCTGTAGGAGTTGATAGAAAAGCTCCTTTGTCAGATCTTTATGACCCAGATGTTATAAACAATATAGTAGCTGGTCTAGATACTGCAAATAGATGGGGTGTTAAAGAAGGTGAACTATCAAGAGCATCAAAAGTCATAAATTCTCAGTTTATAAACAGAATCACTAGACTTTATATTGATGATCAAATAGATGTTGATGAGGCTGTTAAAATGATTAACGACTCATTAGCTAAATTCAAATAATTTAATTATAATAAAAAAGCGGATAATATTAATTATCCGCTTTTTTTATGAATGACACTTTAGCAAATACAGAAAAAAAAACTGCATACATATTAACATTACCTGCAGTCCTTTTAGTTTTTGCAATAATTCTTTTTCCAATTTTTGCAAATGTCTGGATCAGTTTTAAAGAAGTTGAGTTAAAAGATATAAGAATTCCTGAACCAAGAGCAAAAAAAATTGTAAAATCTATCTCCGATGAGCCTTTCAAAATAAAAATATTATATAAATTAAGAAATAGCTCATTACTTCAAGAAATCAGAGATGTTTCATTTAAAGATAATTTTCCAAAAAATTTTCGAATTGAAAATTTAGACTCAAGATGTGAATATATAAAGTCCTCATTAAAATGTGAATTTGGCAATTGGCCAGCTAAATATAAGGAAAATTTTCAAGTAATTTTATCAACAAATGATGGATCAAAAATTGATAAAAAAACCCTAAAATCTATTAAACCAAAACTAGATGGGAAATCGGATAATATATTACTTAATACCAACTTTACTCTTAAAAATTTTAAAAAAGTTTTATTTGAGAATGAATTTCTAGATTTACTACTTACAACTTTTTATTACACATTTTTTGGAACGGTTGGGTCTATTGTATTTGGTATTTTAACTGCTCAAATGGTTAACCAAAAATTTTTTGGAAGAACTTTTATGAGAAGTGTTTTACTTTTCCCTTATGTTGCTCCAGTTGTCGCTTTAGCTTACACTTGGGAACTACTATTGGACCCAAACAGTGGGACACTTAATAGTTTGTTATTGAATTATCAAATTATTGAAACTCCAATAAATTTACTTGGACAAAAATATATTGAAATTGGTATTTTTGGTTTTGATTTTAAATTAAGATTAGCACTTACAACAGTTATAATGTTTGAAATTTGGAGGTATTTCCCTTTAGCCTTTTTATTTATTCTTGCAAGACTCCAAGCCATACCAAAAGAATTATATGAAGCTGCTGATGTTGATGGTGCTAGTCCTTTTCAAAAGTTTTTTAAAATTACACTTCCTCAAATTACTGCAGTAATTTCAATTCTTTTTATGATTAGATTTATATGGAATTTTAATAAATTTGAGGATGTTTTTTTATTAACCGGAGGGGCATCTGGAACTAGAACTTTGCCAATAAATGTTTATCAGCAAGGTTTTGCAATATCAGATATTGGAATGGGCTCAGCTGTTTCAATAGTAATTGTTGTATTGCTTTTAATGTTTATGTTTTTTTATTTCAGACTTTTAGGAAAGAGGGTAGATGAGAATTAAGAACATAATTATATTTTCATTAATTTCTAGTTTTTTCTTAATTTTTTTAATTTCAATCTGGAAAATATTAGCTACGTTACAGGGTTTAAACATCAATAGTTTTAACATAGAAGTACTTTTTATTTTAGGATTTTTAATATCATTAGCTCACCTTGGAATAGCTAATAGAATTAAATCAATATATAAATCAATAATTTTTTCATCAATATTTGTTTTTTGTGATGGTTATTTAATTCAAAAATTACCTATTTGGTATAATGTGGGAGTATTTTTAATATTATATTTCTTTAGTTATAAAATTGGCAAATATAGTTTTAAAGGTTTAAAAGAAGAGCACTCAACTCAAGTAATTTTATTTGACTTTTTAACTTTATTTGGAATTTTATTTTTTTCATTCGTAATATTATTTCCATTTTACATGATGTTGGTCACGAGTTTTAAGACACAGATTGCATTGTTGGTAAATCCTTTAGATTTCAGTATTAACTTTGGGCAAGATATGAAAGATTTATTTAAATCCTACTTTGTTATTTTTAAATCCTATAAATTTGGTAAGTATATTTTGACTAGTACAATTGTTTCTGTGGGTACAGTTATTATAACCCTTCTTTTTGCAATTCCTGCAGCTTACGCAGTTGCAAGATTGAATTTTTTTGGAAAAACATTTTTGTCTACATCCATACTTATAATATATATGTTTCCAGCAATTGTGCTTGTAATTCCACTTTACACAATTTTTAGTCAATTAGGATTACGAAATTCAATAGAAGGTTTATTGATAGTTTACACAGCAACGACACTCCCAGTAGCAATTTATATGCTGCAAGGTTATTTTAAAAGCATACCTAAAGAATTAGAGGAAGCAGCAATATTGGACAAATTAAGCTGGTTCGGAATTATAACAAAAATTATAATTCCTCTAAGTATCCCTGCTATTTCTTCTGTAGCATTATATGTATTTATGATTGCATGGAATGAGTTTTTATTTTCTTTAATGTTCTTGGATAATCCTAATTCATTTACACTATCAAGGGCAATTCAATATTTAAGTGGTGATGCTGAAACCCCAAGACAATATCTAATGGCAGGATCAGTTGTTGTTACATTGCCCGTATTGTTTATATTTGTTTATTTTGAAAAATATCTAGTAAGTGGTCTAACGGCCGGAAGTGTGAAGGGTTAATGAAAATTTCAATTAATAAAGCAAAAAAAACTTTACTTGGCAATAGAAGGAGAGGTTATACTTTGCCAACTAATAACAAACTTTATCCAGCTCAGTGGAATTGGGACTCTGGATTTATAGCTTTAGGATATTCTTACTTTAATTTAAATTTTGCATTAAAAGAAATTAATACATTATTAGATGGACAATGGAAGGATGGAATGGTTCCACATATTTTATTTCATAACACAAATACAAATTATTATCCAAATTACACTGCCTGGAAATGCGGTAACAAAATTCATTCATCTGGAATAACTCAACCACCAATATTAGCAACAATCTTAAAGGAAATTTTAGTTAAAAATAAAATTAATAAAACTCAACTTTTAAATATAAAAAAATTAATTAAAAAAATAAATAAATTTCATGAATGGTTAATTAAATTTAGAGATCCAAAAAAAACAGGTTTAGTATCTATTTTACATCCTTGGGAAAGTGGATACGATAATTCTCCTTTATGGGATGATCCTATGAATAAAGTAAAAATTGAGAAAAATATTAAATATAAGAGAGCTGATAATAAAGTTGTAAATCCAGATTTTAGACCACTAGATATTGATTATGATAGGTATGTGACAATCAAAAACAATCTAAGAAAATTGAAATACAATCCAAAAAAGGTTTACAAATCTTCATTTTTTAATGTTGTAGAC
>CACBEJ010000031.1 GCA_902538255.1 uncultured Pelagibacteraceae bacterium | reverse complement strand
AACAAGACATGTTCTACTATAAATTAAATTTGAGATTGCCAGACCTGATTTGGTCTGGATCAAAGGCCTGCAGAAAAAAATATTTAAAATCTCCTCAATGGTTAAGAAATGTTAAAGATAAAAAATACTCATTTTTCAGACTTGACACTTTATTTTCAGAAAAAAAATATATTAATATTAAATTTATAAATAATGGTGGATGGCATTTCTCAAATATAAAAACTGCTGCAGAAATTGAATATAAACTAAAATCTTATCTTCATCACCGAGAATTTGATTTAAATCCCATATCTGAAAGCGAAATTGAAGATATAATTAAAAATAAACAAGCAATTTATGATCTTAATGTAGATAAAAAAATAAACAAAATAGGAAGTGGTAATAAACTTGTTGAACATCCTTTGAATAAATTACCATCATATATTTTAGAAAATATTGATAAATACAAAGATTGGATTAATTAATATGAAAAAAGGTTATTGGGTATGTATATACGAAAAAATTTATAGTGAAGAAAAATTAAAAGAATACGCAATCAAATCAAAGTTAGCTGTAGAAAAATTCTCTGGTAAATTTCTTGTTAGAGGTGGAAAGAGCAGAAAAAATGATGGAATTAATTCCCCTAGAGTAGTGGTAGTAGAATTTCCAAATTTTAATAGCGCAATTGATTGTTATGACTCTACTGAGTATCAAGAGGCCCATGATATTCTTGAAAAATATGCTAAACGACATCATCAAATAGTTGAGGGAGATTAATATTGAATAGGTTCAGGGTCTATACTTCTCCATAAATACCAAGTTGCAACTGAACAATAAGGTGAAAATCGCTTATTTAAATATTTTACATAACTTTCTGGTGGTAAATATTTTTTATTGTAATTTTTTGAAATAGCTCTTAATAAACCAATATCCTGAACTGGCCAAATATTTGGACGGTTATATGTGAATAACAAAATCATCTCTGCAGACCATCTTCCTATTTGTCTAAGTTTTGAAAGATAAACGATAGCATCCTCATCTGACATTTTTGAGATAAGTCTTGAATTAAATTCTTTATTCAAAACTTGCTTAGCCAAACTTTTAATACCTTTTACTTTTTGTCTGCTTAACCCACAGCTTTTTAGCTGAGAAGGAGATAATTTATTAACTGTTCTTGCATTAATTTTATTTTTACATTTTTTTTTAAATTTTAAAAAAACTGAATTTGCTGCTGTAACACTAATTTGCTGACCAATAATACTTTTACAAAGTGAAAAGAAAATATCTTTTCTTGAAGTAAGAACTTTCTCTGTTGGAGATTTATAATGTTTAATTAGTGATGACATTACTTTATCTTTTTTTGACAAGTATTTTTTTGCTTTAATCCAATATGATGGGGTTTTACTCATGTCTAGATGTAGATAGACGTTTTTTTAAAACTATCTCTCTTCTAAAAATAATAAACGAAGATAAAATTACTAATCCAGCACCTATCAAAGTTTTAAATGTTGGTATTTCATCCCAAATAAAATAACCAAAAATAATTGCAAATATTAAAGCGAGATATTTTAACGGTGTCACTAGGCTGACTTCAGATAATTTATAAGATTGAGATAGCCATAAATTTGCAAGGCCGCCCAATATTCCAATAAGAGATAATAAAAATAAATCAAATAAACTTGGAAGAATCCATTTTTGATAAAAAGACAAAAAACTTAGAAGCATTATAGAAAAGGAAAAGAAAAAACTAATTAACCACACTGGCTCTGTAGTAGACAATTTTCTTATTGCAATAGCGACATATGATAATCCTAAACAAAATATTATTGGATAAATGTAATAAAAGTTAAGTGAACTAAATCCAGGTTCAGATATGATAATTATACCAATAAAGCCAACTAATACCGCCAGCCATCTGTATAAACCAACTTTTTCATTTAACAAAAATATTGAAAATATAGTTGTAAATATTGGTGCAGCAAAGGTTATGCTCACAACTGTTGCCAATGGTAAATTTCTTAAAGCGATAAATATAGAAACCAAAGCGATCAATCCAGCTAAGCACCTTTTAAAATGAAGAAAAGGTCTAGCTGTTTTATAGAAATCAAAATATCTATCCTTTGGAATTAAAAATAAAATTGGAATAATTCCACAAAAACCTCTAAAGAATAACACTTGTCCTACTGGATAATCATCAGACCATTTAACAATTACATCCATAAGTGAAAACGCGCATACAGATATGAACATGTAAAAAAAGCCTAATTGATTTTTTGATAGCATATGATTAACTTTTAAATTAATTAAGTTATTTATCAATGGAAATAGCAATTTTAGGGTTGGGATGTTTTTGGGGACCTGAAATAAAGTTCAGTAAACTTGATGGCATTATAAAAACTGAAGTAGGTTATTGTGGGGGTCATAACTCTGAAACTAATTATAAAGAAGTATGCACAGGTACTACAAATCATGCCGAAGTAGTCAAATTAGATTTTGATCCTAAAATTATCACATATGAAAAAATTCTTGAATACTTTTTTGAAATTCATGACCCAACAACTTTAAATTCTCAAGGCCCGGATTTTGGAACTCAGTACAGAAGTGAAATATTTTATTTAAATAACCAACAAAAAATTATTGCTGAAAAAATGGTTGAAAAAATGAATATTAAATTATCAGGGAGAGTTGTAACAAAAATTTCTTTAGTTAAAAATTATTGTACAGCTGAAGAATATCATCAAAGGTATTTGGAAAAAAGATAAAATGTCTTTGGTTGATACAAGCTGGTTAGAAAGTAATATTAACAAAGTAAAAATAATAGATTGCTCATGGCATATGCCTCAAACACAAAGAAATGGTTTTGATGAGTATAATGAAGAACATATTCCAAATGCTATTTTTTTTGATTTCTATAAAAATTCAAAATTAGATACTGATTTACCACATATGCTTACTGATACTAAATCCTGGGAAAAGATAATGAGTAACATGGGTATAGAAAATAATGATCAAATAGTAATTTACGATAATTCTGATGTAATAAGTTCTTGCAGATGTTGGTACAATTTAATTTATTATGGACATAATCCTAAACTAGTTCATGTTCTGGATGGTGGATTAAAAAAATGGAAAAAAGAAAATAAACCTACAGATAACAAAGAAGTAACCCATCAAACTTCAAAGTATATATGTAAAGAAAATAAAGAACTTGTTAAAAATAAAAAACAAATCAATGAAAATATTAATTCACAAGAATTTAATGTTGTTGATGCAAGAAGTAGAGAGAGATTTGAAGGCAAAGTTGCTGAACCAAGGAAAGGTATCAGAAGTGGTTCAATAAAAAATTCTTTTTGCCTACCCTTTTCTGAATTAGTAAACGAAGACCATACTTTCGTCAGTAAAGAAAAAATAATGGAAAAATTTAAGTCCATTAAATTTGACCATGATAAAAATCTAGTATTTTCATGTGGTTCTGGAGTGACTGCAAGTGTATTGGCACTAGCTTATTCTTTAATAAATGCTAAATATATGCCGACAATTTACGATGGCTCTTGGGCTGAATACGGAAAAAATTAACTTATGAAAACATCTACAAAAATAACAAGCATAGTAATCATATTTTTCTTAATCATTGCAACAGTGATCATTGGAAGAACAATGATAGGGAATCATTTCAAAAAAAAATTTAGTAAAAGACCGCCTCCTGGAATAATAATAACTACTACTCAAGAGAGAGTTTTTGAAAATGTTGTTAGTACCTATGGGACTGCAACTCCTATTCGAACACAATCATTTAAAATTGAAAAATATGAAATATTAAAACCTATAAAATTTAATCAAAAAGTTAAAAAGGGTGATGTAATTGCTGAACTTAAAAATCGAGAAGTTATTGCTCAATTTGATGGTGTTATTGGAAAAAGAGAATTTTCAGAAGATATAGAGGTTTCAAAGTCTTCAATATTAATTAATCTTGAAGATACTAGCTCAATATATTGTGACGTAGATATACCTGAAATTTTTGTACCATTTATTAAAGTTGGTCTGCCGGTTGATGTTAAATTTTCTGGATATAAAAATAAAATTTATAAAGGTGAGGTGGACTCTTTTGCTAGCAGGATAAGTGAAGATACAAGATCTTTAGCAACAAGAATTAAGATGGACAATTCATCAGGTGAAATATTACCTGGCTCATTTTTAGAAATATCAATTAAGTATGATGTAAGAAATGGCTTAAGTGCTCCTGACACTAGTACAATTGTCGAAGGTGAAAATGTTTTTATTTATAAAGTAGATGAAAAAAATAAAGTAATGAAAACAAAGGTAACCATTGGTGATAGATATTTAGG
>CACBEJ010000030.1 GCA_902538255.1 uncultured Pelagibacteraceae bacterium | reverse complement strand
AAAGCAGGAGAAAGCTTAAAATTAAAATCAAAAGACAAGTGTTATGCTATTTTTGCAGCACCTAGTGAGGATATGGATGTAACAAATCAAAATCCTCCTAGTGATTTAACAATTTTTATTAAGCGATCGCAAATTTTAAATGATAAAGAATTAAATGTGATCCCAGATCCAGTTTTTGAACCTTTATATGAAGAAAATATAAATAAAGAAACTTCTATATCTTACAAAGTAAAAGAAGGAGATTATATCCAAATTATAAGTCCAACTGGCAGACAGTGTTCCGACTTCGTGGCATTTGACACAAGAAAATTAGAAAAAGGAATTGAAAAAGGATTGGACTGGCAAACTACAAGAACATTTATGGGAAACACTTTTCCTGGACCTGGATTACATTCTAAATTTTATGATACAGACCACGAGCCTCTTGTTGAAGTTATAAGAGATACTGTAGGTAAACATGATACTTTTAATCTAGCATGTACTTCAAAATATTATGAAGACGCAGGATATTTTGGCCATCCAAACTGTTCTGATAATTTGACTGAAAGCATGTCAAAATTTGGGGTACAGAAACAAAAAGGTTGGCATGCAATTAACCTTTTCTTTAATACTTCTGCTGCAGGTTTAAATTCTGTCATATCTGACGAGTCTTATTCTAGACCAGGAGATTATGTAATGTTTAGAGCTCTGAAGGATTTAACAATTGGTACAACTGCTTGTCCTAGTGATATTGATGCTTGTAATTCATGGAAACCTACTGATATTTTTGTTAGAACTTATGATAAAAATAAAGAATTCAGTAAATCATTTGCCTTTCGAATGAAAACAGACTCAGAAAAAAAATTAACTAGAAATTCAGGATTTTATGAAAGAACCTCAAAGCTAACTAGAAACTTTGTTGATGCCAGGGGTTTTTGGTTACCAAATGATTATACTAAACATGGGTTAGTCAATGAATATAATGCTTGCAGAAATAATGCAGTGCTAATTGATTTATCATCATTAAGAAAATTTGAAATAATAGGTCCCGATGCTGAAGAATTAATGAACTATACTCTTACAAGAAATATAAAAAAACTTTCTGTAGGTCAGGTGGTTTATTCAGCAATGTGTTATGAAAATGGAATGATGTTTGATGATGGAACTCTTCTAAAATTAAGTGAAACAGGTTTTAGATGGATTTGTGGCGACGAATACGCTGGAGAATGGTTAAAAGAAATTGCTAAGAAAAAAAATTTTAATGCTAATATTAAAAATTCTACTGACCAAATAAGTAATGTTTCTTTGCAGGGTCCAAAAAGTAGAGAAATTTTAAAAAAAATTATTTTTACTCCGCCAACTCAACCATCGATAGATGAATTAAGTTGGTTTAGATTTACCATTTGCAGAATAGAAGAGTTGCAAGGAATTCCTCTAATTGTCTCAAGAACTGGATATACAGGTGAACTTGGATTTGAAATATGGTGTCATCCAAAACACGCTCCTGAGGTTTGGGATAAATTAATGGAAGCTGGAAAGGATGATGGTTTGATACCAGCTGGATTTGCTGCATTAGATAAACTTAGAATTGAAGCAGGATTAATTTTATTTGGAAATGAATTCGATGGACAACAAGATCCTTTTGAAGCTGGCATAGGGTTTGCAGTACCTTTAAAAACAAAAGAAGAGGATTTTATTGGTAAAGAGGAATTAATTAAACGAAAAGCCAATCCACAAAAAAAACTTGTTGGTTTAGAACTTATAGGAAAAGAAATTGCAGGTCATGGTGACTGTGTTCATATAGGCAGATCACAAGTAGGTATTGTTACTAGTGGATGTTTATCATCAAACTTAAATAAAAATGTTGCTCTATGCAGAATTGATTTACAGTATTCGGATATAGGTACAGAAGTTGAAGTTGGAAAAATAGATGGACACCAAAAACGAATTAGTGCAAAGGTGGTTGAGTTTCCATTTTATGATCCAACAAAGTCAAGAGTGAGAGCATAAAGAAAAGTAATGCCCAAAGAAAAAAAAACACTCTTAGATTTTTGGGAGGATCAAATGAGGCAATCCCATACATCAAGCAATTATTTTTTTAGAAAATCACCTTCACACTATCATATGATGTTGCTAGTAATGTCTGCTTATAAAGAAGGTAAAAAATTATCAGTAGAAGAATTAAAAACAAAACTTTTTAAAACTTCTCGACCTAAATCAGCTTTAATAATCACCGAAGCTTGTGAAAAAGGATTCTTTAGACTTGAAAAAACTTCAGCAGACCAAAGAATAAAAAATATAATGCCAAGTGAATCATTTATAAAAGAGTTTAATGATTATTTGGTCACTTTAAAAAACATAAGTTATTAGCCAATTTTTTATAAAAATTTAAGTATCTATTTTTTATATATAATTTTTAGTTCTATAAAAAATTATATTAATCACTCCTTCTAAAAAATAAGGTTTTGCTATGACGACATTACCTTCAAAGGCTAAAGTAGTTATAATCGGTGGTGGTATACATGGTCTAAGTACTGCTTGGAAGCTTTCAGAAACTTATAAAAATCCTGGCGACATAATTGTATTAGAAAAAAAAGATACCGCTGCTGGTGCAAGTGGAATTGCGTGTGGTGTTGTAAGAAATAATTATTTCCAACCAGCAATGAGAGAATTAATGGCTCATTCAGTTTCTGTTTGGGAGAGTGATCCTAAAGCATTTAAATACAATCCAGTTGGTTATATGCAAATATCACCTGAGGTAATGCACGAAGATGTTGCAACTATTTACGAACAACAAAAAGCTATTGGATACGAGTCAGTATTTATAGAAGGTGAAAAAGATTGTTCAAATTATATGAAGGGTATTTTTGATGATTGGCAGGCAAAAGGTATCACTTCTGTACTTCATGAAAAAAAAGGTGGATACGCATTTAATAAAGATTCAATTAAGGCACTTGAGAGTAAATCTACATCAAATGGTGTGCAAGTAATGAAAGGTGTAAAGGTAACAGGTTTCAAAAAAGGAAGTAACAGTCAGGCTGTTACTGGAGTAGAAACTGACAAAGGCATAATTGAATGTGAACAAGTTGTAATTGGGGCAGGTCCATGGGCTAGAGATTTTTGGAACATGTTAGAACTACCTAAAACAGCAAACATCAAGGACAAAGATGGTAAAATGCATGAAACTGAGATGTGGACATATTGGATGCTACAAGAGGGTGTGATTGGTGTTGAACCAGATTTTCTAAAAACAAATGATGGAAAGCAACCACCTGTAATTCATGTTGATTCGACTGCTCCGTTATATTCAGACAAAACTAAAAAATTATTAACAGATAAAATTTGGGGAATTTATTATAAACCTGATATAGATGGATTAGGTGTTCAAGGTGGAACTTCACCATACATAGTTAAAAAACATTTTGATCAAGTTAACGTTGATCCTTATGGAATTGAGTCTCCTGAGTATCAAACAACTGATGCATTTAGTGAAATGTGGTGTTCAGCGTTAGCACATTGTCAAAAAAGATTTGAAGGTAAATCTGATTTGTATAGAAAAGGACCATCGGGTGGTCTTGGATGCATGACGCCAGACTCTTTTCCAATCTTTGATAGGTTTTTTGAAAACGTTTACATGATTGCAGATGCAAACCACGGATACAAGATGATCGGTGTTGGTGAGCTTGTTGCAAAAGAAATTCTTGGTACTGAAAGTGATTTGTTAAAACCATTTAGATTCAACCGTTACGAGAAGGGAGAACTTCACCCTACTTCGAACAGTCCGTTTCCTTGGAGCTAGACTCTAAGCCTAGACACAAATAAATTTTTCAGCTACGTTTGAATAAATTAAATTCATTGAGGGGTGAAAATGACAGATCTAGAGAAACACGTTAATCAGCCAGGTAGAGCAAAATTGGTTAAAAAAGTCAGAGAAAAAATTAATGAACTTGGCATCACGTATATTTATTATCAATTCATTTCTGTGACAGGTAGAGTTGTTGGTAAGGGTATACCTGCAGATCATTGGGAAAGAACTGCAGAAAAAGGATTTCAATTAGTTTACGGAGCAACTGCAAACTTATTTTTAGATCGTCACAATAATTACATTGGCTATGGTCCAGAAGCTATGGAACTTGTTGGAATACCTGATCCTGAAACTTTTGTTCAATTACCATGGGATAAAAGAGTTGGAAGAGTATTTGTAACTTGTTTTAGAAACAGAGAAGAAAGAAAAAATCCAGGTGGTCATTTAACTTCAGACTGCAGAGGAAATCTAAGAATTTTTATGGATGAATTTAAGAAAAAACATGGTCTAGAATTAAGAGTTGGTACTGAGCCTGAAATGATGTGGTTAA
>CACBEJ010000029.1 GCA_902538255.1 uncultured Pelagibacteraceae bacterium | reverse complement strand
CAATGTTAATTTGCTTAGCAGGTCTAAGATCTGTGCCAAATTATTTATATGAAGCAGCAGAAGTTGATAGAGCTAGTAAATGGCAGCAATTCATATATATTACTTTGCCTTCTGTTCTACCATTTTTATTACTAGCTTTGCTTTTTAGAGGGATTGAGAATTTTAAAATGTTTGACATGGTTGTTGAACTCACCTCTGGAGGACCCGGCTCCGCTACAGAGCTTGCCTCAATTAACTTAAAAAGAGAAGCGTTTGAAAAATGGAAAACAGGTTACAGCTCAGCATTTGCTGTTATTCTTTTTGTTACCATATTTGGTTTCGGAAATGTCTACGTAAAAGTGATGAATAAAATAAAGGAGCGCTGATGGATACTTCTAGATCATATTTGGAACCTTCGTCATTTTCAAAAAAAATGGCTGCTGCTATTATCATAGTTTATGCTGTAATTACTTTGATACCAATATCTTGGATGGTAATGACAAGTTTTAAAAATGTTGATAGTGCTATTTCATATCCACCTGAAGTTCTATTTGAACCATCACTTGAAGGATATGTTAACTTGTTTACTAATAGGTCAAGACAGTCACAGGAATACCTTGATTCATTACCTCCCCCAAAAAATTGGTATGAAGAACTAGTTAGAAGTAGAGAAATGGTTATAACAGGACCATCAAAATTTTTGGGTAGATACTCAAATTCAATGATAATTGGATTTGGTTCAACGTTCGCATCTGTATTTTTAGGAGCATTGGCTGCATATGCATTTTCAAGGTTTAGAGTTCCTTTAAAAGATGATTTGTTATTTTTTATTCTTTCAACCAGGATGTTTCCCCCGATAGCGGTGGCTGTTCCTATATTTATCATGTATAGAAAATTAGGTCTTGGGGATACTCATCTTGGAATGATCATATTGTATACGGTTGTAAACTTAAGTTTAGCAGTATGGTTATTAAAAGGATTTATGGATGAAATTCCTAAAGAATATGAAGAAGCAGCCATGATTGATGGTTATTCTAGACTTCAAGCTTTCTTTAAAGTTGTTCTTCCACAAGCTATGACTGGCATAGCTGCAACCGCAATTTTTTGTATGATTTTTTCATGGAATGAATACGCTTTTGCTGTTTTATTAACCCAATTCAATGCGCAAACAGCTCCACCATTTATTCCTACGATCATTGGTGAAGGTGGTCTTGATTGGCCAGCAATTGGCGCCGGAACAACTTTATTTCTATTACCTGTTATGATTTTTACAATAATTTTAAGAAAACATCTTTTAAGAGGTATTACCTTTGGAGCAGTAAGAAAATAATGCAAGAAGAAAGGTCATTAATGAGAAAAATATTTAGAAGAGTCTATTGGGAAAACTTATCGACAATATTAATTTTAATTGGGGTTTTCATGTTGTTACAACCATTTGCGATGTGGATGTTTACTTATTCTTTTATTGTAATTTTAGTAGGAACTATAGGTTTCATAATCACAAGCCACTTTCCAGATTAATATGTCTCAAATTAAAATAGTAAATTTACAAAAATCATTTGGAGATTTTACTGCAGTTAAAAATTCTAATTTAACGATTAATGATAAAGAGTTCTTTGTTCTACTTGGACCCTCGGGTTGTGGAAAAACTACAACACTTCGAATGATTGCAGGATTAGAATTACCTACATCTGGTGAGATATATCTTGGAGATGAGGAGGTTGGAATGTTAAGAGCATCAGAAAGAGATATTGCTTTTGTTTTTCAATTATTTGCCCTCTATCCACACATGAATGTAAGAAATAACTTATCATTTCCTCTAAAAATGCAAGGTTATAAAAAAAGTGATATCAAAATTAGAGTTGAAGAAGCAGCAAAACTTTTAAGAATTGATCATATTTTAAATTCTAACATTTCCTCGCTTTCAGGAGGAGATAGACAACGGGTGGCTTTAGGTAGAGCGCTTGTTAGGAGACCAAAAGCATTTTTAATGGACGAGCCATTGGGAACTTTAGATGCTGAATTTAGGGAATTAATGTGCCTAGAATTAAAAAAACTACATTTAGATATTGCAGCAACTACAGTTTATGTAACTCATGATCAGTTAGAAGCAATGTCATTAGCTGACCGAATTGCAGTTATGGATGGCGGTGAAATATTACAAGCCGATGAGCCTAATATTATTTATAATAAACCTAAAACTAAATTTGTAGCCTCATTTATAGGATCTCCAGGTATGAACTTTTTTGAAGTTAATGAAGGAATTTCTAAAGACCAATCTTTTGTAAATATCGAAGGTGCTAAATTTGATATTCCCAAACAACTTGAGGATTCAAAAGGAAGTAAAAATTTTTTTGGCATACGTCCAGAAAATTTAACTCTAAATAATAATGAAGGTCTTAAAGGGGCAGTTTTTGGAGTAGAGTACTTAGGATCAAGAAAAATAATTACAATTAAAACAAGTTTGGGTGAAATTAAAGTTAAAACAGATATTTCTGTTAATGTTAAATTGAATGAAAATGTTCAGGTTAAACCTTTAAATAACAATATTATTATTTTTGACGGTCAAACAGACAAATCTTTAAACAGTGAGTTTATAAAATAATGGCAAAAGTGGAATTAAAAAAATTATTTAAAACTTATAATAAAAAAATTAAAGCTTTGGAGGATATAAATCTTACAATTGAAGATGGTCAATTTTTTGTATTATTAGGTCCATCTGGTGCTGGGAAAACTACAACACTTAGATGTATAGCTGGTTTAGAGAAAATTGATTCTGGGGATGTATTATTTAATGATGAAAATATAACTCATGATCAACCTGCTTCAAGAGATGTGACTTTTGTTTTTCAACAATACTCTCTTTATCCTCATTATACTGTTTATGAAAATCTTGCTTTTCCATTAAGGTCACCGATGAGAAAACTTCCTGAGGAAGAAATAAAAAATAAAGTTGAGAAAATTGCTGAAATGCTCAAAATTACAAACAAATTAAAAAATAAAGCAACTCAACTTTCGGGTGGAGAAATGCAAAGAGTAGCTATCGGTAGAGCTCTTGTTCGTGAACCAAATATCTATTTAATGGATGAGCCACTATCTTCATTAGATGCTAAACTGAGAGAAACACTTAGAGTTGAATTAAAAAATATTCAATTAAATCTAAACGCTACTATTTTGTATGTTACACATGATCAAGCTGAGGCAACAACATTGGCAGATAAAATTGGAGTTTTAAAAGAAGGCAAAATTGTTCAAATCGGAACTCCTGAAGAAATTTATGAAAATCCAAATTCAATTTATGTATCCCAAAGATTGGGGTCACCAAAAATAAATATTTTACCTGGTTCTTTATTTAAACTAGATAACAACATACCAAAAATTGGACTAAGGCCGGAAAATATAGAGTTAGGTGACGGACCATACGAAGGAAGGGTTATTTCTATAGAAAATTTAGGTTCAGAGACTGTTGTGGCTATTAATTTTCAAGATAATGAAATATTAGCATCAATTCAGGGTAGCTATAAATCGTCAATTAATGAAAAAATTAATTTTGACTTTAATACAAATAAAGTTTTAAAATTTGATAACGTAGACCAAAGGATATATGAGCGTTAGTTTTTTAATTTCTCAAGCAAAAAATATTCAAATAGTCATTGATGAAAATGCAGCAGAAATTGAAGCACTAGATCAAAATATTGGGGACGGGGATCATATATTTAATGTGCAAAGAGGTCTTAAGTTAGTAGTTGAGCTTGAAAATGATATTAAAAACCTACCTTTGCAAAAAGGTTTAAATATGATCGCTATGAAAGTCTTGTCAGGTATAGGTGGCTCCTCTGGAGCTTTGTTTGGAACTTTCTTCATGTCTATGGCTAAAACACCAGATCTAGATAAAAATATAGATTTTAACAAAGCATGTGAAATGGTCATAACAGGAATTAATGCAATGAAAGAAAGAGGAAAAGCAGATGTTGGAGAAAAAACAATGATGGATGTTTTAATTCCAATATCAGAAAAACTTAATGAATTAAAAAGTAGTAATGCGAATATGCAAGAAGGGTTAAGTGAGATAATAAAAATTGCTGAAGACAGAATGTTATCAACTAAAGACATGCTTGCTACCAAAGGTAGAGCTTCATTTTTAGGAGAACGTGCCAAAGGTCATATAGATCCAGGCGCTCGTTCATCACAACTTATAATCGATACAATATGCAAATCACTAATTAACAAATAGGAGGAAATATGAAAAAATTTATAAATAATGTTGACGATTTTTTAAAAGAAAGTCTTAATGGATTTGGTAAAGCGCATAATGATATAATCAAAGTAAATTTTGAGCCAAACTTCATTTCTAGAAAGACAAAAACTAAAGAAGGAAAAGTGTCTTTAATTTCAGGTGGAGGAAGTGGTCATGAACCTATGCACGGTGGTTTTGTTGGTCATGGTATGCTAGATGCAGCATGTCCAGGTTTTGTTTTTTCTGCACCCACTCCAGATCAAATGCAAGCAGCTGCTGAGCATGTGGACAGCGGAGCTGGTGTTTTGTTTATAGTTAAAAATTATTCTGGAGATATTATGAATTTTCAAATGGGTGCAGAAATGTACTCAGGTAAAAATGATAGCATCATTACTAACGATGATGTTGCCGTTGAGGACTCAACATTTACAACTGGAAGACGTGGTGTCGCCG
>CACBEJ010000028.1 GCA_902538255.1 uncultured Pelagibacteraceae bacterium | reverse complement strand
GCCGTGGATACATCCAGAACTAAATAAAGTTTCAAATATTTCAGACCACTATCATATTGAAGATGAGAATTTTAATTTTTCAGGTCAAGGAAGTAATAAATATTCACAACAGTTCGATGGAAACATTAAATTTAAATGCTTTCCGAACTGGCCAACTGAACTTTCTGAAAAATCTGAATATATATCATTATATCCAAACGTAATGTTAGGAATACATATTGATCATTTTTATGCATTTTGGTTAGAGCCAATTTCTAACAATAAAACTAAAGAGCATTTCGAATTATATTATGTTGGCGATGAAAGTGCATCTAGTGATGAGTTTAAAGATATAAGAGAAAAAAATTTTGCATTTTGGCAAGAAGTTATGAATGAAGATGTAACTGCAATAGAAGGAATGCAAAACGGGCGAAATTCCCCAGCTTACAATGGTGGAAATTTTTCACCTGTAATGGATACTCCTACTTTGATGTTTCATAAGTGGGTTGCAACCAACTTAACAAAATGAGAGGGTAAATTATGAAAAAAGATTTAATTACAAGATTAAATGAAGGCCCAATAATGTGTGCAGAAGGTTACCTTTTTGCAATGGAAAGAAGAGGTTATCTATCAGCAGGTCCATTTGTTCCAGAAGTAGTTTTAGAACATCCAGAGGTAGTATCTCAGTTACATAGAGAATTTATTAGAGCAGGTTCAGATGTTGTTCAAGCATTTACTTATTATGGTCATAGAGAAAAGCTTAGAATAATTGGTAAAGAACATTTATTAGAACCAATGCAAAAAAATGCACTTAAAATTGCAAAGGATACTGCTGCTGAGTTCAAAGATTTAGATTTGATGGTTTGTGGAGATGTAGCAAATACAAATGTATTTGATCCCGGTGATGCAGATACTCATAAACAGTGTCAACAAATGTATGAGGAGCAAGTTGCATGGGCAAAAGAAGCTGGTGTTGATTTTGTTATTGCTGAAACAATAAGTTGGACTGATGAAATGAAAATTGCATTAAAAGCAATTAAAGATACAGGACTTATTGCGGTTTGTAATTTTGCAATTCCAAGAGGGGATAAAACTAGAGAAGGTCATACTGCTGAGGATGCATGTAAGATGATGGAGGATTTAGGTGCTGATGTCGTTGGATTAAATTGTTACAGAGGACCCGAGATGACAATGAAACTTTTAAAAAAAGTTAGAGATAAAGTTTCATGCCATGTATCAGGACTTCCTGTTCCTTACAGGACTACTGAAGAAGAACCTGGTTTCTTGAATATCACTGATCGTGGATGTGACTGTATTCCAGGTGGAAATGCATTTCCAGTTGCTTTAGATAACTTATTTTGTAACAGATTTGAAATGGCAGAATTTGCAAAAGATTGTGTAAAAAATAAAATAAATTTTATTGGTATATGTTGTGGTGCTGAAGCTCACCACGTCAGAGAAATGTCAGTTGCAATTGGAAAGAAACCAATTTCAATGAAATATATGCCTGACATGAGCAAACATTTTCATCATGGTACAGATAAATCTTTGAAAAAAGTAAATAAGGAAATTAAATATTAATGGAAAAGCATGCTAAAGTAGTAATCATAGGTGGAGGTGTAGTTGGGTGTTCTATTCTTTACCATTTATCAAAATTTGGATTAAAGGATTGTATTTTACTTGAGAGAAATGAATTAACATCAGGTTCTTCATGGCATGCTGCAGGTAATGTTCATGTAATTTCATCTGACCCAAATATTTCTCGAATGATGGCTTACACAATAGGTCTTTACAAAGAGATTGAAAAAGAATCTGGCCACTCAACTGGATTCAAACCTAGCGGGGGTTTTTATTTAGCCTCAAATGAAGTGTGGGCTGATTATTTAAAGAGGGAAAGATCAAAAGCAAGATACATGGGACTAGATCAAGAATTTATTTCGTTAGAAGAGGTAAAAAAGAAGCATCCATTAATTGATCCATCTAGATATTTGTTAGCATTATGGGATCCTATTGATGGTGAAGTTGATCCATCTGGAGTTACTTATGCTTTTGCAAAAGCAGCAAAAGTTCATGGTGGAAAATATTACACTCACACTGTTGTTAAAGATACAAAACAAAAAGAGGATGGAACTTGGGATATCTTTACTGAAAAAGGAAACATCAATGCTGAAATAGTAATTAATGCGGGTGGTTTGTGGGCAAGAGAAGTTGGCCAACTAGCTGGGCTTAATCTTCCAGTGCAACCAATGGAGCATCATTATTTGATCACTGAACCTATTCCAGAAATTGAAGCTATGGGTGATCAAAGATTACCTATTGGAACAGATTTTGAGGGAAATATTTATTTTAGACAAGAAGGAAAAGGAATGTTGCTTGGAACTTATGAGCCAAAATCAACTCCTTGGAAAGTAGAAGGTACGCCAATGAATTTTGGTCATGAACTACTTGAACCAAAATTAGATAATATCGAAGATAGATTGGCAATTGGGTTTGAGAGAATGCCAGCCTTAGAGCGGGCTGGAATAAAAAATATTGTTAATGGACCTTTTACTTTTGGTCCAGATGGAAGTCCTTTGATTGGTCCAGTGCCAGGAATGAAAAATTATTGGGTTGCAGTAGGTGTTATGGCTGGATTTTGCCAAGGTGGTGGTGTTGGAAAATGTATTGCTGAATGGATTATTGATGGCGAACCTTCAATAGATGTTTGGGCTATGGATGTTGCACGTTTTGGAGATTATGCTTCACCTCAGTATGGAACCATTAAATCTTCAGAAAATTATGAGCGAAGATTTATTATGACTTTCCCAAATGAAACTTTACCAAAAGGAAGAAAACAAAAAACTACTGCACTATATGATCGTTTTGTAAATCAAGGTGCTGTTATGGGAGATAGTTTTGGATTAGAAAATGTTTTGTGGTTTGCAAACAATAAAAAAGATGCTCACGAAGAGCCTACTATTAAAAGATCAAGATCACACGACTATGTTTCAAAAGAAGTTATAAATGTAAGAGAAAATGTTGGTTTAATCGAAGTTGCCAACTTCTCAAAACATGAATTCAAAGGTCCTGATGCTAGAAAGTTTTTAGATCACTTAATGGCTGGAAGACTTCCAAAACCGGGAAGAATATCTTTATCACCAATGTTGTCATATAGAGGAAAATTGTGTGGTGACTTAACTGTAGCTTGTTTAGATGAAAATGAATTTTTGGTATTTGGTTCTGGAGCTGCTCAAGAAATGCATAGACGTTGGTTTGAAAGTCATTTAGATAAATTTAACTTAAGTTACCTAAATAGATCTGATGAGTATCATGGACTGTCTATTGCAGGACCTAACTCACGTAAAGTTTTAGAAAAAATTGTAAGAGATAATGTTTCAAATGAAAAATTTAAATTTAGGGACTCTAGGAGAATGTTTGTTGGGGGAGTTCCAGCAATCATTAATCGAATTTCATTTACAGGTGAACTTGGTTATGAAATTTATGTAGCACCTCACTATCAATTAAAACTTTATGAAGAATTAATGGAAGCTGGAAAAGAATTTAATATTAAACCTTTTGGTGGAAGAGCTTTAATGTCAATGAGGTTAGAGAAAAATTGGGGAGCTTGGACGTTAGATTATAGACCAGATTTTACAGCAAAAGAAACAGGTTTAGATGCTTTTATTAATTGGGATAAAGAATTTATTGGAAAAGAAAGTGCACAAAAGGAAAATTCTTCAAATAAACTTATACCATTAATTGTTGAGACAAATGATATTGATGTAACAAATAATGAGGCTGTCATGAATGGAGATCACAGTATTGGTTATGTAACTTCAGGCGGGTTCGCTCACTTTGTTAATAAAAGTGTGGCCTTTACCTTTATTGATCAAAAGAAAATAAAATCTAAAAATAAAATTCAAGTAGAGATAAATGGAGATTTATTTAACTGTTCAATTATTAAAGATCCACTTTATGATCCAAGTGGTCAAAAAATGAGAAGTTAATGGCTCAAAAAGACGTAGGAAACAAAATTCCAATTTATAAACTTAAAACCACCGACGAAGTAATGAAGTATTACGATGAGTGGGGAGACAATGATAAGTATAATAAAGATATGGCTGATTGGAACTATACAGGACCTAAAGAGACCTCAGAAATTTTTTATAAACATGAGAAGAATAAAGATATTATAATTTTTGATGCTGGGTGTGGCACCGGTTTAGTTGGTTTAGAGCTAAAAAAATATGGTTTTAAAAATTTTCATGGAGCAGATCTATCACAAACTCTATTAGAATCCGTTCCAAATAATCTTTATCAAAAATTAACAAAAGTTGATCTTAATAATTCAATTGAAGCAAAAGATAATTCATATGATGCCGTTATGTGTGTTGGGACATTTACTTTTGGACATGTAAAACCAAATGCTTTAGACGAGTTTGTAAGAATTACAAAATCAGGTGGATTAATTTGTTTCACTATAAACGAAGGAATTCATGAAGAATATGGGTTTGATAAAAAAATCATAAGTTTAAACGAAAAAAACAAATGGAAAGAAATAGAGTTTTTTAAATCAGACTATATTGCTAGTAAAGACGTAAATGCTTGGTTAGGTTTGTATAGGGTAACAAAAGATGTATAGACCGTTACCAAAAAATCTTACGATAAAAGACTCTAAAATTGATGGTTTGGGCTTGTTTTCTAAAACTAAAATTCAAAAAAATTCTTTTATAGGGATATCACATGTGAAACATGATGATTTTCAAGACATGTATATTA
>CACBEJ010000027.1 GCA_902538255.1 uncultured Pelagibacteraceae bacterium | reverse complement strand
ACAATATAATTAATATTATTGATCAAAGAGTATTTAAACTAACTCCATACTTTTTTTCTTACACAATTAGTAAAACTGGACTTTATACTTTAACTAAAACTAGTGCTATGAGTTTAGCTCCAAAGATTAGAGTAAACGGTATAGCACCTGGTCCAACTATTAAAAATCAAAGACAATCTGAAAAACATTTTAGAAAACAATACTTAGCAACCCCTTTAAGAAGACAAGTTGATGTAGAACAAATATGTAATGCTGTTGACTTTTTTATAAAAAATATATCTATTACAGGACAAGTTTTAGCAATAGATAGTGGGCAGAATTTAAACTGGCAAACACCAGATATAATGGGCAAAGAATGAGGAAATTGATACTTACAATTTCGATATTATTTACGGTTATTTCATTAGCAGAAGCTAGAGAATGCAAATCTGGAGATATCAAAGGGGATGCATTTATTTATAGTGACGGAAAAAAAGTCACTGTAATAAAAGGAACTGATATTCCAAATCCAGAAAATAAAATCATAATGATTTTTAATAAAGGAGGGTGGAAAGTTGAAAAGAAATGGGGAGAGTGTAAAGATTTTCTTCCCAAACAACTAGGTCAAATATCTGGAACAAAAATTAAAGGTAAAGAACTAGTTTTAATGCTTAATGGCAATCTCCATAAAGCAGGAGGAGATGATGGATATAAATGTGGCTGGAAATTTAAAGGGGCTTGGCACAAGCCTTGGTATGACTGTGTAATAGCTGAATGGGCTATTCCAAAGAGGGTAAAGGTAAATAAAGATCTTATTGATAAACTAGTTTCTAAAGGAACTCCAAGAGATCAAATATTTATGTCAGGTTTATCATGTGGAGGTATTGATACTCTTAGACACAAAGGTTTACACCCAAAAGATTTTAATGCCACGATTTCTTTTATGCCTAATTGTTGGGATAGAAGACCTAATACACCTTTAAGAAAAATGGTAATAGACGAGATTAAAAGTTTTGAGAGAATAGATGCATTAGTTTTTCACAGTCCTGTAGATGGGGAAGGTGATTGGCGTAGCAATAGCGAATGGATGAAGAAAGATTTAGGAAATATTCCTGGTATTCAATGGATTGATACCCCTGGTCATACAGGAAAAGATATTGAAGTTAATGGTGTGAAGTGCAAAATTAAAGAAAAAATGATAGGTGGATGGGAAGAGGCATGGCCGGAAGGTAAAGAAAAACTTACAAGTGAAAAAAAATTCATAGCTCTTGACAAAAAGTTGAAGAAAGAAATGAAAAAGAAAGCAGCTGGTCATTATATGGTTTCATATCCTTGTTTTAAATATTACCACCCAAAAATTATTAATTTCATAGAATCTAGGATTTAAAGATGAAAAAAAATAATTTGAAAATTGTCAAAATAGATAAAAATAAAAGCCTATTTAATTATGAGAAAAAAATCCTAATTAATGAATTAATTTTAGATTTAAAACTCGGTTATTACGACTTTGAAAAAGAGAAATCTCAAAAAGTAAAATTTGGTTTAGAAATTGATTATGAAGATAAAAAACCATCAAGCGATAAAGATATAAAATCTATTGTAAATTATGGAACAATTGTAAAATTGATAACTAAACTAGTAAAAAAGAAACATTATAACTTTTTAGAAACTTTAGCAGAGGCTGTTTTTGACGAATTATTTAAAGACAAAAGGATTGCTAAAATAATGTTAAAAATAGAAAAATTAGAAATCTTAAAACAGTGTTCATCTGTTGGTATTCAAATTATCAAAAAGAGAAGCCATGATAAGCTCTGAAATAGGAAAAGAAGTAATTAAAAAAGAGCTACCTCTAGTACCAAAACTTCCAGGTGTATACAGAATGCTCAATGAAAAGAATGAAATTCTTTATGTGGGTAAAGCCAAAAATTTACCTAATAGATTAAAGAGTTATGTTGCAGAAAAAAATCATATAATTAGAACTGAACGAATGTTGTCTCAAACAAGAAAATTAGAGATAACAACAACATCTAATGAAAGTGAAGCATTACTTTTAGAAGCAAATTTAATCAAAAAGCATAAGCCAAAATTTAATATCCTATTACGTGATGATAAGTCATTTCCATTTATATTTATTGGCAATAAAGATAAGTGGCCTCAAATAAAAAGACATAGAGGGAGAAAAACAAAAGAAGGTTTTTACTTTGGACCTTTTGCTTCTGCAGGTTCTGCTAATTGGACAATTAAAATGATCCAAAAGATTTTTCATTTAAGAGTTTGTGATGATACCGTCTTCAAGAACAGAGAAAGACCGTGTATCCTATATCAAATAAAAAGATGTTCTGGGCCTTGTGTAGGGTATGTAAAAAAAGAGGATTATAATCAAACAGTAGAGGATGCTATTGAATTTGTTTCGGGCAAATCTAGAAAAATTCAAAAAAATCTTTCTAATCAAATGGAAAAAGCAAGTGATGATCTTGATTTTGAAAAAGCCGTAATATTAAGAGATAGAATTAAAGCGTTAAACATAATTCAATCTTCACAGAGAATTAACGAAGCAAATTTAGTTGAGGCAGATGTTATTGCTGGATACAAAGAATCAGGAAAAACTTGTATTCAAGTTTTTTTTTATAGATCAAAACAAAATTGGGGTAATCAAGCTTTTTTTCCAAAACATGATCCAGATGAAAAATTTAGTGAAATACTAAATTCATTTGTCTCTCAATTTTATGAAAATAAAAGTGTTCCTTCATCAGTTATTCTTTCAGAAGAAATAAAAGAAAAAGCATTAATTGAAAAAACGCTAACACAAAAAGAGGGTAAACAGATAAATATTTCAGTTGCAAAAAAAGGATCAAAACTCAAGGTTATTAATCAAGCAATAAAAAATGCAAAAGATAGTCTTAATAGAAAACTTTATGAAAGTCAGAATAATAAAGAATTGTTCGATGCAGTAGCTCAAAAATTTAATTTAGAAAATAATATAAATTTAATTGAGGTTTATGATAATAGTCATATTCAAGGTACAAATAGTGTTGGCGCTTTAATAGCCTACGGTGATGAAGGATTTATTAAAAAAAGATATAGAAAATTTAATATTAAACACACAAAAAATGAGCAAGATGACTATGGAATGATGAGAGAAGTGTTGAATAGAAGGTTTAAAAGAGCAGTTCAAGAAAAAGACAACTACCTTGCTTTTCCAGATTTAGTTGTAGTGGATGGAGGAAAAGGTCAATATTCTGTTGCTAGAGAAAGCCTTAATGAACTAGGACTTCACGACATTCCAATTATTGCAATAGCAAAAGGTAAATTTAGAAACAGTGGAAATGAAACTTTTTTTCATAATGGCAAAGAATACAAATTTACAAGGAACGACCCTACCCTATTTTTTCTTCAAAGAATTAGAGATGAATCACATAGATTTGCTATAAGCGCTCACAGAGCTAAGAGAAAGAAAGGTATTAGCAAATCTTTATTAGACCAAATAGAAGGAATTGGGGCTATAAGAAAAAGAGCTTTATTAAACCATTTTGGATCTGCAAGATCAGTTGAGTCAGCTAGTTTAGATGAAATAAAATCTGTAGAAGGTGTTGAGGAAAAAGTAGCAAAAAAGATATATAACTTCTTTCACGAATAATTATGATTAAAAAAATCCCAAATATATTAACTATTGGACGAATTATAATTGTTCCTTTTTTTGTGCTAGCGTTTTATCTTCCAGGTTTTTATGGTGATCTAACGGCATTAATTTTATTTATAGTTGCATCATTTACAGATTTTTTAGATGGAATGTTGGCTAGAATGTTTGGAGTAGAGTCTAAATTAGGCGAGTTGTTGGACCCTATAGCAGATAAAATAATCGTTGCTACAGCATTAATACTATTAGTGATGGATGGAACTATTAGAAATTATGAGGTAATAGCAGCAATTATAATACTTACGAGAGAAATTTTAATTTCAGGTCTAAGGGAATTTTTAGCAAAAGGAAAGATAAAACTCCCTGTCTCAAATCTTGCTAAACTTAAAACAATATTACAGATGGTAGCTATAGCTCTTTTATTATCTGGTGAAACAGGAAATAAGATAATAAACTTTCAAAATTATAATGCACAAACAATTGGTATAATTTTTTTATGGTTATCAGCAGCTTTAACACTTTTTACTGCATATGAATATATGCGAAAAGGTATTGATCACGCAATGTCTGAGGATAATAAAGATTAAGCTGCTTTTTTCTTCCTAACTATTTTTTGATAACTTTCGTTTAAATCAATAATAGTATTACAAACTTTAAAGTGATTTTCTGCAATACATGATACAGGAGTTACCTCTGCCGCAGTTCCTGTTAAAAAACAACCCTCAAAATTTGACAATTCAGATGGACTAATTTTTCTTTCATGGACTTTTATATTTTTTGATTTTGCTATTCCAATTACAGTTCTCCTTGTAATACCATCTAAAAAAGAATCTGGTATTGGAGTATGAATTTCTCCGTTTTTATCTTTAAAAAAAATATTTGCTCCAGTTGCCTCAGCAATATTTCCCTCGTGATCTAACATTAAAGAGTCTGTATAACCCTGTTTTTCTGCCTCGTGTTTTGAAAGAGTACAGATCATGTAAAGACCAGATGCCTTTGTATCCCATGGTATTGTATTAGGTGCTGGTCTTCTCCAATTTGAAATATTTAATCTAATTCCTTCAACTTTAAGTTTGGGATCAAAATATGATCCCCACTCCCAAGTTGCTATTGCAACATGAATTTTTGTGTGTTGTGCAGATATAGCCATCATCTCACTTCCTCTCCAAGCAACAGGTCTCACATAACCATTTTCAACTTTTTGTG
>CACBEJ010000026.1 GCA_902538255.1 uncultured Pelagibacteraceae bacterium | reverse complement strand
AAAATTCATAAAATGTATATTTCGCTAAGATTTCCTCACCAGGTTCAATATCTTTTAATGAAACTAAATAAAGATACTTTAAGTTTTTATCATTTTTGTCTTCCAAAAAAAGATTAAGAGAGGATCAAATTAATTTTGATAAACTAAGATCATATCGTTTAGATCGAGTAAAAAAAGAATTAGAAAAAAATAATTTAGAAGCTTGTATTTTGTTTGATCCAGTAAATGTTCGCTATGCGTTAGATACTGTAAATATGAGTGTTTATAATATGCATAATTTAACAAGATATTGTTTTATTCCAGTAAATGGACCAACAATTCTTTATGAGTATTTTAATTGTGAAATATTATCAAAGCATTTAAATCTAATTGACGAAATAAGACCTGCAATCACATGGGATTATTTTAGTAATGGAGATCAAGCTAATTTACAATTATCAAAGTGGATAAATGAAGTTAAAGATTTATCAAAAAATTATTTTAAAACAAAAAAAATTGCAATTGATGTTCTAAATGGCCCTGCGGTTACAGCTTTAAACAAAGAGGGCATTGAAGTTGTTGATGCAAAATTGATTTTAGAACAAGCAAGGGTAATTAAATCATCTGATGAATTGACTTGTATGAAAGCAGCAATAGAAGTAGCAGAAAAAGGTGTATCAAAAATGAGATCAGATCTTAAACCAGGAATGACTGAAGATGAATTGTGGTCAATTTTACATAAAACGAATATTGAAAATGGAGGTGAATGGATCGAGTGTAGGATTTTATCTTCTGGTGAAAGAACAAATCCATGGATGCAAGAGAGTAGTAATAAAGTCATACAACAGGGAGAAATTGTTGCTTTTGATACAGATATGGTTGGTCCATATGGATATTGTGCTGACATATCAAGAGCCTTTGTGGTTGGACATAAATTTAATGATGAGCAAAAAAAACTATATTCAATGGCTAGAGACCAAATAGATCACAATTACAGAATTATAAAACCAGGAATGAGTTTTAAAGAATTTATAAAAAAATCATGGGTTCTTCCAGAGGAGTATTATGAAAATAGATATTCTTGTATGGTTCATGGGATAGGCTTGTGTGATGAGTGGCCTCAAATAAGATACCCAACAGATGGTGGCGAAGAGGGCGGAACTTTTGAAAAGAATATGACCATTACTCTTGAAAGTTATATTGGTAGAGATGGAGGTAAAGAGGGTGTCAAACTTGAACAACAATACTTAGTTGGTGAAAATGGACTTGAATTGATGTCCCATCATCCTCTAGAAGATATATAATGAAAATTATTTTAGTAATGGGTTTGCCTGGAGCAGGTAAAACAACTCTAGCGGATGAAATGGCACCACTATTGAATGCAAAAAGATTAAATGCAGATGAAGTAAGGAAAGCTGCAAATGATTGGGATTTTTCAGAAGAAGGAAGAGTAAGACAAGCAAAAAGGATGGCTGAAGCTGCTTTAAAATTGAAAGCAGAAGGTCATTATGTAATTGCTGATTTTATTGCTCCGACTCCTCAAGCAAGAAGTTTATTTCCTGCAGATTTTAGAATTTGGGTTGATACAATTAAAGAAGGAAGATTTGAAGATACTAATCAAATGTTTGTTAAACCTAAAAATTATGATTTTCATGTAACAACTCAAGATGCCAAAATGTGGGCGCCCAAAATAACAGAGGAGATCAAAAAATGAAATACCACTGGGACAACAAAAAACCAACAGCACAAATGCTAGGAAGATGGCAACCTTTTCATGATGGTCATTATACTTTGTTCAAAGAAATTATTAAAAAAACTGGACAAGTTTGTATTCAAATAAGAGATGTACAAGGCGTGGATGATAACCCTTTTGATTTTGAAACAGTGAAAAAAAATATTGAGGATAGATTAAATCCAGAATTTGAGGGACAATTTAAAATAATGTTAGTACCTAATATTACAAATATTTGTTATGGAAGAGGAGTTGGATATAGTTTTGAGGAAATTGTATTGGATGAGGAAACTCAAAAAATATCAGCTACCAAAATAAGAGCAAAAATGAGAGAAGAGGGAAAGTTAAAATAAAATTAAATGAACGATAGACTTAAGACTATTGTAGATTTAAAAAAATATCCAATACACGAATTAAATTCACCAATAATTAAAAATTTAGTTAAAAAATGTAAAGAAGAACTTGAGCAGTATAGTTGTTCAACAATTCCAAATTTTATTTTACCTAAATCACTCAAGGTAATGAATTCTGAGTTAGAAAAACAATTAGACGAAGTTTATATGTCTAAAGAGAGTATTAATCCTTATTTGTATGCAAAGGACGATCCCTCATTACCAAAAGATCATCCCAAAAGAACTTTTATGAATAGATATAATGGATATTTAAATTCAGATTGTTTCCCAAAAGACTCTGAGATGAAATTTCTTTACGAAACTGAAGAGCTTTTAAAATTTGTTTCTGCTTGTTTAGGCGTTTCTCCTATTTTTAGATGGGCAGATCCTTTAGCATGTCATGCATACAATGTTATGAAACCAGATGGAGTACTTCCATGGCATTTTGATAGTTGTGAATTTACACTTAGTTTAATGATACAAAAACCTGAAAATGGAGGTGTATTTGAGTACTGTCCAAATATTAGAGAACCTGGAAACGAAAATTTTGAAGAAGTTCAAAAAGTTATAGCGGGGGATAGAACCAGAGTTAGACAATTGAAGTTAGAGCCAGGAGATTTACAAATATTTAAAGGTAGATTTACTTTACATAGGGTAACAAAAGTTAAAGGCCAAAAATCAAGATATATGTGTATTCCAGCTTATGTTTTAGATCCATGGAGAGTAAACACCCCAGAACATTCCAAAGCTATTTATGGTAAAGTTTTACCAATTCATATAGAAAGAAATCAGGCTAGATCCGATGGATTAACTGATTAAATGACTAGTAACATCAAAATTAAAGAAATTAACAATGAGGTTTCATCAATTATCATTGACGAACCTAAAACTTATAACTCTTTATCATTCAAAAATCTTTCAGATTTATTAAAGGCATTAAAAAAATTAGATGCTGATAAAAAAGTTAAAGTAATAATATTAGAGGGTGCTGGTAAAGGATTTAGTGCAGGACACAATTTAAAAGAAGTTAGAGGTTTAGAGAAGAGAGATAAATATCTTAAGTTGTTTAATCTTTGTTCAAAAGTAATGCTTCAGATTGTTGAAGGTAGAAAACCAGTAGTTGCTAAAGTTCATGGTGCAGCATTTGCAGCAGGTTGTCAATTAGTTGCAAGTTGTGATTTAGCATATAGTACAAAAGATGCATTGTTTGCTACTCCAGGTGTAAATATTGGTTTATTTTGCAGCACGCCAATGGTTGCTGTAAGCAGAAAGATAAATCGAAAACCAATGATGAAAATGTTGTTAACAGGAGAACCTATCAAAGCTAATTATGCAAAAGAAATAGGATTAATAAATAATTATTTTTCAAAATCAAAATTAAATAATGAAGTATTAAAGGTAGCAAACAAAATTGCCTCAAAATCTAATTTGACAATTAAAATTGGAAAACAAGCTTTTTACAAACAATTAGAAATGCCTTTAAATAAAGCTTATGCTTATACAAGTAAAATGATGACCCTTAACATGATGGCAATGGATGCTAAAGAAGGCATTTCTGCTTTTTTAGAAAAAAGAAAACCAAATTGGAAAAATAAATAGTGATAAAAAATATTTTAATAGTAGTTTTTATTATTATTGGTGCATTAGTAATTTATAATTTTAAGGATCATAATCAAAAAAGAGCGATCGAAGCATGTGTGGCTGGAACTAAAACATTGGAAAAACCAATGACTGCTTCTGAGGCAAGAATATTTTGTGAAGAACAAATTAAAAATAATTAATGAGTGATATTAAGGAAATTCTTTCAAAATATAAGACTATTGCTATGGTAGGAGTAAGTAATGATCCTACTAAAGCATCAACTATTGTAATGAAATATATGCAAGAATATGGATATAAAGTTTATCCAGTTAACCCCAGAGCCGAGGGTAAAAAAATTTTAGGACAAGAGGTTTTTGCTAAAATAACAGATATTAAAGATCAGATTGATATCGTGGATGTTTTTAGACCATCTAAAGAAGTCTATGATATAGCAGAGGATACAATTAAAATTGGGGCTAAAGTTTTATGGTTGCAGCTTGGTATACGAGACGAAAAAGCAAAAGAATTGATGGAAAAAAATGATATTAAGTATGTAGAAAACAAATGTACTAAAATGGAATATCAAAAGTATTTTTTAAAAGTTAGACAGGCGTTTCCAGTTTTGAGTGACTAATGAACAGAGTAATTAAGTTTTTAGATAGTACTTTTTTAGACTTGGGTCGACAATTTAAGTGGACTTACTTGCCACCATTAATGGTATATATGGCTGCAGGTATATCTGGTTTAACAGGTATAGTTGGTACGTTCTTTGTTAAAGATTATTTGAATTTATCTGCTGCATTTCTTGCAGGCCTGGGTTTTTGGGCAGGTATTCCTTGGGCATTAAAAATGCCACTAGGTCATCTAGTAGATCTTATTTGGGAAAGAAAAAATTATATGGTCTACTTTGGTGCATCTTTAATAGCGCTGAGTTTACTAATTATGTATGGGCTGATTATTCATACAGAAGAAATGTCTCAAGTTTTTTCTGTAGAAACTTGGTTTGTGATTAGTGTGATTTTGGCTCCTGTTGGTTATGTAGTTCAAGATGTAGTCGCTGATGCTATGACTGTGGAAGCTGTTCCTTTAGTTGATGAAACTGGAGGAGACTACTCCAAAGATCAAATAAAAATTATGCATACAACAATGCAGACACTTGGACGGTTCGCAATTATTGGTGGTACTGTCCTTGTAGCGTTAGTTAATGTGATATTGTTTAGAGACGTAGAGAGTTTAGAACAGACTGATAAGATAAATTTATATG
>CACBEJ010000025.1 GCA_902538255.1 uncultured Pelagibacteraceae bacterium | reverse complement strand
AAAAATAGATGAAAAAAAAATTTTACTAAATTTAAATGTAAATATTAGTTCAAATTTTATTGATCAAGAATTTCCGAAGATAGCGAATAGAATTGAAGTCAATCTAATTGAAAATGAAGACAACTTTACAGAAGATGAATGGAATAATTTATACAAGTTATCTAGGGAGACTTTTGTTGAAGAAAGCGACAGTTTAAAAGAAGGCGCTGCAGGAGCAGGTTTGACAGATAATGATTGACGACATTGATGATAAAAATCTCAAGTTGGATAGTGAAGAATTAAATAATATTTGCGAAGAATGCAAAGAGGAGGATGAGAGTGTTACTCATAATTTAATTCTTACTGGATTTAAATTATGTAAATCTTGTAGAGTATCTAAGACTATCTTTCCACTTTAACTGATTTGACTAACTGGAAGCATATTCATTCTACTCATAACAAATGAGATGGACAAAAAAGCAATAATTAAAAATGATAAAAGTACAATTCCAAAAGATTTAAAATTAGATTTTAAACTTAATATTTGTTTAGTTGAAATTATTAAACCTGCAAAAATCCAAAATTGGGTAAGAAAAATTATAGGTATCATTAAATCAGGTGTTACAGCAAAAAATCTTAATAAGCCAGGTGCATGTGCAAAACCAACTGCTGTTAAAACTTTTTTGAAAGAGACTTTAGTTTGTTTATCAGGAAATAATTTTACTCCAATTACAAAAATAAAAATTGCCCATATAAGCCAAGTAAATATTGCAGTAAGTCCGGACATTGCGATAGCTGTTTTAATAATAGTATTAGCTGCTACTGCTCCAGCAATACCATCTAATATCATAATTATTCCAGCAAAGTATATTGAAGCTTCTCCAAAATTTTTATTATCCGAATAGAGAGTTTTATCTAGTTTTATTGACTTAAAAATTATATTTAAAAATTCAGCAAACATTAATTTTTTTTATTTTTATTTTTTTGAGCCTTATAAGAAATAATTAATGGAAATATTATTAAAGCAATAGCAATGATAATGCAAACTGCTATTAGAAAACTTTTGGTCATTAGAATTGAAAAGGGGAGCTGAAATTAGCTCCCCCTTAATAAATTTTAGCCTTTTACAACTTCTCTGGTATTTGCGTTGAAAGACTCTTTGAATGGAATATCCACAACTACAGCATCTACAGGTGCTCCAGGAGTGTCAGAGTATTTTTCTGGAAGATGAATTTTAAACTTAGTTCCAACTTTATTTTTTGGAAATCCATTGGGGTTTAAAGTTCCATCAAATGGAACATAACCCATAGCAATGTTGGTTTTCTTTTCTGGATGCCACCATGGTGAAGTTAAAAATCCAACTGGATCTCCACCACTTTCTGGCGATACCAACCAAAAATCAGGAGCATAATCGTCAATTGGTTTACCACCCAACTCCATTCCTACTAATTGAAGTTTATAGGGTTTTTTTCCAGCTTTTATATCTGCTCCCATTTTTTCTAAAGCAGCTTTACCAACATAATCAGATTTTTTATTCCATTCACCTTTACCAGATAATGAAACTTGATAACCTAAATTACATTGAAACGGATTATGTTGTTGATCCATATCTTGTCCCCAAGAAAGAATACCTGCTTGTATTCTTCTATGGTGTGCAGGTGCAATAACCATCAAGTTATGTTTTTTTCCTGCATCTAATACTGCATTCCACATATCTTCGGCATATAAAGTTGCATTTTTTAAGTATATCTCATAACCAGCTTCTCCTGAAAAACCAGATTGAGAAATTATACAACTTCTTCCACCAACTGTTGCTTCAGCTAATCCATAGAAAGGCATATTGTCAAAATCAACCTGCTCTCCACAAAGGTCTTGCATTAAAGCTTTTGATTTAGGACCTTGAATTTGGACTGGACATGCATCTATTTCCTCAATTGTGCAATTAAATCTTCCATCTGCGTTAACACCTTGTAAATACATTCCAATATCAGAGTCTGATAACGAAAACCAAAATTCATCTTCTGAAATTCTTAAAAGAATTGGATCATTTAAAACGCCTCCGTAAGCATTACACAATATTACATATCTTGCTCTCATAGGAGAAATTTTTGTTGCATCTCTAGTTATAACGTAGTCAGTAAATTTTTCTGCATCTGGACCCTTAACTCTTATTTGTCTTTCAACAGCTACATTCCACATTGTTACATGATTAACGATTGCATCGTACTCAACCATTGCTCCACCATCTTCTGGTTTTACATAACCTCTTGGATGATAAATTCGATTGTACACAGTTGCTCTCCAACAACCTGCCTGCATTGATAAATGCCAATAAGGTGATTTTCTTACCCTTGTTGAAATTAATAATTCTACTTTAGTCGGCCCACTTTGTCTTAAATTATATGGTACTTCTCTGTCAGATTGATCAACAGAAGTAATATGTTGTACTTTAGTATAGTCAAATTCTTTAGACATAACTATTCTCCTTCAACCACTTGTTAGTTTCCTTCAAGCCGCCGAATGTATAAATGTGGAAGTTATCAGTATGCGATTTAACTTTCCCAATTAAATCATTAGGGTCTTTAGGTTTCAATAAATCTAATGCCTTAGTAAAATTAGATTTAAGAAAGTTAATGGAATTTTTTGCCCCTACAATATTAGCAAATTTAATTAAGCTAGATATTTTTAAAGGTCCAGTAATTCCCACATGCACTGGTACGCTTTGCTTAGAAATAAAATCTATAATAGGCTGAGGATCTAGCAACCATTGAGTTACAATGTAGTCAGCATAAGGCTTTTTATCTATCATAGCTTTTTCTAAATCTGAGTCGGATATATCAGGACTCCCCTCGGGATGTCCAGCAATTCCTATTTTCATTTTTTCAAAATAACCTGTCTCTAAAAGTTGAAATGAACTATCAAATTTACCTGATGGCTCTCTTCCACCTCCAATAATTAAGGCTTGCTTCACCCCCCCATCTTTACATCTAGAAATGTAATCTTTTAGTTCTTTTTCATCATGCATTGATCTAGCAGGAAAATGAGGAACAGGGTTAAATCCTTTTTTCACAAGCTCAACTGCTTTATCAGCAGTCTCTCTGTAATCACCTCCAGGTAGCATTGTAATATATATGTCTGACAATGCTGGAACTGTATCTACCTCAGTTTTAGGACCTATTTCTAATGAAAAATTCATAATGAAATCTTTATTTATTTTGAGATATGAGTCTAGAAAATTCGATTGAGACTAATTTACTTTTTTAGCTGACCTCTGTGCTTTTGAATTCTTTGTCCGTACTGTTGAGTAACCCTATCGAAGATAATCGCTAGAGCTACAATTGCCAAACCATTCATCATTCCAAGTGCTAAATATTGGTTTGAAATAGCTTGTAAAATAGGCACTCCCAAGCCTTTTACACCTATCATTGATGCAATTACTACCATTGCTAAAGCCATCATAATCGTTTGGTTAATTCCAGCAAAAATTGTTGGTAAAGAAAGTGGGATCTGAACTGATCTTAATTTTTGCATTGGTGTTGCTCCAAAGGCTTCACTAGCTTCAAGCGTTTCTTTGTCAACTTCTCTAATTCCAAGGTTAGTTAATCTTACAATTGGAGGTAAAGCATAAATGCATACAGCAAGTAGACCAGGCACTTTACCGATACCAAGCAGCATAATTATTGGAATTAAATACACAAAGCTAGGAATTGTTTGCATCATATCTAAAACTGGTAAAATTGCTTTTTCTGCTCTGGCTGATTTTGACATTAAAACCCCAATTGGAATTCCCACAACAATACAAACTAAGGTAGAAACAGAAATAATAGCAACTGTTGCCATACAATTTTTCCACATACCAAAATAACCAATTACTATAAAGCAAACAACTGTTCCAATAACTAGCTTGATACTTCTAGATCCTATCCATGCTAACAATCCAAAAACTGCAATTACAATTGGCCAAGGAGTATTTACTAAAAGTTTTTCTAACCATATTAAAAAATATAAAAGTGGATCAAAAAATCCCTCTATGGCATCACCATATGCTCTTGAGAATTCTTTAAAACTAAAGTCAATACTTTTTTTTAACTCTCTAAGAGCAGTTCTATCCATTACAGGGATTTTATTAAAGAATTCCATATAATTTTTTATTTTAATTGAACCCGTTTAAAAACGGGTTCAACAATATTTTGAAATTAAAGTGCTTTTTTTATTTTTTTTGCAGCATCACTTGAAACCCATTTACTCCAAACACTTTCTTGAGTTTTTAGGAATTCAATAGCAGCATCAGCACCCTCTGCTTGGTTTTCACCCATCCAAACTAACATGCCATTCATAACTGTTCCTGGATATGTTCTTTTTTTGAAATAATCCATCCCAGCACTTCCAGCAGTGTTTTTGAAATTATCTGTTACGACAGTGAAAACTTCAGATTTAACCCATGAGGATTTTTTAGGGTCAGCACATTCTTGTTCCGGTTTAACTAAACAATTATCCCAGTTGTCTTTACCACCCCATTCACCCATATCTACAGCTTGCATATCGTACTTACCGATTAAAGCTGTTGGCGACCAATAGTAACCAAACCAGTTTTCTCCTCTTTCAGCAGCTTTTGCAATTGAACCATCAAGTCCTGCAGCAGAACCTGTTTCAACAATAGCCCAACCTTTAGCTTCCATTTCCCATGCTCTAAAGTGGTTTCTGTTACTTAATTCACAGTTCCAACCTGGAGGGCAAATATGGAAACCACCTTTTGATGGATCCTCCGGATGAGGAAATAGATCTGGTCTTGCTAAAATTGCTTCGGCAGTTGTTAACTCAGGATGCTTTTTAAGTGTGTGAGGTAATACCCACCATCCTTCACCCAAACCTGTAATTGGAGCTTTATTGATTGAATGCATTTTGCCTTCATCAACAGCTTTGTTTAATGCTACGATAGCAGCATTAGCCCAAAACTCAGGGGCAACATCTGGCTCACCTTTTTCTTGCATAGATGTAAATGTAGGCATTGTAGCACCAGGTACTAATTCTACTGAACATCCATAACCTTCTTCTAATATGATCTTATCAACTTCAGCCATAAAGTTTGCTGAAGCCCAGTTCATATTAGCAATCGTTATACT
>CACBEJ010000024.1 GCA_902538255.1 uncultured Pelagibacteraceae bacterium | reverse complement strand
ATTAGGAGATAATAAAATAACTCAGTTATCTTTACTAAGTACTGGATCAAACAATTAAATTATGAAAACAGTAAATTTTACTGAAATGAAAAACGGAACTAAGGAAGATTATGAGCTCCTTGAAAAATTTGAGAAAAACTTTGAAAGACAAACAGCTGAGAGAGTTTTAAATTATTTATCAAAACAAACTACTACTCTAGAAGGTTACAAAATCACTAGACTAGAACACTCATTACAAGCTGCAACAAGAGCTTTTAAAAATAAAGAAAGTGATGAAATGGTTGTTGCAACTTTACTACATGATATTGGAGATGATCTAGCGCCAATGAATCATTCCCAATATGCTGCATCAATACTTAGACCTTATGTTTCGGAAAAAACTTATTGGATTATTCTACATCATGGTCTTTTTCAAACTTACTACAGTGCTCATCATTTAGGTGGCGATAGAAATGCAAGAGATAAATTTAAAGACCACAAGTATTATCAAGACACTATAGATTTTTGTGAAAAATATGACCAATGCTCTTTTGACCCTGATTACAAAAGTATGACTTTGGATGATTTTAAGCCATTAGTTAAAAAAATATTCGCAAAAGAGCCTTATTATTATCTTTAAATTTAACTATAAATCACTACTTACAGCGCATGATTGATTCAAAAGAAAAAATTATAAATTATTTTAAATCAGGTATTAAGGAACCCAAAAATTTCAAAATTGGGATCGAGCATGAAAAGTTTTTATTTAATAATTTAGATAATAAAAGAATTAATTATCCAAAAATAAAAGAAATGTTTACAGCCCTGCTTGAATTTGGCTGGAATCCAGTTTTTGAAAAAGATAATATCATTGCTCTTAATAAAGGTGGAAAAAATATTACTCTTGAACCAGGTAATCAGATAGAATTATCAGGAGATAAATTAAATCATTTGCACGAAGCTTGTGCAGAATCACAAGACTATTTGTTTGAATTAAAACAAGTTACAAAAAAATTAGATATAAAGATTGTAAGTACTGGATTCGATCCAATATCTAAATTAAGTGAAATCCCAAACAATCCTAAACAACGATATAAATTGATGACTAAGGATATGCCTCTAGGTGGTGAACTTAGTTTAGATATGATGTATCGAACATGTGGCACTCAGTTAAATATAGACTATAGCTCAGAGGAAGATTTTATTAAAAAGTTTAGAGTAGCTAATTCGATTGTACCCGTTGCAATTGCTTTGTTTGCTAATTCCTCAATTGTGGAAAAAAAAAATAGTAACTATTTATCTTATAGATCTAAAGTATGGCAAGGTACTTCAAGAGGTGGATTGCATAAATTATTTTTTGAAAATATGAATTTTGAAAAATATGCTGATTTTGTAATTAACTTTCCTATATTATTTATACAAAATAAAGATCAGTATATTTCAGGTAGGAAATATATCTTTAAGGATTTTATGGAAGGAAAAATCCATGAAATTGGAAATAGACTTCCAACTGAAGCAGACTTAACCACTCACTTAAGTACAATATTTACTGAGAATAGACTTAAAAAATATATTGAATTAAGATCAATGGATACTTGTGGTTGGGATTGTTTATGTGCAGGACCAGCTTTCAATATAGGTATGCTTTATGGAAATTTAAACGAAGTTCATGAACTTATTTCGAAATGGGAAATCGATAAAATAATTAATGCCTATTTAGAGGCACCCAAAAAAGGATTTAATACTCAATTAATGGGTAAAGATCTTCTTTATTGGTCATCTACACTTTTAGATCTTTCAAGAAAAGGTTTAGAGAATAGAGATGTTTTAAGTAAAAAAGGTAATAACGAGACTATATTCCTAAATCATCTACAAAAACTAATTGATAATAAGACAACAAACGCAGATCATATGATTAGTAAATTTTCAAAAAACGAAAATTTAGACGAATTGTATGATAAATAAAATTGTTGCTATTCAAGGAAACCATCCTTCTAAACTAAATCCTGTAACGGATACAAGCGTATTTTTAGCAAACGAAATTCAGAATAAAAAATATAAAATTTTCTATTACGATCCAAAAGATTTATCAGTTATTAATTCAAAAGTTATAGCCAAGGGTTTTTTCATAAAATTTAATTATAGCCAAAAAAAATTCTATAAAGTCTTAAAAAAACAAAGTTTAGATTTAACAAAATGTAAATTTATTCTTATTCGCCAGGATCCACCTTTTAATCTTGAGTACATTTCAACTACATACATTTTGGATACAATTAAGACTAAAGTTAAAATAATTAATCACCCTACCTCTATTAGGAATATTTCTGAAAAATTGTATTCATCTAAATACCAAAAATACATGCCAGCTACTATTTTTAGTCAAAATATGGATGAAATTAAAAAATTTTTCAAAAAAAACAAAAAAGTCATTTTAAAACCCATCCATAGTTTCAGTGGAAATGATATTCATTTGTTAACTAAATTTAACCCAAAATTAGTTAATAAATTTATAAAAAAACATGATCATATCATGTGCCAAAAATTTCTTCCTAAAATAAGTAATGGAGACAAAAGAGTTTTTATTGTTAATGGAAAAGTATGTGGTGCAATTTCAAGGGTTCCAAAGAAAGGTTCAATTTTAAGTAATATGAGTAAAGGAGCGAAACCAACTAATATCAAATTAACAATTAAAGAAATTAAAATTTCAAAAATTATTGCAAAAGATTTAAAAAAAGAAAATATTTTTTTTGCTGGTATTGATTTTATAGATCAAAAACTCAATGGAGATATAAATGTTACATCTCCAACTGGACTTAAAACACTTTATGATCTATCGGGAATAAATTTAGCTAAAACTTTTTGGAAAGAACTTAAAGCGTGAATAATTTAAGTAATCAACAAAAAGGCTCTTTAATGGCATTTGTAGCTATTATGTTTATAACTCCTGACTCCTTACTAATTAGATTATCAAATATTGATACTTGGGGGATGCTTTTTTACAGAGGAGCAATACCATTTTTAGTAGTTTTCGTTGGTCTTCTTTTATTTTATAAAAATAATTTCTTAAAAGCTTTATTTAAAATTGGTTATCCAGGTATTTTTTATGTAATTAGTTTTTCCATATGTAATATTACTTTTATTATCTCAATACAAAACACCAATGTAGCAAATACTTTATTAATGGTAGCTCTTGCGCCGATGCTGTCTGCAATATTGGGAGCTATTTTCCTAAAAGAAAAACCTGATAATAAGACTTGGATCGCTATAATAATTACCTTTATTGCTTGTGTTTATATTTTTTATGACTCATTAAGTATTGGCAATTTTTATGGAGATTTATTTGGTTTAATTACCTCTTTTGGGTTAGCCTGTAACGCAAACATTGCAAGATATGCAAAAACAACTGACTTAGTGCCTGCTGCTGTAATTGGAAAATCATGTGTCGCTATATTTGCCTTTTTCTTTGTAAAAGACTTTGCTTTAGTGGGAAATGATATTTTTTATATACCTATAATGTGTGTAATGTGCGTAGCTATACCTTTTGTTTTAGTAACTATAGCACCAAGATTTATAACCGCTGCTGAAGTTAATCTGTTTTTTCTTTTAGAGACAATTCTTGGACCTTTATGGGTTTGGATAGTGATCAAAGAACAGCCTTCTCCTGAAACGATCTATGGGGGCATTGTTATCATTATCACGATAGCAATTCATTCTTTACTAGCCATAAAAAAAACACAAACCAAAACTACCTAGCGAAAAATTATTAAATTTTAAAAACAAAGCATGCAAAAAGAAGTAAAAAAGTCTTGGGCTCTATTTATTGGGATAGGAGTAATGATGATTGCTCATGGATTGCAAATGCAAATCATGGGTATTCGGTCAGTACTTGAGGATTTTAGTGTTTTTACAACTGGTATCTTCATGTCTGGATATTATGTTGGCTACTTTATAGGCTCAAAAACTACTCCTAATTTTGTTTCAAAAGTTGGTCATATAAGAGTATTTGCTGCATTCGCTTCGCTTGCATCTTTAAGTGCTTTAGTGGCAGTTGTTTATGTAAATCCACTTATGTGGACAATTAGTAGATTTATAACAGGTATAAGTTTAGTTAGTTGTTATGTGGTTACTGAAAGCTGGTTAAACGATAGAGCAACTAATAAAAATAGAGGACAACTATTATCTGCATATATGATGGTAATTTATTTTGGTTTAGCTCTAGGTATGCTTCTACTTAATATAAGTAAACCTGAAGCTTATGAACCTTTTATTTTGGTTTCTGTTTTACTTTCTGTTGCTCTAGTTCCTATTTTATTAACAAAAAGACCCGCTCCTAAATTTAAAAAAATTGAAACAATAAGTATTCTAGAACTTTATAAAATCTCACCTCTTGGTTCTTTAAGCTCTTTCTTTACAGGAATAATTCATGCAGCTTTCTTTTCTTTAATTTCTGTTTATGCAACGATAGCAAAATTTACTTTATTTGAAACATCTATACTTTTGTTTATTGCAACAATTGCTGGAGTTTTAGGTCAGGGTCCTATTGGTTATTTTTCAGATATTTTTGACAGAAGGAGAGTGATAGTCATAACAACATTTGGAAGTTCTCTTTTAGCATTAATTGCAATTTTAACTTCAAATGATCCTATACAAAATATTTACTATATGGATGAATTTGCTTTTAGAAAAATAATTTTTTTTATAGCTGTTGGACTTTATACAAGTTTATGTCTACCATTATTCTCACTTAACCTTGCACATACAAATGACTTTGTTCCAAAATCTAAATTTGTTGCTGCAGGTGGTGGATTACAATTAATTTTTGGTGTAGGAGCTATTAGTGGTCCTATTTTGTGTGCAATTTTCATGGAATGGTTTGGATTAAATGGTTTGTTTATATTTTTAATTATCGCACACTCAATAATTGGTGCATTTGGATTGTATAGAATGAAGGTTAGAAGCACTGTTGAAAATCCAGACTCAACATTCACACCAATCCCAGCAACAATTACACCTGCTGGATTGGAGCTAGATCCTGATGCGCCTGCAACACTCGATGAAACTCAAGTTAATGAAACTGCGAAAACTTAAATATTAATTAATTCTATTTTATCACCAATATTAATTTTTGAAGAAGTGAGAATTTGACACCTTAGTCCACCCTTCCTCATAAACTCTTTAAGTATATTTTTTTGGTCAAGCATTTCAGTTAAATGTCTGCATGGACGACATAATTCAATCGCCACTAATTCTACATTTCCAACCTTAAGTTTTTTTCCAATTAGATCATTTAATTTAAGACCTTTTGTAACTATGTTTCTTCTGAAATCTATATAAGGAATATTAAGGCCAAATTTAATATTA
>CACBEJ010000023.1 GCA_902538255.1 uncultured Pelagibacteraceae bacterium | reverse complement strand
GGCACAACATTCCCCTCTTGGTAAATTGCCAACCTGCAGGAGAATACTTAATGGAAAGTTTTCACAGAGCTGGAGCAATACCTGCAGTAATGAAGGAATTAATTAAAAATAAAAAAATTCATACAAACATAAAAACAGTTACGGGTAAAACTGTAGGTGAAAATTTAAGAAAGAAAGTTGATATAGACAATAAAGTAATAAAAACTTTTAAAAATGCATTAACTGAAAAAGCTGGTTTTTTGGTTATGAGAAGTAATTTTTTCTCTTCTGCTATAATGAAAACATCTGTAATTAGTAAGGAATTTAAAGATCAATACTTATCAAATCCTAAACACCCTAATGTTTTTGAATGTAAAGCTATAGTTTTTGAAGGTCCCGAGGATTATCATAAAAGACTCAATGACAAAAAATTAAAAGTAAATGAAAACTCAATATTAATTATTAGAGGTTGTGGACCGGTTGGATATCCTGGATCAGCAGAAGTAGTTAATATGCAACCACCTGACAGGTTATTAAAAAAAGGAATAAGACATTTACCAACTTTGGGAGATGGTAGACAGAGTGGAACATCCGAGAGTCCATCAATACTTCATGTTTCACCAGAATCAGCAGTAGGTGGAGATTTAGGCATTGTTAAAACTTACGATAAAATAAAAATAGATTTAAATAAAAGAAGAGTTGATTTATTGATTTCTCAAGCTGAATTTAAAAAAAGAAGAAAAAACAAAAAACTATTTAAGCCAAAAAACCAAACTCCTTGGCAGGAAATATTTAGAAATACTGTTGGTCAATTGGATGATGGTGCATGCATTAATTCTCGAGGTAAATATTTAGACGTATCACATACCAAAGGTTTACCAAGAGACTCTCACTAATGAGCCCAAAAATATTAGTTTCCAGAAAAATATCAGATTTAGCAGAAGAAAAACTTCAAAAAGAATTTGAAGTAACTTTAAATCCAAAGGACCAACCCATTCCAGAGAGCGACTTAATAAAAATTGCAAATGATTATGATGGAATGATTTCAACTGGTTTTGATAAAATTTCAGAAAATTTTTTTAATAATTTAAATGGTAAATTAAAAATTATTGCTCAAGTTGGTGTTGGTTATGACAATATTTCAATAAAATCTGCAAAAGAAAAAAAAATTAAAGTTACAAATACACCTAATGTTTTAAATGAAGCAGTAGCAGAAACAACTATTCTATTAATTCTGGCAGCTTCAAGAAGAATTGGTGAAGCATACAATCTAGTGAAAACAGACAATTGGAAAAATCAAAAACCTGATCTTACTAAATTTATGATTGGAAACTCTGTTACAGGTAAAACTTTAGGTATCATTGGTATGGGTCGTATCGGAAGAATGGCTGCAAAAAGTGCTAAAGCATTTGGAATGAAGATAATTTATCATAACAGAAATAAACTATCTGATGATCAAGAGGATGGGGCAAAGTATTTTTCTGATATAAAGTCTATGCTACCTCAGTGTGACTTTCTTAGTATTCATACGCCAGCAACATCTGAGACCAAACACATATTAAATGCTTCAACTGTAAATTTATTACCTAAGCATGCTGTTGTTATAAATACCTCAAGAGGGTCAACTATTAATGATGATGATTTAATTGATGCTCTCGAGAATAAAAAAATCTATGCAGCTGGTTTAGATGTATTTAATAATGAACCTAATTTAGATAAAAGATATTTAAAATTAGATAACTGTTTTGTTTTACCACATATTGGTAGTGCGACTCATGAGACTCGATTGGCAATGAGTATGATGGCAGTAGATAACATTTATTGTTTTTTTAATAAAAAACCGCTAATTTCTGAAGTTGTTTAAAACAACTGAGAGTTGTTAGTTTAGATAATATATATAATTTGTATATATAAACATAAAACGAATTCGTTGATCTCAAAAAACATTTGTGATTAAATTTCAAAAAAACACAAACGAGAGGAAGATAATGTTTAAACTTATATCTAAAACTATAGCTGCAGTAGCTATTGTTTCAGTTGCTTTATTTGGCTCTGCTCATGCAAAGACTTTAAAGATTGAAACACACTTTACTGCTAGTTCACCAAATGGTGAGGTTGCCGCTCAATTCGCTAAAAACGTTGAAAAGTTTTCTGGCGGAAGCTTAAAAGTGCAAATGTTCTATTCATCGTCAGTAACTGGTAAATCAGCTGAGGTATTTAACTCTGCACAAACTGGAATTATTGACTGTGATATGACCGGTGCAGGATACCAAACTGGTAAAAATGCTGCATTTCAATTTGCAGGAGATGTAATGGGTGGGTACGATAACCCTTATCAACAATATGAATTCCTAAATTTCCCAGGAGCTCAAGAAGCTGTTGATGCACTTTATAACAAATATGGAATGACTTTGATTGGTTGGTGGATACCAGGACATGAGTCTTTAATTTCTAGCAGACCAATTCCAGATGTTGCTTCATTGAAAGACTTCAAATTCAGATCGCCTCCAGGAATGGAAAGTATGATCTTCACAGCATTAGGTGCTAAGCCAATCGTTATGGACTTTGGTGAAGTTCCAACTGCTTTACAAACTGGTCTAATCGATGGTGCAGATTACTCATCTTTAGCGACTAACTATGCAGGTGGACACTATGAGCAAAATAAATATGCTACTTACCCAGGTTTCCACTCTATGCCAGCTGACCATTTAGCTTGTAATACAAAAGTATGGAACAAGTTAAAGCCTCACGAAAAAGGTGCAATGTTAGCTGCGATCGAAATTTGTGGAAGAACTATCACTAGTTTGGTTGAAAGAAAAAATGCAGAAGCAGTTAAAGCTTTAAATGAAATGGGAGTTACTCTTCACGACTGGTCTAAAGAAGATAGAGCTAAATTTAGACAAGCTGCACTTGGTGCTTGGGAAGAATGGAAGACTAAATCACCTGAAGCTGCTGCACTTATAGAGATACATAAAGCTTACATGAAAGCTAACGGTATCCTATAATTAATAGTATATAAAAAATCTTGAAGGGCCTTAAAAGGCCCTTCTAACAAAAAAATTTTTTACTTATGCGAGATAAAGATTTGCAAGATAAACAACTTCAAGAGCAAAGTGAAAAAGTTGCAAGTAAAGATGATTTTCCAATAAATTGGATAGACCGAATTTCCTTATTTTTAAGTCATACAACCAAATACTTAATCCCTATAATAGTAGTTGTAATGATGTATGAAATTTTTATGAGATATGTCTTATTTAAACCAACATTATGGGCTAACGAGTTATGTTTGTGGCTGGCTGGTGTTTGTTATTTAGTAGGAGGAATATACGCTACAAGACTAAGAAGCCACATCAGAATAGTATTATTATATGATTATGTCAGCAGACCAGTTCAGAGAATTTTTGATTTAATTAGCACTACTATTATTGTTGTTTTTGCTGCTGCTGTAATTTATGGTGGTTTTGAAGATGCGCATAGATCATTCATAAATTGGGAAAGATTTGCAACTTACTGGGATCCACCAATTCCAGCTACTATGAAACCTCTTACACTAATATGCTTATTTCTTATTGCACTTCAATCTGTAAATAATTTAATTATTGATTGGAAAAATCCTAAAGAAAAACAATACCAACCAGCTAAAGATTTAAAATAAGATGGAATTTGAGATAGGTACACTCTCGATCATACTTATCGTTGGATTATTAGCCCTTATATCTATTGGTGTTCCAATGGGATTTGCATCTGGTTTTATGGGTGCAGTACTTGTATTTTTATATATAGGTGAACATGCATTGGGAATTTTACTTTCAAGATACTATTCTCTTGTTGTTACATATTCTTTTTTATCTGTTCCTTTGTTTATATTTATGGCCTCCTTGCTTGAACGCTCGAACATTGCGAGAGATTTATATGATGCTTTAAATGCTTGGTTAAGAAAAACTAGAGGTGGAGTAGGTGTCGTAACTGCGATCATGGCAACAATCATGGCTGCAATGAGCGGAATTATTGGAGGCGAAATAGTTTTATTAGGATTGATTGCACTCCCTCAGATGTTGAGATTGAAATACGATCAGGATATGTCGATAGGTATTATTTGTGCATCAGGTTCCTTAGGTACAATGATACCTCCATCTATTGTTTTAATTATTTATGGGTTAACAACCGAAACTTCAATTACTATGTTATTCCAAGAGGCAATTGTTCCAGGTTTAATGATTTCAGGATTAATTATTACTTACATTCTTATCAGAACAAGATTGCAGCCTCATCTGGCACCACTAAGTGATGAACCAGCTTTAACCTTCAAAGAAAAAATGTCTTACCTTCCAGGTCTTTTGCCACCTATTGGTATTGTAATAATTGTTTTGGGTTCAATTTACTCTGGTATGACAGGTATTACAGAAGCAGCTGGAATGGGTGTGGTTGCAACTTTAATAATAATTTTTGCTAGAAGAGAGCTTACATGGTTTTTGTTTAAAGACGCATTGGTTAGAACATTTAAAGCTTCGGGGACAATTTTAACAATTACTTTTGGTGCTACAGTGCTTGCAGGTGCCTATTCACTTGCTGGAGGACCAACTTATGTTGCAGAGACTATTTTAGCTTATGATTTAAAACCAATGTATTTAATTTTCATGATGCAAATAATGTTTTTAATTATGGGTGCATTTATGGATTGGGTTGGGATTGTTTTATTAGCAATGCCGGTATTTTTACCAATTGTTATAGCACTAGGTATGGATCCCATCTGGTTTGGAATTTTATTTTGTGTAAATATGCAAGTTTCGTTTTTAAGTCCACCATTTGGTCCTGCAGCTTTTTATTTGAAATCAGTTGCACCTCCACATATTTCATTAACAGATATTTTCAGAGGTTTTGCTCCTTTTATAGTAATTCAATTAATAGTATTAGCCTGTGTTATGTTCTTTCCAGAGGCAATGACACAAAATTTCCACGAGTTTAAGCCTAAGCCATGATTAATATTGGTTTTGTTGGAACAGGTCTTATGGGCCTTCCAATGGCAAAAAATATATTAAAATCAGGATTGAAATTAAGTGCATTTAACCGAACAATAAATAAAGCTGAACCTTTGAAAGAGTTTGGTGCACAAATATCAAAAACTTTAAGTGAAGTTGTTAAAGATAAAGACTGTGTAATTACTATGTTAACAGACGATAGTGCTGTTGATGCGATTATGAATAATTCAGATTTTTTAGATAATTTAAAATCTGGATCAACAGTTATTGATATGAGCTCTGTTAAACCAACCACTGCAACAAAATATGGAAATACTTTAAAGTTAAAAAATATAAATTATTTAGATGCACCAGTTTCTGGTGGGACTATTGGAGCAGAGGAAGCATCTTTAGCAATTATGGTTGGAGGTGAGCAAAGTGTATTTGATAATTCTCTGAATATTTTAAAAGCAATGGGAAACCCAACATTAGTGGGACCTGTGGGAAGTGGACAAGTTTCTAAATTAGCAAATCAAATTGTAGTAGGAGTTACAATAGGAGCAGTTGCAGAGGCAATAACCTTGTGTGAAAAAGCTGGTGCTGATCCAGTTAAACTAATCAAAGCTCTCTCTGGAGGTTGGGCAGATAGTAAAATTTTACAAACTCATGGAAAAAGAATGATAGATAAAGATTTTAGTCCAAAAGGTAAAACTTCAACTCATTTAAAAGATATGAATAACATATTAGAGTGCGCAAATTCATATAATACTCATTTACCTATTTCAAATTTAGTGAAAGAAATGTATAAAACTTTAG
>CACBEJ010000022.1 GCA_902538255.1 uncultured Pelagibacteraceae bacterium | reverse complement strand
TATATAGTACTATTTCACAATCAGAAATTACTTCTACTATTTTGCTATAAAATTCTATTACTTCTTTATCTCCGTATTTATAGTATGCAGGTGGCATAATTAAGAATCTATTAAATCCTAAAGATTTAGAAACTCTCATTAAATTAATTGTTTCACCTAAAGAATTTAAACCAGTGCCAATAATATACTTTTCTTTATGTTTGCTTGAAGTCAGATGATTTAATAAATTAATTTTTTCAGAGACAGGTATAAGTTGAGCTTGCCCTGTACTTCCAAATATAGCTGCTCCGTGGCAACCATTGTCTATAACCATTTCTGCGTGTAAAATGGTTTTCTGTATATCAAGCGTCAAATCATCATTTAATATCGACATTGAAGCCGCATAAATGCCTTTAATTTTACTCATAGTAAAAATTTATATAAAAATATTAATTAGTAAAGTTTATAAATTAAACATGAAAATATTGGCTATTCAAAACAAGATGGGCATAGGTGATACAGTAATTTTCCTGCCTTTTATTAAAGCTATTTCAAAAAAATTTCAGGTACCTGTAAGTTTACTTGTAAAAAAAAATTCTAGAGCGAAGGAATTTTTAATTTATACAAATTATATTAATGAAATAATTCATTTGGAAAGAGACAATAAAGTAAACCAAAAACACGACGGTTTAAAAGGATTTTTCAAATTAGCAAGTGATATAAAAAAATATAATTTCGATAAAGTTTTTATATTCAATTCATCTTTGAGATATAACTTAATTTCTAGATTGGCAGGAATTAAAGAAATATTTCAATACCCCTTATTTGAAAAACAAAATCAACATATTACAGAACCAGCCAAAAATTTAATTAAAAAATATTTAGATTGTGAAACGAGTGACAATCCAGAAATTCAAATTGATAATGATCTAGTTCAAAAATCAATACTTAAATATAATATAAATAATGATGATCTTAATGTTTTGTTGGGTATAGGTGGTTCAGGTCCGACAAAAAGAATACCTTCAAAAACTTTTTTAAAAGTAATGGAAAAATTAGAAACATTTAAAAAATGTAGATTTTTTTTAGCTTTAGGCAAAAATGAAGATGAACAAAAGATTTTAACTGAATTATATAATACAAAATTTAAAGAAAAATGTGTTGCCCTGGACAATCTTAATATAAGAGAAATTTTGCCTGTTATTAAAAATTGTAATGTTGCAATCTGCAATGATACAAGTTTCTCGCATTTATCCTCAGCGTTAGGAATTAAAACAATTACACTAATGGCAGATACACCATTAATTTATGGTTCTTACAGTACAAATATGTATCCAATAATTCCTGATGGAGAAATAACAGTTTCTCACAATACTTATGGAAAAGATAAAATTAATCCAGATAAGATTTACGAAAAGCTATTATCATTAATTAATTAAGAAATATCCTTTAGAACTATCTCTTTAGCTTCATTAACTATTGCAGATAATCTAGAGGTCTCTGGGGAAATATCAGGATGAATTTTTTTTTGGATTTTTTGGTAAGCTTTGTTTAGTGTTTCTTTGGTCGGTTTTTTATTAATATCTAAATTTAAAATCTTGTATGCCTCAGATATTGATAATGATGACGAGTTATTATTTTGATATTGATTAAAAGAAAATCTTCCAGAATTTCTTAAAGTTTGAATAAGCCTATAGAGAGAAAGCAATTGAAACAATGATAAACCTTTAAGTTTAACTAAAGCTAGGCTTGCAAGAGTTAATGGCAATGTAAGTAGAAATTTTCCACCAATAGCAAATAAAACTGCCAATAAAGCCAGTAATAAAATTGTTATCAGCCTCACACCTTTTGACATTTTTTTTGGAGAAATATTTGACCACCATCTTAATAAAAAATATAAGATGACTAAAATTAAAAGTAGATAAATAATAATATTCATATATTTCCTTATTAGATGAAAGTACCACAACTTAAAAAAAAACTAGAGATAAAAACTTGTCACAATATTGATTGGGAAGACAATTACAGCTGGATTCATCAAGATAATATTTTGGAAGTTCTCAGAGATAAAAGCAAGTTAGATTCTGAAGTGAAAAAATATTTAGAAGACGAAAATGCATACACAGAGCATCATTTAAAAGATACAAAAGATATTCAAAAAAAATTATTCGATGAAATTAAAGGAAGAATTAAATTAGAAGATGAATCTTTACCTTATAAAGATCATACTTACGAGTATTGGACAAAAACTACAACAAAAGGAAATTATTCGATAAAACTTAGAAAAAAAATTGGTTCAGAAAACATTGAGGAGATATGGAATGGGGATAAAGAAAAAGAAAAACTTAAAACTGAATATTTTGGTGTAGGAGATTTAGAAGTAAGTAATAATGATAAATATTTAGGTTATTCTTTGGATCTTAAAGGATCAGAGTATTATACAATTTATTTAAGAGATATAAAAACAAACAAAATCATTTCAAGAGAAATTACAGAAACATCAGGTGGGATAACATTTAGTTTGGATGATAAATATATTTTTTATTCTAAACTTGATGAAAATCATAGAGCAAGAACAATATATAGACACAAAATAGGAGATTTTGATAATGAGGATGAGTTAATATTCGAGGAGAAAAGTGAAGCTTTTACAGTGGGAATTGGGAAAAGTTCAGATGAAAAATATTATTTTATAAATACTTCTGACCACAATACCTCAGAGCAATATTACTTTAAATCAGATGAATTAAACCCATCTCCAAAACTTATTATTAAAAGAGAAAGAGGTGTTCTCTATTCCGTTAACTCTTGGGATAATAAATTTTATAATCATACAAATAAATATGCTGAAGACTTTAAAATTGATATTTGTGATGATTTAGAAAATCAAAATTGGAAAACATATATTTCAGCAAAAGATGAGGTTTTAATTGGTGGATTAACATTCCTTAAAAATTGGATTATTCGTGGTGAAACATCAGATGCACTAGATAAATTATTTGTCAAAAATATTTCTACAAATATAGAGGAAGAATTAATTTTTTCTGATGAATCTGTTTATGTTCCAGGAGTAAGCTTAACTCAAAAAGATAGAAATACTGATGAAGTTTATTTAGGATACTCCTCACCTAAAACTCCCTCTAGAGTATTTAAATATAATTTAGCAACAAAATCTAAAGAACTTGTTAAAGAACAAGAGATCCCATCTGGTCATAATAAAGATGACTATATTGTAGAGAGAGTTGAGTTTAAATCTCATGACGGAAGAATGGTTCCATTAACAATTACTAGACACAAAAAAACAAAAATTGATGGGTCTGCAAATGTTTTATTGTATGGATATGGGTCTTATGGAAATTCTATGTCCCCAAGTTTTTCTTCTACAAGATTAAGTCTAATCAATAGAGATATAATTTGGGCCACAGCCCATATCAGAGGTGGTATGGAAAAAGGCATGAAGTGGTGGAAAGAGGGAAAATTAACTAACAAAAAAAATACTTTTGAAGATTATATTTATGCAGCAAAATATTTGATCGAAAACAATTATACGTCAAAAGGAAATATTATTGGAATGGGTGGATCTGCTGGAGGATTATTAATGGGAGCTGTAGTCAATCAATCTCCTGAATTATTTTTAGGAATTATAATGGCTGTTCCTTTTGTAGACTCTTTAACAACAAATCTTGATCATTCTTTACCTTTGACTGTTGGAGAATTTGACGAATTTGGAAATGCTAAAGAAAATAAAGAACACTTTGATTATATTTTTTCATATGCACCCTACAACAATATTAAAAAAATGGATTATCCACATATTTTTATCACAACAAGTTTAAGCGATAATAGAGTTTTATTTGATGAACCTGCAAAATTCACAGCAAAACTCAGAGACCATAAAACAGATAATAATTTGCTTCTTTTAAAAACTGAAATGAATGCTGGTCATGGTGGAAAATCAGGAAGAGATGGCGCAATAGAAGAAATTGCTATTGACTATGCATTTGCATTAAAAATTTCAAAAAAAATTTTGTAAAATTTAAATCTTGAAAAAAACAAATTAATTCCCATATAATTTTTGTAAGTCGCCTAATGGGGCTTACATAAATAAACTTGCTTAACAAAGGAGAATATTATGACAAGTAAGGATCTGTCTATATTTAACTCACTAAGACCTTTTTCAATTGGTTTTGATGACATGTTCGACCAATTTGAAAATATGTTGGGAAATGGGAATTTGACGATGCAGTCAAATTATCCACCATACAACATCCGAAGGACAGGTAAAGACAACTACGCAATTGAAGTAGCATTGGCTGGCTTTAGCAAAAAAGACGTTGAGGTTGAGTTTGAGGACAATTTATTAACAGTCAGAACAAAACAAGTTAATAAGCCTGAGGATAATGATGTTAATGGAGAAATTATTCATAAAGGTATTTCTCAAAGACAATTTGCAAGATCATTCACTATTGCTGATGATGTAAAAGTTCATGGTGCTGAACTTAAAGATGGTCTTTTAACAATATCTTGTGAAAGAATAATTCCAGAACATAAAAAAAAGAAGCTTATTGAAATTAAATAAGTCTTAAACCTTGCTTGTGGGGAGAAGTCCCCACAGGTATGAGTAAATCTTAAAAAATGATTAATTTAAACAAATTCATTTATATTGCTAAAAAACCTATAATGAGCAAATTTGTTTAAAACAGCAAATTTTAAAAACACCCGTTTGATACAAAACCAATGACTATGTTTTCTGAATTAATCTCAAACCTTCGTTCACAAGGAACTAAGTATTTTTTGCTATTATAGACTAGCTCAAAATTACCTTTTGCGTTTTTGAAATCTTCATCTGGTTTTCCAAGCTCCATTTGAAGCTCGCTGGCAGATTTTCCAAGAAATTTACTTAATTTTTCATTTTCTTTTTCAACAATTGCATCTGTTTTTTCCTTAACAGTTTGACACCCTGAAAAAAAAATTATGATAATAAAAAGACTTATTACCGATTTAAATTTTGTCATTACTTAAAGTCCACTTTTTTGTTAAATAAATTATTAACTTTTAAGTTGCATAAATAATTTATTTCTTATTACATTTACATTTAATTATAGTAACAATTGTGTTCTTTATTTGATGGTTCAAGCATATGAATGAAAACGCTTTAGAAAAGATACTAAATATATTTTTAAAGGAAGTTCTGCCACTTACTGAAAAAGGTGTTGCTAAAGGTAGTAAAATATTTGGGGCAGCAATAATTAAAAAAAACGATTTATCTCTTGTAGTTTCAGAAACAAACAATGAAATAGAAAATCCATTGTGGCATGGAGAGATGCACACACTTAAGAAGTTTTATGAATTAGATACAAACAAAAGACCAAATGAGAAAGACTGTATGTTTTTAAGCTCTCATGAACCCTGCAGTATGTGCTTGAGTGCAATTACTTTCTCTGGTTTCGATAATTTTTATTATCTGTTTCCATATGCAGATACAAATAATGAATTTAATATTCCTCATGATCTAAATATACTAAAAGAAGTTTTTAATATTCGTGATGGAAAATATAATAAAGAAAATTCATATTGGAAAAGTCAAAACATAAATTTACTTATTGAAAATTTACCTCCTTTAGAAAAAGAAAAAGTTTTAAATCAATTAGACGAAATAAAAAAAAAATATTTAACTTTATCAAATCAATATCAGAAAAATAAGGATGGAAATTCTATACCATTAAACTAATTAATGAATACAAACCTTAAAATTTCAAATGTAACTAAAATATATCCTGGGTGTGTTGCAAACGACAATGTTTCACTCGAGTTTAATAGTGGTAAAATTTATGCTCTTCTTGGAGAAAATGGTGCTGGAAAATCTACACTTGTTAAAATTCTCTCAGGTGTAGTGA
>CACBEJ010000021.1 GCA_902538255.1 uncultured Pelagibacteraceae bacterium | reverse complement strand
ACATAACCAGTGCCAATCATGCATAGTTTCATATCTTTCCTATCTCTTTAGAAGAGTTGATATAGCCATTCATTGTTCCACAATCAAGGTATTTACCTTCAAAATTATGTGCTACAAATTTTTCTTTGTCATTAATTAATAATTGTATTGCGTCAGTAATATGTATCTCTTTACCTTTAATAGGTTTAAGAGATTTAATTTTTTTAAAAATTTTACGTGGTAATATATATCTTCCAATAACAGCATTATTTGATGGAGCATTTTTTACAGATGGTTTTTCAACAACTCCATCAATAATATAATTTCTTTTATTAAGTTTTTTATTAATTTTATATATTCCCCATCTTGAAACGTTATTTTTTTTTACTTTCATGGATGCCATAACTGATGCTTGATATTTTTTATGAACCTTGATCATTGACTTTGAACAATTTTTTTTAATTATAAGGTCGTCTGGTAACAACATTAAAAAATATTTATTTTTAATGTATTTTTGTGTTTTAAGAACAGCATCACCTGTGCCTTTTGGAATATTTTGAAATACAAACTTAATTTTATTTTTATATTTTAGTATCTTCTTATATTCATTAATTATTCTTGAATCTTTTTTTTTTCTAATAATATTTTTATAAAATTGATCACTATAAAAATATTTTTTTATCATTAATTTTTTAGAGGAAATAATAAATACAATCTCTTTAACACCCGCTTCAATACATTCATCAAGTATATATTCAATTCCAGGTTTACCATTAATGGGTAGAAGCTCTTTAGCAAAAACACTTGTTAAAGGTAGTAACCGAGTTCCTAAACCAGCTAAGGGAATAATTGCTTGTTTAATCATTTAAATGTTTTACTTATTAAATATTTTAATACAAATGAAAATTTTAATAAACAATTTATCATTATTTGAAACATTAAGGCCATTTAATGACCTAGGTTTCGTTCCAACTATGGGTGCCATACACAAAGGACATTTATCACTAATTAATAAATCAAATCAACTTTGTAAAAAAACAATTGTAAGTATTTTTGTAAATCCAAAACAATTTAATCACAAAAGAGATTTAGAGTCCTATCCAAGAAATATTAAAAAAGATTTAAAAACTTTAAAAAAAAACAAAAAAGTAGATTTCGTATATCTTCCAAAATTTAATGACATATATAAAGACAAAAATAAATCTAAAGTTAAATTACATAAGAAAGATAAGATTTTATGTGCTAAATTTAGGAAAGGTCATTTTGAAGGTGTTTTAGATGTAATGGATAAATTAACCAAAATCGTGAAACCTAAGAAGATATTCATGGGAGAAAAAGATTTTCAACAATTATATTTGGTTAAAAAGGTGTTGGAAAGAAAATATAAAAGCAAAGTTATAGCTTGTAAAACAATTCGTGATAAAAATAATGTGGCATTATCCTCAAGAAATTTTCTTTTAAATAAAAATAATTTAAATGTTGCTGCAAATATTTATAAAAAATTAATAATAATTAAAAAAAATATTAATAAAAAAAAAAATATTTTAGACTATTTAAAGTCTCAAAAAAAAGAATTGAGAAATAATTATAAAATTAAAATTGATTACCTTGAGTTAAGAAATGAAAATAATTTAAAAATCTCAAGTAAAAAGAAAAATTCGAGGTTATTTATTGCTTATTATTTAAACAATGTAAGATTAATTGATAACCTTTAATTTATAAAAAATAAGCTCCAACACCTAAAAAGGAAACAAAACCAATCACGTCTGTAATTGTTGTTACAAAAACACTTGAAGCAATTGCTGGATCAATATTTATTTTTTTCAATGTAAAAGGAACCAATATACCAAATAATCCAGCTATGATCATTGTCAGTACCATTGAGATTGCTATGATCAATGAAAGAACACTATCTTGAAACCATAACTGAACAATTAAAGCACTTATTGCTGCAAATATAATTCCATTTAAAATACCAATAGAAAATTCTTTAAATACATTTGATGAGAAATTGTTTTGAGTTAAATCATTTGTAGCTATAGTTCTTACTGTAACTGCAAGTGTTTGCATTCCAGCATTTCCACCCATCGAAGCTACAATCGGCATTAAGAAAGCTAATACTACCATTTGTTCAATGGTTGCTCCAAACAAACTAATACACCATGTTGCTAAAAAGGCAGTAAATAAATTAAGTAAAAGCCAATTGAATCTTCTCTTTGTTTTTTTTACAACTCCATCCGTAATTTCTTCATCTCCTACCCCAGCTAATCTTAAAGCATCTTCCTCTGCTTCCTCTTTTAAGACAGTTAAAACGTCGTCATTCATAATCATACCAACTAATTTATTGTTTTTGTCTACAACAGCAGCTGAATTCAAATTATAATTTTCAAACAAGTTGGCAACTTCCTCTTTATCCATTTCAACAGGAATTAATAATTGAGATTCTGACATAATTGTTGCCATTTTAGTATCACGTGGTGTTGTTAATACTCTAGATGAAGGAACAGTACCAATTGGTTTAAAATCCTCATTTACAATAAAAATTTCTAAAAACTCTTCAGGTAAATCTTTGTTTTCTCTTAAATAGTCAATTGTTTGACCTACAGACCAATTGCTTGGAATAGCGGTAAATTCACGCTGCATAAGTCTAGCAGCAGTGTCTTCTGGATAACTTAAACTTTCTAATAAAGCAAATCTATCTTTTGGGGGTAAAGAACTAAGAATTGCATTTTTGTCCGCCTCAGGAACATTTTCTAATATAGATATAGCATCGTCTGACTCAAGGCCCTTTAGAATGCTAACTATAGAGTCTGAGGATAAATAAGTAATAATTTCTGATTGAATAGATTCATTTAATTCAACAAAAACTTCTGGATCAATATTAAAATTATTTAATTTAATTAAACTTTCTCTATCACTTTCACTAAGGTGTTCAATAATATCTGCTGCATCAGCAGGGTGCATTTCATTAAATGAATTGGTAATAAATTGAGCATCATTGTTAGCTATTTTGCTAGTAACAACTCTTATATATTCTTTATTAAACTCAAAATTTACTTTTTTATCTTTAGTTTTTTTAGTTAAAGACATAAATCTACCTATAATTTAGATTTGCACTATTAATACATAATAAAGATAATACAAATTATAAATGAACATAGAGATCAAAAAGTCAATAAAACCAGTAAATTATTTTGATGCTATTAATATATTAGAGTCAAGATTAAAGGATTTATATGAAAATAATGAGCAAGAATTAATTTGGACTTTGGAGCATAATGAAGTTTTTACAGCAGGAACTTCTTATAAAGAAAATGAGATTATTGATAAATCTATTAAAATATTAAAAACGAATAGAGGTGGTAAAATTACTTACCATGGACCAGGTCAATTAATTTGTTATTTTGTTTTAGATTTAAGGAAAAATAAAGATATAAGAAAATTTATAACAATTATCGAAAAAACAATAATTCAAACTTTAAAATTTTATAAAATAGAAACTTTTCCAGATAAAAATAATATCGGTATATGGCATAAATATAATAATGAAGTTAAAAAAATTGCTGCAATAGGTATCAGAGTTAGCAAATGGATTGCCTATCATGGTTTTGCAATAAATATAAATAATGATCTAGAAAATTATAAAAAAATTATACCATGTGGTATTTCAGATAAAGGAGTAACTAATTTAAAAAATATTTTAGATCAGGATTATTCAAATCTAAGTGATGTATTAATTAAAAATTTTATTTCAAATTTAAGAATCTAAGCCTTTTGGATTTCAAAAGTTTTTTAAAATAATCTGGTAACAATGCTGAATAAGTATATTTTATGTCATTAATCTTAAATTTAATTTGATATGAATGTAACATTAAATTTTTATTAATTCCTTTATTGGAGTTTGATAATTTATATTTTGTATCTCCAAATATAGGATTTCCAATTGAATATAATTGTTTTCTTAACTGATGTTTTCGTCCAGTAATAGGTTTTAACTCTAATAAACTTGCTTCAGAATTTTTATCAATAACTGTGAAAATTGTTTTTGCTTTTTCAATTATTTTTTTATCACCGTCATACCTAATTAAATCATCATCCCATACACCAAATTTTCTACTTATTTCGCCTTGGCATATAGCTAGATATGTTTTATGTACTTTTCTTAGTCTAAATAAAGAAGTAAGCAATTGAGCGCTCTCTCTGTTTTTGGCTATAATAAAAACTCCAGAAGTATCTTTATCCAATCTATGAACAGAATATGGTTTTGTTCCCTTAAAAATTTCACTTTTAGCAAAAATATCAACTAGATTTTTTTTTGATTTAGTTCCACCTTGCACTGATATGCCTGATGCTTTGTTTATAACAACAAAATTGTCATTGTTGTCAATAATTTGATCTTCATTTGATTTTACAATTTCTTTTGATGGTAAAAACTTAATTTTTTTTTGTTGAATTGTTTCTTTAAATTCAATGTTAAATATATTTATTTCGTCTTTCGTTTTTATTTTATATGAGCTTTTAACTTTCTTTCTATTTATCTTTATTTTTCCTGTTCTTAAATATTTTTCAACAAGTCCTTGTGGAATTTTACCAAATTTTAATCTTAACCATCTATCCAAACGCATATCATTACACGTTGAATCAACGATGTAAGATTTCTTCATGATTTAAGATTTAAGCTGTAGCTTGTTTTTTCTCTTCGGTTTTAGGAGCTTCTTTTTTTGGTTTATCAACTCTCTTTGCTTCAACGTCTCTATCAACAAATTCTATTATTGCCATTGGAGCATTATCTCCATATCTAAATCCAGCTTTAATTATTCTTGTATAACCACCTTTTCTATTCTGATATCTTTTGGAAAGTGTTTTTTTAACTTTATTAGCTGATTTAATATCCTGTAGTTTAGAAACCAACATCTTGGTTGTCTGTAAAGTTTCTTTTTTTCCTAATGTTATTATTTTATCCGCTTGAGGTTTTAAAAATTTAGCTTTTGGCAAAGTAGTTTTAATCTGCTCATATTTAATCAATGAATTTAGCATATTCTTAAGTAAAGCTTTTCTGTGTTCTGATGTTCTATTTAACTTCTTATTTGCCAAACCATGTCTCATTAAATTGCCTCCTCCAATTTCTTAGACATTTCTGCAATGTTGTCTGGTGGCCAGTTAGGAATTTCCATTCCTAAATATAGAGACATACCTGTTAAAACTTCTTTAATTTCATTTAATGATTTTCTTCCAAAATTAGGTGTTCTCAACATTTCACCTTCAGATTTTTGAACCAAATCACCGATATAAATAATATTATCATTTTTTAAGCAGTTCATTGATCTAACTGATAACTCTAACTCATCTACTTTTCTTAATAAGTTTTTGTTAAATTCAGGTTCAGTAGAAACTTCTTTTACAGGAGCTTCAACTGGCTCATCAAAGTTTACAAACATTTTAAGCTGATCTTGAAAAATTCTAGCTGAATAAGCTACAGCATCTTCAGCAGAAATTGATCCATTAGTTTCAACTTCCATAATTAATTTGTCATAATCTAATGCTTTACCTTCTCTAGCAGTACTTACTGAATATGAAACTTTTTTAACTGGACTATAAAGTGAATCTATAGCAATAAGACCTAATGGTGGCTCTTCAGGTTTATTTAGCTCTGCAGGGACATATCCTTTACCTGTATTAACATTCATCTCCATATGAAAAGTTGTATTTTCATCTAGATTACAAATAACTAAATCAGGATTTAAAATCTCAACATCTGCAACTGGAGCTATATCTGAAGCTTTAATTTCTCCAGGTCCTTTTGCATCTAAAATTAATTTTTTTGTACCCTCAGAATTACTTTTTAATGCTAAAGATTTTACGTTTAAAACAATATCAGTAACATCTTCTCTAACTCCTTTTATTGAAGTGAATTCATGTAAAACTCCATCAATTTGTATAGATGTAACAGCAGCTCCTCTTATAGATGATAATAAAATCCTTCTTAGAGAATTTCCTAAAGTTAATCCATAACCTTTTTCTAATGGCTCAGCTACAATTTTTGCATGGGTTAAGTCATC
>CACBEJ010000020.1 GCA_902538255.1 uncultured Pelagibacteraceae bacterium | reverse complement strand
CTTCCCCGATGAGCCTGTCATGCCAGGTGTATTAATAGTTGAATCTTTTGGACAAGCTGCAGCCGCACTAACCGCATGTGGTTTAGATAAATCTACTTATGAAAATAAGTTAGTTTTTTTAATGGGTGTCGAAAAAGCAAGATTTAGAAATCCAGTTGTTCCTGATTGTGAACTAATTCTTAAAATTGAAGCAATAAGATCTCACGGTAGAGTTTGGAAATATAAAGGCGAAGCCTTTGTAAATGATAAAAAAATGGCTGATGCGATTTGGTCAGCTACAATAGTAGACAAGAAATAAATAGCAATAATTATTGATAACCTTAATTTAGATTGCTTTGGTAAAAGCAATTATGTCTAATCCTTTTTTTAAAAATTGTGGTCCAATTAAAGTCTCCGAAATTATTCGATCTCTAAATATAAATGCAAATAACTTACCTAAGGATATAGAGATTCACGATATTAAAGATTTGTCCTCGTCTGTAAATAAAGACATAACTTTTTTGCACTCAAAAAAATATAAAGATGTTGCAAAAAATACTAAAGCATCATTCTGTCTAACTACTAATGCTCTAAAAATCTATTTACCTAAAAGTTGTTTGGCTTTAGTTGTAGAAAATGTTTTAGTTTCCACTTCAAAAATAACATCTATTTTTTATCCAGATTCGATAAATGATAATTTTGATGACAATATTATGTCTATTCATGATACTAATTTTAAAGACAAAGTTAGTTTTGGTAAAAATGTTTTAATTGGTCAAAATGTATCTATTGGTAACAATTGTAAAATTGGACATAATACAATTATAGAAAAAAATGTTGTTATAGGTGATAATTGTTCTATTGGATCAAATAATATTATCAGAAACACTTTAGTTAAAAACAACGTAAAAATTTTAGATAATTGTGTAATTGGTAAACATGGTTTTGGTTTTTTTCCAAATAAAAATAAAAATTTAAGATATCCTCATATTGGAATGGTTTTGATTGAAGATAATTGTGAAATAGGGTGTGGTGCCACTATAGACAGAGGCTCAATGTCTAATACAATTATAGGAAAAAATACCTATTTAGATAACCAAATTCATATAGCTCATAATGTAAAAATTGGTGAAAATTCTATTATAGCTGGCCAAGTGGGTATCGCTGGAAGTTCCATAATCGGTAATAATGTTAAAATAGGTGGCCAAGCTGGAATATCAGGACATCTTAACATCGGAAACAATGTAGAAATAGGTGGGGGTTCAGGAGTTATTAGAGATATCCCTGACAACAAAAAAGTTATGGGTTATCCAGCAAAAAATATAAGAGAATTTTTAAGAGAGAATAAATGATAGACAAAACAGCAATAATTGATTCAAAAGCTAAGATTTCTAAAAATGTAAAAATTGGTCCTTATACTGTTATTGGTCCTAATGTTGAAATAGACGAAAAAACTGAAATTCAATCTCATGTTAATATTACTGGAAATACTAAAATTGGAAAAAATAATAAAATTTATCCATTTGCTTCAATAGGAAATGATCCTCAAGATTTGAAATTTCAAGGAGAAGAAACAAAGCTAGTGATTGGTAACAATAATAAAATTAGAGAATATGTTACAATTAATATTGGAACAAAAGGTGGTGGTGGATTAACAAAAGTTGGAAACAACTGTTTGTTTATGGTTTCAGCTCATATTGCTCATGATTGCTTTGTTGGAAACAATGTAATTTTAGCTAACAATGTGCCATTAGGAGGACATGCTCATATTGATGATAATGCTATAATTGGTGGTAATTCAGCTGTTCAGCAATTTACTAGAGTAGGTAAGTCAGCAATGATTGGGGGGATGTGTGGTGTTGTAAGGGATATAATCCCATATGGCATTGTCCACGGAAATAGAAGTGTTTTACAAGGATTGAACTTGATAGGTTTAAGAAGAAACAATATTCCAAATAAAGAAATTATGATTTTAAGTGATGCTTTCAAAGAAATATTTAAAAGTGAAAATTTAACTGAGAATTTAAATAATTTATCAAAAGATTTTAGGAGCAATGAACTAGTTGCAGAGGTTATTAAATTCATAGAACAAGATAAGAAAAGACCAATTTGTACTCCATTTTCAAAATAAAATGATAGGTTTGTTTTTAGGTGACACAGATTTTTCAGAAATAGTTCTTAACAAAATAAAAAAACAGAAAAAAAAATACTTCATTATAGATTTTTCAAAAAATAATAAGTTTAATAAAGACAAGAATTCTTTTAGAATCAGCATTGGGAAATTTGGAAAAATTATAGATTTAATAAGACAAAAGAAATGTAAAAGAGTTTTGTTTGCAGGCAAAATTTCAAAACCAAATTTTTCCTCCTTAAGGTTAGATTTTAAAGGTATTTATTATATGCCAAGTGTAATCAGAGCCTCTAAAATAGGTGATGCAGCCATAATTAAATCAATAATAAAAATTTTAAATAATGAAGGAATAAAAGTTATTAGCTCAATATTTTTCAATCCAGAGCTATCTTTAAAGAAAGGAAACTACACTAAGTTAAAGCCTAACAAAAAAGACCTAATATCAATTAGAAAAGGGAAATTCTTTTTTAATAAAACCAAAAAATCTAGACCACATTCAAGCGTTAGTAGTTAAAGGAGATAAAATTTTAGCTAAAGAAGGAAAAGAAGGTACAAAAAAAATGTTATCAACATTAAAGAAAAAATCAGATGGTATTTTAATTAAATTACCAAAAAAGAAACAAGATTTGAGAATGGACTTACCAACAATTGGTTTACAAACTTTCAAGGATGCTAAAAAATATGGATTACGCGGTTTAGTTTTACAATCTAAAAAGAATATTTTTCTAGATAAAACCGAATGCATTAAATTTGCTAATAAAAACAAGATATTTATTTATATTATATGAAAAAAATTTTCATACTCACAGGTGAGCCTTCAGGTGACAAATTAGCTTCAACAGTTATTTCTAAGTTAAAATCTCAAAATCCTGATATTGAATATTCATCTGTTGGTGGAAATTACTTAAAAAGATTAGGAATTGAAAGCATTTTTAATTTAAATGAAATAACCTATCTAGGTTTTACGAGTATTTTATTAAATATATTTAAAATTAGAAATAAAATTAATCATACTGTTAATGAAATAATTAAATTTAACCCAGATATATTATTTTCTGTTGATAGCCCTGATTTTACTATGAGAGTTGCTGAAAGAGTAAAAAAAATAAACAATAATATTAAAACTATTCATTATGTAGCTCCTCAAGTTTGGATATGGAGAAAAAATAGATTAAAAAAAATTAAAAAATTTATTGATCATATTCTTTTATTATTTGACTTTGAGAAAAAATATTTTGATGAGGAAAATATAAAAAATACTTTTGTTGGACATCCATTAATAGAGAATAATGAGGATAATAAAAAAATTATTGAAAATATAATTCCTAAAGATAAAAAAATTATATCAATTTTCCCTGGAAGTAGAAAATCTGAAACAGATGTATTATTAAATATTTTAATTGATTTTATAAAACTTATGAACAAACGTCATAATGATTTTTATTTCTACTTTCATGCAACTGATGAAAATAAAAATTTAATTTTGTCAGAAATTAAAAAATTTAATATTGAAAACATTGATGTGGTTTCAGACGAAAGTATCAAATCAAAAATTTTATCTAATTCCGTTTTTGCTGTATCTAAATCAGGAACAGTTTCATTACAAATTTCTAGCTCAAATATACCTTCAATAATTATTTATAAACTAAGTTTTATCAATTTTATGATATTTAAAATGTTAGTTAATGTTAAATTTGCAAATATAATTAATATTATCAACAATCGAGAAGTTATCCCTGAATTGTTACAAAATGAATGTAATGCTTATGAAATCTATAGATCTGTAATTTATCTTTTAAAAAACCCTGAGCTTATTAAAAAACAACTTTCTGATTGTTCAAAAACATTAGAAGGAATTAGATCTAAAACTTCTTCTTCTGAAGAGGCTTGTCTAGTTTTAAGAAATTATCTTAGCCAGCCTAATTAACACCTCTTCTTTGCCAAGAGCTATAACTATATCATATAAACCAGGACCAAATTTTGATCCGGTCAAAGCAATCCGTATAGGCTGACCAACCCCTTTAAAATTTGTATCATTTGTTTTAATCAAATTATTTACTAAAGGCTCTAAACTCTCCTTATTTATATTTGATATAAGTGATAATTCTTTAATAAATTCTGAAATAATTTTTTTTGCTTTATCATCAATCAATTTTAAATCATCCTGATTGAAACTAACTTCATCATTGATGATGAAACTTGAATTATTGTAAATATCTTCTAAGGTTTTAGCCTTATTTTTTAAAAATGATAATGAGGATTTAACTTTTTTTTCTTTATCACTTTTAATTTCTTCTTTATAAATTTTGCAATATTCAAATAGATTTTGATAAAGATTGTTCTCATCGATTGTTTTTATATAGTGCTCATTCATTGATAATATTCTGCTCATATCTAGCTTTGATGGTGATTTACCAATACCCTCTAAATTAAAGAATTCAATGCTCTCATCCAGAGTAAATATTTCTTTGTCTTGATATGACCATCCAAGTCTAAGTAGATAATTTCTTAAAGCATCAGGCATTATGCCTATTTTTGAGTAATCATCTAACGTTGAGGCATTATCTCTTTTTGAAAGTTTTTTACCTTCAATAGTATGAATTAATGGAATGTGCGCAAATTCAGGAACATCCCAACCCATTGCTTGATATATTTGTATTTGTTTAAAAGTATTTATCTTGTGATCATCTCCTCTAATTATATGTGTCATTCCCATTTGATGATCGTCAACGGTTGCAGAAAGGTTGTAAGTCGGCGTTCCATCGTTTCTTAAAATTATAAAATCTTCTATTGTATTATTTTCAATTTCAATATCTCCTTGAACTAAATCTTTAAGTTTAGAATTTCCATTTATTTTACTTTTAAATCTAATCACGGGTTTAATATCTTTAGGAGCATCTTTTTCATCAGAATCTCTCCATTTTCTGTTATAAATATATGGCATCTTTTTTTGCTTAGCTCTTTTTTTTTGTTCCTCTATCTCTTCAGCAGAGCAGTAGCATTTATATGCGTTACCTTTTTTTAATAATTCATTAGCAATTTTAATGTGATCTTCTATTTTTTGTGACTGAATATATTCTTCACCATCATGCTCAATTCCTATCCACTTTAATGATTTAATAATTTGTATTTTGTATTCTTCTTTTGATCTTTCTTTGTCAGTATCTTCAATTCTTAAGTGAAAAGTTCCTTTTTGATTTTTAGAGAACAACCAATTAAATAAGGCAGTTCTAACCCCTCCAATATGAAGAGCTCCAGTAGGGGATGGAGCAAAACGTGTTGCTACTTTAGACATCAATGTTGTTTAGACTATTTTTTTAGAAGTTTCTATATAAAGATACTAAAACTCCTTGAACTTTTACTCTATCAGGTCCAAAAATCTTAGTTTCATAGTTTCTATTAGCACTTTCAAGCGCCACAACTTTACCTTTTTTTCGAATTCTTTTTAACATCGCTTCATGCTCATCTATTAATGCAACAACAATTTTACCATTATCAGCAGTATCTGTTCTTTTAATAATAACAGTATCACCTTCATGAATACCTGCATCTATCATGGAGTCACCTTGAACTTTTAATCCAAAGTAATCACCATTTTTTTCTAAATTATTTGGTAGTGGAATTCTAGATACCTCATTTTGTATTGCTTCAACAGGTGTTCCAGCTGCAATTTTTCCAAGCACTGGTACTTCTACTTCATCTGAATGAGGTTGTTCTTCATCTAATCCGCCTTTAATCACACTAGGTGAAAAGCTATTATAAATATCATTGGCAGAAGCTGTTTCTGGCAATTTAATTACCTCTAAAGCTCTTGCTTTGTGAGCTAATCTTTTTATAAAACCTCTTTCTTCTAAAGCACTAATCAATCTATGAATACCTGATTTAGATTTTAAATTAAGAGACTGTTTCATTTCTTCATATGAAGGAGATACGCCTGAACTTCTCAACTTCTTGTTGATAAATAAAAGTAGGTTTTTTTGTTTTTTTGTTAGCATAAGAACAAATATCGTACAAACAATGTTCTATAAAAGTTCTTTTAAATTAACAATACTAAAAAAAACTAGTAAAATAGGGCTTTATTTGACTATAAAACTGAAAATATAGAATTTTTATCTAAGTTTTTCAAAAGTGATTCACCAATTAAAAAAGTGTTAATTGATGTTTTGTTATTAAGCTCTAATAGCTCTTCTTTATTCTTAATTCCACTTTCAGATATTAAAGGACCTTTGTGACTTTTTACAACATCATAAATATCATAAGTTGTATTTATATCAGTTTCAAGTGTTTTTAAATTTCTATTGTTTATTCCAATTAATGCATCTTTAAAATTTAATGCTTTTTTAGCTTCTTCCACTGTATGAACTTCAACTATAACCGACATATTGTATTTTATAGCTTCATCATATAATTCAGAAGCAAGATCATCTGAAACCCCAGCTAAAATAATTAAAATAGCATCAGCGCCATAACTTTTTGCTAAAGGTATTTGAAATTTATCGATAAAAAAATCCTTACACAATATAGGTAAATTTATTTTATCTTTTATTTTGCTTATGTGAATTAAATTTCCT
>CACBEJ010000019.1 GCA_902538255.1 uncultured Pelagibacteraceae bacterium | reverse complement strand
AGATCCAATTCAGAATAGTGATCTTTTCTTATTAGCTGAAAAGGAAATGAGAAGAATAGAAAAATCAAATGAAGATATAGGAAAATTTAAACCTTTGATAAAACTATATGATAGAGCTGATATAATAAACGATATCGCTTAAGATTTTTTTGTTGAGGTACCCGCTGATACAATAAATTTAGAAGCTTCTTCGAAAGACATATTTAAATATATAACATCTTCTATTGGAAACATTAATAAGAAACCACTTGTTGGATTTGGTGTGGTTGGAACAAAAACATTAATTAAATTTTTTCCTGTTTTTTCAGCCATCTCTCCTTTATTTTCTTTTGTAGCAAATCCGACGGCCCAAACTCCTTTTCTAGGATATTCAATCAAAACAACACTCTTTTTACCATCATCTTTTTTAGAAAAAGTTTCAGTCATTTGAACAATTGCTGAATAAACAGTTCTTAAAAAAGGAATTCTTTTAAACAAATCATCAATCAATTTAAGAATTCTTCTTCCAAAAAATGATAAAGACAGGCCGCCAACGATAGTTATAAGTAAAATTGAAATTACAATTTCAACACCTGGAATATTGAAAGGTAAATAGCTATTTGGATTAATATTTTTAGGAATTAAGTTCGAAGATATTCCAATTAAAATTTTAGTTAAATATAAAGTAAAACCTATCGGTATTAAAACAACAACTCCAGCAATAAAATAATTTCTAAGTGTTAAAGAAAATGATTTTTTGTTAGTTTTTTTAGCCATAAAATTAACTGTAACTTGCGTAAATAACAAACAATATTGAAATAATAAATAATACTATTAATATTTTATTGTTAAGATTCATGTTAAACTACTATTATCAAATTTTATAGTTATGAATAGAAGAAAATTCTTATCTTATATGGGTTGTGGTTGTGGTAGTTTATTATTATCATCTTGTACCACTGCCCCCATAACAGACAGAAAACAATTAAAAATTGTCTCAGAAGCAAAACTAAATGCTCAAGCAGCAGCAATTTATGAAAAAATAAAAGAAAAAGAAAAAATGAGTGATGACACAAAAACTCTAAATGAAATCAAAGAAATTGGAAAAAAAATGGAAAACTCAATTTCTGAGTATTTTTATAGAGCAGGATTAGAAGACCCTACTATAAATTTTGAATGGGAATATATATTAATTGATAGAAAAAAAGTTAGAAATGCATGGTGCATGCCTGGAGGCAAGATAGCAGTTTATACAGGTATACTTGAAGCAACCAAAAATACTGATGGGTTAGCAGCAGTAATGGGTCATGAAATTGCACACGCTGTAGCAAAACATTCTGTTGAAAGAGCAAGTAGAGTTACGTTAGTTAATACTGGAACTCAATTAATAGATATTTTTAGTGGAGGTAAATTATCACAAGTAAATAGAACTACTGGAATTAATACTGTTGGTTTAATTACTCAACTTGGTTTGTTGAACCCTTTCAATAGAAAACAAGAAAGCGAAGCTGACTATTTAGGAATGATTTTTTCTTCTTTATCAGGTTATGATATTAGGGAAACAGTTAAAATTTGGGAAAGAATGAAAAAACTAAATAAAGGAAAAGAGCCACCAGAATTTATGAGTACTCACCCCTCTTCAGATAATAGAATTAAAGATTTAAACGATAAAATGAACGAAGTTATTTTAGATTACCCACCAATCGAAATAAGCTAGGTCAATTAATGGTGAGCCCTGATGGACTCGAACCATCGACCCATTCCTTAAAAGGGAATTGCTCTACCAACTGAGCTAAGGGCCCCCAAATTATTCAATTGAATAATTGTTATATACAGAATTATTTTAATTTTTCAAATGTCAATTTGAACGAAAAAAAGGATAACTGCTACAACTTATCAATGTATTTGTCATGAAATTCGTCAAAAGTGCCTTCATAAATATTTTTTCTAATTGATCTCATTAATTGCTGATAAAAATTAATATTATGAAGAGTGAGTAACATTGATGCTAAAATTTCATTTGTATTAAATAAGTGATTTAAATAGTTTTTTGAGTACTTATTCAAATTAAGATTGTCGCAACTAGGATCTAATGGCGTGTTATCATTTTGAAATTTGTTATTTTTTAAATTGATTCTACCCTGCCAAGTAAAAGCTAAACCTGTTCTTCCAGATCTTGTAGGAAGTACACAATCAAACATATCTATACCTCTTTTTACAGAACCTAATATATCTGAAGGTGTGCCGACACCCATTAAATAATGTGGTTTTTTTGACGGCAAAAATTCTTTAATATCATCTAACACAGAAAACATTTCATTCTGTGTTTCTCCTACGGCTAATCCACCGATAGCATATCCATCAAAACTAATTTTGATTAACTCCTGTAGTGATTTTAATCTTAAATCTTTAAAGAGACCTCCTTGGATAATACCAAATAAAGCTTTATGGGGATTATTACCAAAAGCTATCTTAGATCTTTCAGCCCAATGAAGCGAAAGTTCCATTGATTTTTTTATAACATCATAATCATTAGTTTTCTTTGGACACTCATCCATAATCATTACTATGTCCGAATTTAAACCTAGTTGTATTTTAATACTCTCCTCAGGACTAAGATAAAATTTTTTACCGTCAACATGAGAATTAAATATTGCACCCCTCACTCTATCAATCTTATTCAGTTTTGAAAGGGACATTACTTGAAAACCACCAGAGTCAGTTAATATAGGTAAATCACAATTCATAAAATTATGAAGTCCGCCAGCAGATTTAACTCTATCAACACCTGGACGTATCATTAAGTGATAAGTATTTGAAAGTATTATTTCTGAACCTGTTTTTTGTATATCATCTATTGTGCAGGCCTTTACTGTAGCTTGTGTACCAACAGGCATAAAGGCAGGAGTTTGTATATTTCCACGATGTGTCTCAATTATTCCACACCTAGCAAATTTATCTTTCTTTAATACGTTAAAGGCAAATTTTTTTAATGCCATTAAAAAATTTATTGAGATTTGAAACTAATAATCTTATCTGGATCAGTTACAGCACCATTATTATTTTGATCTCCTCTTTTTATTTTATCAACAAATTCCATTCCTTCGATCACTTTACCAAAGACTGTATATTGTCTATCTAAAAATGGAGCTGGTTGAAAACAAATAAAAAATTGACTGTTTGCACTATTTGGATCTTGAGCTCTTGCCATTGATAAAGTTCCTCTGTCATGTGGTAGACTATTGAATTCTTGTTTTAAATCTGGGAAATCTGAACCACCCATTCCTGCTCGTCTAAGATCAAACTCTTTGGATTCTGAATTTCCAAATTTTACATCACCTGTTTGAGCCATAAATCCATCTATAACTCTATGAAAAACAACATTATCATATTTACCACTATTTGCTAATTCCTTAATTCTTTTCACATGATTTGGTGCTACATCTTCAAACAATTCGATTTTAACATCACCATCTTTTAATTTTAATATCATTATATTCTCCTCAGCTATTGATTGATTATTAATTAAAAAAAACAAAAAAAATAATTTAATAAAAAACTTATTCATATTTATCTTTTAATGATTTAATTGTGCTTTTTGTAGTAAATTTTTTTATATTACCTTTTAATTTAACAATATCTTTTACTAATCTTGATGAAATAATTTGATTTTCCACGTCAGACATTAAAAATATTGTTTCTATGTTTTGGTTCAATTTTCTATTCATGCCAGCTAATTGAAATTCATATTCAAAATCAGAAACAGCTCTTAATCCTCTTAAAATAACGTTTGATTTATACTTTTTGCATAAATCAGTAGTTAAAGAACCAAAAGAAACTACTTTTATTTTTTGTCTATTTAACCTTAGATCTTTAAATAAAGCTTTATTGACTATTTCTATTCTTTCATCAGAATTGAAAAGATAATTTTTATTACTTTCATCAGAAACACCTACTACTATTTTGTCAAACAATTTTAACGATTTTTTTATGACATCTATATGTCCAAAAGTAATTGGATCAAATGTACCTGGGTAAATTGCGATTTTATTCATTAAATTAAATTATCATCAATTTTTATTGCTGAAACAACTTTTTCTTCTCCTGATAACTTAATTATTCTAACCCCTTGAGTATTTCTCCCTGCAGTTCTAATTTCTCTAACAGCTACTCTTATTACCCTGCCTTTGTTCGTAGAAATTAAAATTTCGTCACCTTCAAAAACAGGGAAAGATGAAGTAATATTTCCATTCCTTGGTGAATTTACTATTCCTATTATACCTTTTCCACCTCTGTTAGTAACTCTGTAGTCTCTATGTGAGGTTTTTTTACCATAGCCATTCTCGCTAATTGATAAAACAAATTTCTCTCTTGCTTTTAATTCAGATTTTTCGTCTTTTGATTTTTTTCCATTTTTGTTAATTTTATCATTATCAATAACTGATAAAGATACTATTTGATCATTTGATGCTAACTCTATTCCTTTGATTCCTTTAGAAGATCTGCCTTTAAAAACTCTAAGCTTTTTGGCTTCAAATCTAATGCATTTTCCAAATTTTGTACTTAAAATTACATCTTGATCATCTTTACAAATTTTAACACCTACAATTTTATCATTATTATCTAATTTCATTGCAATTTTTCCAGATGCATTAATTGATGAAAAATCCTCTAAACTATTTTTTCTTACTTTGCCTTGAGCTGTAGCAAAAATTATTTGATAATTTTTTAAGTCTGTTTCATCTTCAGGCATTGGCATAATTGAACTTATAGCTTGGTGACTCTTTAGAGGTAAAATATTAAATAAAGATTTGCCTTTAGAAGATGATGAACCCTCTGGGATTTTCCATGCTTTGATCTTATAAACTAAACCCTCCGTGGAAAAGAAGAGAACTGAAGTATGAGTATTAACAGATAACGTTTGTACAACAGAGTCCTGATCCCTTGTTGTTATACCTGATTTTCCCTTACCACCTCTTTTTTGTTTTTTTACTCCGTCTAATGAGCCTCTTTTTATATAACCTTGTAATGTAACTGTAATTATTACTGATTGTTTTTGGATAGTTTCTTCAATATCGTAATTTAAGACAGCATCTATAATTTTAGTTCTTCTTGGTATAGCAAATTTCTCTTTAATATTTTTTAATTCATGACTAATTACTCTCAAAAGTTCTTTTTTTGATGATATAATCTTCTTATATTTAGTAATTAATTCAGCTAGTTTTTTAATTTCAACTTCGATTTCATTAATCCCTAATGCAGTTAATTTTTGAAGTCTTAATTCTAAAATAGCTAAAACCTGTGGTTCAGATAAAGAATAAAGGTTTTTACCTTTTTTTCCATCTACTAAAGAAATTAATTTTTGTGATTTATTTATTTTCCATTTGGTTTTTAAAATTGATACTTTAGCATCATCTGGTGTTTTAGATGATCGAATAATTTTTATTATTTTATCCAAATTTTCTACTGAAACTGATAATCCAATGAGTATGTGGGCACGTTCCTCTGCTTTTTGAAGATCAAATTTAGTTTTCTTAATAACTACATCTTCTCTAAAAGTTAAAAAATTATGTAAAAAATCTTTTAGTGTGCAAGTTTGAGGTTTTCCTTCAACAATCGCTAAAGTATTAAAACCAAATGAACTCTCTATCTGAGTATTTTTATATAATTGTCTCTTTATAGTTTCTGGTTCTACACCGTTTCTTAAATCTATAGCAACTCTTATACCTTCTCTGTTAGATTCGTCTCTAATATCTCTTATTCCTTCGATTTTTTTTTCTCTTACTAATTGAGCAATCCTCTCATTTAAAACAGATTTATTAACTTGATAAGGTATAGAAGTTATTACAAGTCTTTCACGTCCATTTTTTTGTTGTTCGATTGAGATTTCACCTCTAATTTTAAAGGATCCTCTTCCATTGTTATATCCTTGTTTAATTATATCTTTGCCAATAATAACACCTCCGGTTGGAAAATCTGGGCCAGGAATATGTTTCATTAACTCTTTAATTTTAATATCTTTATTGTCAATTAAGGCTAAGGTACCATCTATAATTTCACCTAAATTATGAGGAGGTATACTAGTTGCCATACCAACTGCTATACCACCAGCTCCATTAACCAATAAATTTGGAAATTGTGCTGGTAAAACACTGGGCTCTTTCTCTGTTTCATCATAATTACTTTTGAAAGAAATTGTATTTTTTTCAATATCATCAATTAAATACTGAGAAACTTTTGACAAACGAGTTTCAGTATATCTCATCGCTGCTGCTGGATCACCATCTATAGAACCAAAATTTCCTTGGCCCTGAATTAAAGGTAGACTCATAGAAAAATCTTGTACCATTCTGACTAATGCATCATAAACAGATTGATCACCGTGTGGGTGATATTTACCAATAACATCTCCAACAATTCTTGCAGATTTTCTGAATTGTTTAGACCAATCATAGCCACCTTTGTACATTGCATATAAAATTCTTCTATGAACAGGTTTTAATCCATCTCTCACATCAGGAAGTGCACGACTTACAATTACACTCATTGCATAAGAAAGATATGATGAGCTCATCTCATCATGCATTGAGATTAATTTTATATTTTTATCTTTAAACTCTTCAGTATTTTTCATAGAAATTAAAATGGAATTTCATCATCCATATCTGACACTTGAGAAGTATCCTCAATATTATTTTGTTGAGTTGTGTCATTTTGAATTCCACCACCAGAATTACCTCCACCCAACATAGTAAGTGAAGAA
>CACBEJ010000018.1 GCA_902538255.1 uncultured Pelagibacteraceae bacterium | reverse complement strand
GTTTAGATTTGTTATTAATTCCCTAATCTGATTTATATCAATATTTTTCTTTTCCTCTAAGACATCAATTAAGTAAAAATTTGGGTTAGATTTATTTAGTATAAGTTTGTATGACTTATTATCTGGATTAATTTTATTATTTTCATAATCATAAGGATGTTCTTCGTTTTCCGACAATACAAAATTGATTAAATGATATGCTAATGTTGATTTGCCAATACCTTTTTCACCAGATAAAAGAATTTTATTAGGCAAAGTATCGTTTTTAGATAATTTGGTTAATTGATTAAAAATTTCTTTATGCTCAAATAAATTTATTTGAGTTAAGGGATTTAAATTCATTTTATTAATTTTTTAATTTGATTTATTATTAAATATTCATTTTTTTTTATATCTAAATTAGAATCTATTATTTTGTACGATTTTTTATTTAGTTTTACTAATTTTAAAAAACCTTTTTGAACTTTATTATAAAAATTCATATCGAAATGATCATATCTATTTAATGATTTCCTATTTTTTAATCTTTGAAATAGATTTTTTTTATTTACAACATTAAGAAAAGTAAAATTGACTTTAATGTTTTTTAATAGAAATTTATTTATGATTTTTATAATTTTTAAATCGACACCCATACCATAATGCTGATATGCAATAGTTGAGTCTACGAATCTATCAATCAAAATAATTTTTTTTTTATAAGATTTTTTTATAAGATTTATATTTTCACTCCGCGCTGCTAAATATAAAAGTAAATCAGTATTAATATTAAAATTAGATTTCTTATTTAAGATTAATCTTCTTATTTTTTCAGAATTTAAGCTACCACCTGGTTCTCTTAATTTTATATATTTTATTTTTTTTTTATCTAAAAAGTTTGAAACTTTATTAATATGATGGCTCTTACCACTACCCTCTATACCCTCAAAAACAATGATGGGTTTTTTAAACATCACCCCAAATTAGATAATTTATTGATTTTATTAATCTTGTAAAAAAATTAACTTTTTTAATTTCTTTCGACGAAAGTAGATCATACTCACCAACAAGTTCTTGATCATAAACAACTCTTAAAGTGGCTATTTTTTGATCTTTTTTAATTGGTGCTTCGACTGGTCCATCATATTTAACAGCAACTTTTAAAAGTTTTTTTTTCGCTTTTTTGATTGTTTTATAAATATCATCCTTTGTATATGCTTCCACACTATTCTCTTTTCCTAACCAAACATCAATTTTATGTAATGGTTTATTCGCTATAGCTATTTCAACAAGATCATAATTAGTAAGACCAAATGTAAGTAATTTTGTGCTTTCTCTGGATCTAGAGTTTTTTGATTTAAAGCCACTTCCCACAGCTATTAATCTTCTGCCATTTCTATCTATTGATGATGCTAAAGAATATTTTTCAACTGCTAAATAACCAGTTTTTATTCCATCTGCTCCAAGATTTTTATAAAGTAAAGGATTTCTATTTCCTTGTGTTATTGGATCACCCCCTGTTCTATCCCACGTAAATTCTTTTTCAGCAAACATTTTGTAAAATTCAGGATGTTCTTTAATTAAATATTTAGACATTTTTAAAATATCTCTAACAGTTGAGTAATTATCGGGGTCATTTATTCCTGATGAATTAGAAAAATTTGTATTATCCATCCCTAATTCTTTTGCTTTAGCTGTCATTAAAATAGCAAATTCTTCTTCAGTGCCTGCTATACCTTCAGCTAATGCAATACAAGCATCATTTCCAGAAGCAACAATAATACCTCTTAATAAATTTTCTACAGAAACCTGATCACCTACCATTATAAACATCGATGAGTATCCGGATGTAGATAATCTCCAAGCTCTCTCTGATATTATAAATTTTTCATCTAAACTAAGATCGCCTGATTTTATTAGATCAAAAGCAATAATTGCTGTCATTATTTTTGTCATAGAGGCTGGATAAATTGAAATATCTGGCTCTTTTTCATAGAGAATTTCACCAGAATGATAATCTTGTAATATTGCAGTTCTTGCTTTTACATCAAAATTAGCTTTTGAAAAATTTACTAATGAAAAACTAAAAAAAATTACAATTAATAATATTCTAAACATCTTTTAATATCTCTATATTTTCAAAATTTAACACTTGTATTTCATTAAATGATTTTTCTAGTTTTTTTATATCATTAAATGGACCCAATAATACCCTATATTTAGTTTTAGATAATTTCTTAATTACAGGTTTTTTTATATTTGTCTCATCTTTTATTCTATCAACCATATTTTCTGCCGAGTCTCTGTAATAAAAATCTGCGATCTTTATTGAATATAAAAATTGATGTTTTTTTATTTTAATTTCTTTGTTTTTTTCTTCACCCAGATTATCTATTGTAATTCCGTCAACAGGAGCTTTTTCAGCTACACTTTTCTCTTCATCAAAAGTCTTTGCTTTTTTAGCTACAAATGTTGAACTTTTTGAGATTAAAACAAGATCAATATAAGGTTCTTTGGGGTCAAGTGATAGCTCCTCAGCAATTCGTTTTGTAATTACAGAGTTATAAAAAGATGAGAAATTAACATTATTAGAGATTACTTCAGCTATGATTGACTTATCATTAACAGGATTTGTAATTTTAACAAATGAATTTTTTTTAATTTTATTATGGAAAATCAAAAGAGATCTATTATCAATTTTTTTTGATATTTTTTTTTCTTTTTTTAATTCATCATCATAAATTAAAGTAAATCCAGTATTACTATACTTTTGGTCAGTAATATAAACTAAGTTTTTATTTTCTTGATCAAATTGATTACATGCAGACAAAAAAAATATAGAAATGATTAATATGAGTTTTTTAAAGTTCATTTTTAAATTTATCTTTTAATGTACAAACGGCTAAAGCAAATCGCAATGATCTATTCCATTTTAATATTATCTCATAGTTATCAAATACAACATAAGCTGGATTTAAAGTTTCGGCATCAGGTACAATATCTTTATCTGGGGTTATAATGGCAACCTTTAAAGCGTTGTACTTTTTGTCTATTTGATCATTATTTTTAATAAATTTTCTAAAATATTTTAATTTTTTTTTATCATGAAGTTTTTTTGCAGAAATGTTCAAATATTTACTTGGAATATCCTCTGATAAATCAATTTTATAAAAACAAGGTTTCTCACTTTTCCAACCTATTTGATTTAGATAGTTTGATGCTGAAGCATAAGCATCATTATTATTTTTCAAATCTATATATCCGTTGCCATCATGGTCTATTGCATAATTTTTCATTGTTGATGGCATAAATTGAAAAAAACCAAAAGCACCTGCCCAAGATCCATATAACGTTTTATAATCTATTTGTTCATTTTCTATTAATCGCAAAAGTGTTAATAATTCATTTGTAAAAAATTCTGATCTTCTTTTATCAAAACTTAAAGTTGCCAAAGAGGACAAAATATCCATTTTACCAACATATGTCCCAAAATTAGTTTCTATTCCCATTAAAGCTAACAGTAACTCTCTTTCTATATTAAATTCGTTTTCAACAGTATTTATTAGGTTTGAATTTTTTTCATAAAATTTTTTCCCTAACGAGACTTTTTTTGAAGATGTTCTTTTTGAAATATAAGTTTTAGTATCTTCATAAAATTCAGGTTGATACCTGTCATATTTTATTACATCTGATAAAAATTTAGTATCTGACATAACTCTATCAAATGTTTTTTCTGAAATATTGTTTTCTAAAGCTATTTTTTTAAAATTTAATTTCCAATTTTCAAATTCTTTATTGATATCAGCAAATGAGAAGTTGATAGAAATAAAAATAAAAAATAAAAAAAAATTAATTAGTTTCATGTAAATCCTTCAAATATATAATTACAGCAATCCAAATAAAAATAAAACTAACTAATTTTGTTATTGAAAAAGGCTCGTTGTAATAAAAATACCCTAATAAAAATTGAAAAGTAGGAGTAATATAAAATATCATGCCGGTCGGTCCTAAACCACAAAGTTCAACTCCCCTAACATATAAAAATAAAGGTATGACAGTCATAGGTCCAGCAAGATAAATAAATAGCATCATCGGCGGATCAGACAATTGAAAATCATTATATCCTTTACTTGCTATCAAATAAAAAGCTAACATTGCAAAAGGCAATATAAATAAACTCTCAATAAGAAGACCTACATCAGTATCGACATTAATTTTTTTTCTAACTAGATTGTAAAACCCCCAACTTAAAGCAACAATTAAACCAACCCAAGGTAATGATTTAATGCTTACAATTATTAAAAAAAGAATAGATAGAATAACTAACAGAATTGAAAAGACTCTTTTTTTATTAAGTTTCTCTTTAAAAAAAAGATAACCGAGCATTATGCTTAAAATAGGCATAATAAAATAACCAAAACTAGCATCTATAATTCTATTAGTTGCTATAGCATATATCCATACACCCCAATTTATAAAAATTAAAAAACCTGAGATAAATAAATAAAATATATTAGATTTATTTTTTACAATTTTAAAAAAAATATTCCATTTGGAGAAAAAAAAAGTTGTCAAAATTAAAGTAAACGCAGTCCATAAACATCTATGAACTACCAATTCAATATGCCCAATATAAGCAATATATTTAAAATAAATTACACCAAAAAACCCCCACCAAAAAGATCCAAACCCAGCAAGTAATAAGCCTTTATTAAATTCTTTGTTCATAGGTAACCGTGGTGCTTGTAATAAATAAGTTTATTAGACTATTTTATGGTTGAATTAAATCATTATAATTATAAAACCTTGCTCACGGAGAGATGGCTGAGTGGTTGAAAGCACCGGTCTTGAAAACCGGCAAAGGGGCAACTCTTTCCTGGGTTCGAATCCCAGTCTCTCCGCCATCATTTTTGCGCATATTCAAAATTTTTATATAATAAATTGACATTATTATTTTCAAATTCAAAATCAGTTTTAAAACCATTGTAAAAATTATACAAATTAGTGTCATCGATATTCAGTAGTTTTTCTAAATCTAGAAGATCATTTTCATTTAAATTATTTATATATTTTTTTGTAAATGCACCCAAAAGATTATCCATTTCTTTTGTTCCTCTATAATTAGATCGGTAAATAATTTTTTTTTTTAATTCATCTATGTTGATCATAATAATTAGAATATATTAGTTGTTAATGAATTATAAAACAAATTATGAATATTTATTGTCAGATTTGAGTTCTTTAAAAGGTGTAGGAACTAAAACAAAAAATTTATTAAAGAAGAAAAATATTAATAATTTATTTGATTTATTATGGAAACTTCCAAAATCTTATACAGATAGAAGATTATCATCAAAAATAAAAGATTTAAAAATTGGGGAAATACAAACAGTAACTATAATTCCTCAAAAGTATAGTTTCCCGCGTATAAGGAAATTACCAAATAGAGTTTTATGTAATGATGAAACTGGTGAAATAGATTGTATTTTTTTTAATAGTTATGAAGGATACATAAAAAAAATACTTCCATTAGGAAAAGAAATTACTGTTAGCGGTAAAATAGGCCATTTTAGGAATAAATACCAAATTACAAATCCAAAATATGTTTCTCAGGATTCTTCTTTAATCAAACAAACTCATAATCAATACTCATTAACTGAAGGTATTTCTGAAAAAATATATAATAAAATCTTAAATCAAATAATCAATAATTTGCCAGTTTTTAATGAATGGCACTCTAAAAGTATTTTATCTAAATTTAAAAATATAAGTTGGAATAGCTCAATTAAAGAACTGCACAAACCTGAAAATATTGGAAATTATAAATCAAATTTCTATCAAAGACTTGCTTTTGATGAAATATTTTCAACATTTCTTGTTAATTCTGAAATAAGAAAAAAAATAAGAAAAATAAAAAAAAAAAATAAAGTAATTAATTTTAATAAACAAAATTCTATAATTGATAAATTAGATTTTTCTCTTACTGATGATCAACAAAAATCACTTAACGAAATAAACAAAGACTTAAGTTCACCAAATAAAATGTTTAGACTTTTGCAAGGAGACGTGGGTAGTGGAAAAACAATAGTGTCTCTTTTAGCGGCAATAAATAGTATAAATTCTGGTTTCCAGGTTGCCTTCATGGCTCCTACAGAAATTTTAGCAAGACAACATTTTAATCTAGCAAAAAAATTATTTCCTAAAAATATAAATATAGTTCTTATTTCCGGAAAATCAGAATACAAGGTAAAAAAAGAAATACTTCAAAGATTAGAAAATAATAAAATTGATATTATTTTTGGTACACACGCCATTTTTCAAAAAAAAGTAATTTTCAAAAAATTAGGATTAATAATTATAGATGAACAACATAAGTTTGGAGTGAATCAAAGAAAAAAATTGTCAGACAAAGGTGGATCAAATTGTGATGTGTTATTAATGACAGCAACACCCATACCAAGAACTCTAACAATGACAATTTATGGTGATATGGATATTTCAATAATTAGAGAAAAACCTAAAAATAGAAAACCAATTAAAACATATAGTAAATTAGAGGTTAAAATTGAAGATGTATTAAAATTTATAAAAAAAGAAATTAACTTAGGAAATCAAATTTTTTGGGTTTGTCCATTAATTGAAGAATCAAAGAAATTAGATCACTCATCAGCTGTAAAAAAATATGAATATTTAGAAAGCAAGTTTCCAAATCAAGTTTGTTTGCTTCATGGAAAAACTGATGTAGATGAAAAAAATGAAATTCTAAACAATTTTTTAAATAATAAATTTAAGATTTTAGTTTCTACAACGATTATTGAGGTTGGGATAGATTTTCCGAATGCAAATACAATTATAATTGAAAATGCTAACAAATTTGGTTTATCTCAACTTCATCAATTAAGA
>CACBEJ010000017.1 GCA_902538255.1 uncultured Pelagibacteraceae bacterium | reverse complement strand
TGGTTTAATTGATGATTTGTCAAAAATGATTAATAGACAAACTTTATCTTTTCATTTATTTGAAAAAAAAATACCTGTTTCTAAAAAATTAAGTAACTTAATTAAAAAACAAAGATTAAATAAAATTAATCTAATTTCTAACGGAGATGATTATCAAGTATTATTTACTGCAAATGTTAATAAAGCTAGAATCATTCAAAACGCATCCAAAACAACAGGAATTAAAATAACTAAAATTGGTAAAATTATATTCGGTAAAGATAGATCTGTGATATTTGATGAAAAAGATAAGCAAATACAAGCTAAATCTAAAGGTTATATTCATCAGTTTTAGAAGTTAATCGTTGTCTTTTCCATCTTTTTTTGTATTGTGCGGGCTTAAAAATTTAACAACCAATAACTTAAAGTTAATATGAGCGGAACAGTAGAAACAATACTATTATACACAATCGGAGCTGGTTTATTATCTATCGTATATGGATTTTTAACTGGTAAGAATATTTTAAATTCAAGTGCAGGAAATGCAAAAATGAAAGATATTGCATCTGCAATTCAAATTGGTGCAAAGGCTTATTTAGCAAGACAATATAAAACTATTGCTATTGTTGGTGCTGTAGTTTTAGTGATTGTAAGTATTGCATTTAGTCCACTTGTAGGTCTTGGTTATTTAATAGGTGCTGCCTTATCAGGTATCGCAGGCTATGTAGGAATGTTAGTTTCTGTAGAAGCAAACGTAAGAACAGCCGAAGCTTCAAGAAAAGGCTTAGCTCAAGGACTTTCTGTTGCATTCAAATCTGGAGCTGTTACTGGAATGTTGGTTGCTGGTTTAGCATTATTATCTATAGCTGTTTACTATTATATTTTATTAAAATCTAACGTAGATGAAAGAGAAATTGTTAATGCTCTTGTTGCATTAGGTTTTGGTGCATCATTAATTTCAATTTTTGCAAGATTAGGTGGTGGTATTTTCACAAAAGGTGCTGATGTTGGTGCTGATTTAGTTGGAAAAGTTGAAGCTGGAATTCCTGAAGATGATCCTAGAAACCCTGCTGTAATCGCAGATAACGTTGGAGACAATGTAGGAGACTGTGCAGGGATGGCTGCCGATTTATTTGAAACCTATGCGGTTACAATTGTCGCGACAATGGTTTTATCTTCAATTTTCTTTGTTGGAGATTTAAATATGATGATTTACCCTTTAACAATTGGTGCAGCATGTTTACTAACATCTATAATCGGAACATTTTTTGTCAAACTTGGAAAAAATAAAAATGTAATGAATGCTTTATACAAGGGTTTCATTGTTTCTGCAGTTGCATCTTTAGTCATTTTATGGCCTGTTACAGATCACGTAATTGGATTTGCTAATGAATACACAGTTAATAATAAATCTTTTAATGGAATGGATTTATATTATTGTGGTGTAATTGGACTTGTTATTACTGGATTATTAATTTGGATTACTGAATATTATACAGGCACAAGTTATAGACCAGTTAAATCTGTTGCTCTCTCGTCAACAACTGGACATGGTACTAATGTTATTCAAGGTTTAGCAGTTTCCATGGAAGCAACTGCAATACCTGCATTAATAATTGTAGCTGGTATTCTTATTACAAATTCTATTGCGGGACTATTTGGGATTGCAATTGCAGTTACCACTATGCTTGCTTTAGCTGGAATGGTAGTTGCATTGGATGCATATGGACCAGTTACTGATAATGCAGGTGGAATTGCTGAGATGTCAAATCTAGATAAAAAAGTTAGAAAAACCACCGATGCTTTAGATGCAGTAGGCAACACTACTAAAGCTGTTACAAAAGGTTATGCTATTGGCTCAGCGGGTCTGGGTGCATTAGTTCTTTTTGCTGCATATACTGAAGACATTAAACATTTCTCAAAAGAAGCTGGGTCAGCCCTAGAGGGAATTGTAGTTACATTTGATTTATCTAATCCATATGTTGTTGTAGGTTTATTAATTGGAGGTATGTTACCATATCTGTTTGGTTCAATGGGAATGCAAGCCGTTGGTAGAGCAGGTGGTGCTGTTGTTGTTGAAGTTAGAAGACAGTTTAAAAAATTTCCAGGCATTATGAAAAGAAAACAAAAACCTGATTATGCTAAATTAGTTGATTTATTAACTGTAGCAGCAATAAAAGAAATGATTATACCTTCATTGTTACCTGTCCTTTCGCCTGTGGTTCTTTATTTTATTATTTTCTCAATAGGCGGCCAAGTTGCAGCGTTAGCTGCTGTAGGAGCAATGTTACTAGGAGTCATTATTACTGGATTATTTGTTGCTGTATCTATGACTGCCGGCGGGGGTGCTTGGGATAATGCAAAAAAATTTATTGAAGATGGAAATCATGGTGGAAAAGGTTCTGAAGCCCATAAAGCTGCAGTAACAGGGGATACAGTTGGCGATCCTTACAAAGATACAGCTGGACCTGCTGTAAATCCTATGATTAAGATTACTAATATTGTAGCACTTCTCTTATTAGCAGTTATCGCTGGCTAATTTCTTCACGCTTTTTGACCCTCACACCTAGAGGGTCATTTATCTTTTGCCTCATACTTGATAGAAAATCATATATAAATGATGTTTTTGTAAATCCCGTCTGTGTAGTCTCCTCTACAATTTTTATTTTTTCCATATCATTTTTATTGTAGAATTTTTTTGACTTTAGTATCCCATATTCATTAATTTCTAATACTAAAACATCGTTTTTATATATTTTCATTCTACCTAGATTCTTCAATTCAGATTGAGTTTGTTTTCTTTCTATATATATCCATACATCGTTATCAAATTTACTTTTAGTTGAAGGGTTTCCTAATATTTTTTTTATATCATTTTTATTACTTTCATTAATTATGAGTTTTTTCTGTTTTTTATCTAAAAAAAGGAACACCATGATGTTTTACAACAGGCTTAAACGAACAATTTGTAACTATTAAAGAAAATAAAATTATATATAATAATTTAATCATGAATGAAAAATATATACATATTTATAACAATTTAATTAATTACACTAGAAATAAAGATTTATACAAAAATTTAAATAGAGAGGATATTTTTTCAGATCGTTTAACGCTCTTTTTACTGCATTTTTCATTCTTTTTGAAAAATTTTAAAAAGGATGAGAATAAGTTAATCTTACAAGAGATTTATGATTTTAACTTCAGACAACTTGAGTTAAGTATTAGAGAAATTGGATATGGTGATCAGTCGATAAACAAAAAAATGAAAGATTATATAAATTTATTTCATTCCATGGTTTCAGAAATACATTTTTGGGATGAATTATCAAAATCTGATAAAATAAAAAAAATTTCAATTTTTTTAGGTGAATTTCAAAATATTGATGATTTAACTCAGTATTTTGATGATTTTAATCTAAAATTATCAAAAAAAACTTTGAATTCTTATTTAAAAAGTGTAAGTAACCTTTAATTATGGCTGTACCTAAACGTAAACAAACTCCTTCAAGAACAGGAATGAGAAGGGGTCAGACAATGAAATATTCAACTAAAAATATAGTTGAAGATAAAAAATCTGGCGAATATAGACTTTCCCATCATCTAGATTTAAAAACTGGAATGTATAAGGGAAGACAAGTTTTAGATCCTAAAGAGTAACATATATATTTATCAAATATGTCAGATTTGATTAAAATTGCAGTTGATGCAATGGGAGGTGATGGATCACCAAAAAAAATAATTGATGGTATTATTTTCAATCATTCTGTAAATAAAAAAAATTATTATAAAATTTTTGGTGATAAAAATAAAATTTTTCCTTTAATAAACGGTAAAATTCCAACAAGTTTTTTTGAAATAGTTCATACAGAAAATAAAATAGAAAGTACAGATAGTCCTTTAGAAGGAGCAAAACGAGGAAAAGACACAAGTATGTGGCTTGCTATTCAAAGTGTTAAAGATAGACTTGCAGACATAGTAATATCAGCGGGTAATACAGGCGCATTACTAGTTGTTTCAAAATTAAATTTAAAAATGATAGAAAATATAGACAAGCCAGCCTTATCAGCATTATGGCCAAATAAAAAAGGAATGAGTGTTGTATTAGATTTAGGAGCAAATATTGAGTGTAGTTCGAAAAATCTATTAGATTTTTCAATTATGGGAGCTTCATTATATACATCTCTTTACCCAAACGATAAGCCTAATGTGGCTTTATTAAATATTGGTTCTGAGGAACTAAAAGGTAATGAAACAATCAAAGAAACATTTCAACTGTTAAATGAAAAAAAATCTACAAATTATAATTTTGCAGGCTATATAGAAGGTAATCATTTAATGGACGGACAAGTTAATGTTATTGTATCTGACGGTTTTACTGGAAATGTTGCATTGAAAACAGCTGAAGGGACTGCAAATTTCATTACAGATGAACTCAAAAAAGCCATGACAGGTTCGATTATAGGTAAAATTTCATCTTTGTTAAATATCTCGAACTTAAAAAAATTTAAAAAAAGATTAGATCCCAGGCTATATAATGGTGCTATCTTCATTGGTTTAGACTCACCGGTTGTAAAAAGTCACGGTGGTACTGATTACATTGGTTTTTTCAAATTCGCTAGATGTTTGCAATAGAATTGTAAAAGGCAATTTGATAGAAAAGATTAAGCAAAATATTTAATATGAGAATTAACTTAACTAAAAAAGATCTAGTTAATTTAGTTTATATGCAGCTTGGTTTTTCAAAACAGATATCAGAAAATTTAATAGAAGATTTATTATCCATTATTTTAGAAAATATTAAAAATGAAAAAAAATTAAAACTGTCTAAGTTTGGTACTTTCACAATAAGACAAAAAAAATCTAGAATAGGAAGAAATCCTAAAACTAAGGAAACTAAATTAATTACAAGTCGTAACGTAGTATTGTTTAAGCCATCCAAAGAATTTAAAGAATTTATCAATTCAAGAGATAATGGATAAATTACACAGCGCTTACAGAACTATTGGTGAAGTTGCGAAAATATTAAATCTAAAAACAAATAAAAAGGGAGTTTTATCAACACATGTTATCAGATTTTGGGAAACTCAATTTAAACAAATTAAACCTAAGATATTAAATTCTAATAGAAGATATTATGATGAGAAATCAATAAATCTTCTCAAAAAAGTTAAATTTTTACTTAAAGATCAAGGTATGACAATAAATGGTGTAAAAAAAATATTAAATAATGAAGACTCTTTAAAGCTTGACGAAAGTACAGATAAATCTATAAGTGCTAAAAATTTAAAAAATAAGTTGTTAAAAATTTCTAATAAATTAAAAGAATTAAAATGGCAAAAAAAAACGCACGTTAAAGTAAGAATGGTTCCAGAAGCAAAGCCCGATAGTCCTTACTTTTATTATGTTAAAAAACCGGCTGGAGGAGAGAAAGCTAAAGTTAAACTTTCAGCCAAAAAATACAATCCAGATACAAGAAAACATGAAATTTTTGTAGAAAAAAAGCTTCCACCTCACAGTAAGTAATTACTTTTTTCTAAAGTTTCTCTTTTCGTAATCTATATAAGACAAAATCATATTTTTCCATATACGATTAGTAATTTTAGGATCAATCTTTAGTTTTTTAGATTTCGAGTTAATTTTTTTAAGTATTAAATTTATACGCTTTTTATCTACTATTTCTTTTTTAAATTCTTTCAGTTTTAAAACTTCTTTTACTAGATTTGTCCTATATTTAATCAATGATAACAACTTATTATCTAAATTATCTAATTTAGCTCTTATTATTTCTAATTTTTTTTTGTTTTTAGGCGACATTTAATTTATTGGTTTAGTTAATAATTATTATATTTATCTATTCATGTACAGTCAGAATTATTCTTTAAATTCTAAATTAAAAATATGGTTGATTACTTTATTAGTGATGATTGTCCTTATTATCCTAGTAGGTGGTCTAACCAGATTAACTGACTCTGGCCTATCCATTATAAACTGGGAACTTTTTATTGGCTCATTGCCTCCTTTATCAAATAATCAATGGATTGAATATTTTGATCTTTATAAAACAATACCTGAATTTAAAGAGCAAAATTTTAATATGACTTTAAATGAATTTAAAATAATTTTTTGGTGGGAATGGGCGCATCGTCAATTGGGTAGATTAATTGGTTTAGCTGTCCTTTTGCCCATGATCTATTTTTCAATTAAAAATGGTTTTTGGATTTTAAGAGAATATTCAATTATTTTTTTCTTAGTGTGTTTTCAGGGATTTATTGGATGGTATATGGTTTCAAGTGGATTGGTTGATAGAGTTGATGTTAGTCATTACAGGTTATCACTTCATTTAGTTACAGCTTTTGTTATTTTATCAATAGTTTTTTGGAAATATTTAAATCTAACTGACATTAAAATTAATCAAATTAATGTTAAATTAAACTCAATCAAATTCTTTCTTTTATTATTATTTTTACAATTAATAATTGGAGCATTTGTTTCAGGGATGGATGCAGGTAAAATTTATAATACTTGGCCTTTAATGGGTTCATCATATTTTCCTGATGACAGTGTATTAAGTGATTTTTTTTATCTCACGGTATTTGATGATCAATCACTTGTTCAATTTATCCATAGAAATTTAGCATATTTAATTGTCATAATATATTTTTACATACTTTATTTTGTTTTAAAAAATGGAAATATAAATTTAAGAACCCCAATTTTTATTATTGGAATTGCTTTATTATTTCAAATATTTCTAGGTGTTATTACAATTTTATCTGGAGTGAAAATGCTTTATGCATCTTTACACCAGATAAACTCTATTTTAATAATACTTGCAACTCTGTATTTTCTTTATATTGTAAAATATAAAGAAACTATTAATTAGTTTCTGTTTGTTGACATTAGAAACGTAGATTAACTTACAGCCTTTAGATTACCTTTTGAAGATTTATTCAATGCTTGATCTAGATCCTCAATTATATCATCAATATGTTCAATACCAATACAAAGTCTTACATAACTTTGGGTAACTCCTGATGCAGCTAATTCCTTCTCATTTAATTGACTGTGTGTTGTACTTGCTGGGTGAATTGCTAAACTTCTAGCATCACCAATATTAGCTACATGGTAGAACATCTTTAAAGACTCGATAAATTTTTTGCCAGCCTCAATTCCACCTTTAAGTTCGATACCAATCATTGGTCCATTTCCACCTTTAAGATATTGTTTTGCTCTATCAGCAATATGTTTATCGTGTTCAGTTGAATAAATAACTTTTGTAACTTCTTTATGCTTTTTAAGAAAATCGACTACATATTCAGCATTAGCACAATGTTGTCTCATTCTTAAAGCAACTGTTTCAAGTCCTTGAATTATTGCAAAAGCATTATCTGGAGCCAGAGCTGATCCTAAGTCTCTTAATAAACAGACCCTTGCTCTAACTGCAAATGGTACATTTGCACCAGTCAATTCTGGTACAGCTTTTCCCCAGATTACATTATTATAACTCGCATCTGGCTCATTAAATAGTGGTTGTCTTTTTGGGTCAGCTGTCCAATCAAAGTTACCACTATCAACTATACTTCCTGCAACAGCTGTACCATGTCCACCTATATATTTTG
>CACBEJ010000016.1 GCA_902538255.1 uncultured Pelagibacteraceae bacterium | reverse complement strand
AAAATTGTGCTAATTTAAATAACTTTTGGTGACCTTGATGAAGTCCATCAAAATTACCTATTAATACAATTGATCTTTTATGTTTTCTTTGAATATTAAAATTAGAGTAATGTTTTACCATTTTAAATCTGACTGTATGAAATTAACTATAACCTCATATTCTTTTGCAACTTTTTCAATACCTTTATTATTGATTTCATCTTTATGAATTCCGTTAGAAATCAACAAGCAGTCATAATTTAATAGATTTGCTCCTCTTATGTCTGTGTTCAAGTTATCACCAATTGCTAATATTTTTTTATTATTATTGTTAATTGATTGATTGTAAACTTCTGGATGTGGTTTTCCAAAATAAATTACTTGCCCACCCATTTTTTCAAAAACCATAGCAACTGAGCCTGCACACAACTCTCTGTTATTTCCACGATCAACAATTAAATCTGGATTTGTACAAATCATTTTTTTATTTAAATGGTTAGCAAATAAATCTTTATAATAAGTCAAGTCATTATCAAAATCATCAAATAAACCAGTACACAATAAATACTCACTCTCTTTAATGTTCTTACTTTTATTATTTTCAAATAAATTAAATAAATCAAAATCTCTAGGTGGGCCTATATGATAAAATTTTTTAGATAGAAAATTTTTTTTTAAATAACTTAGTGCTGCTTCGCCCGAAGTAAATACATGTTCTCTTAAATCCCTATCCATACCCATTTTTTCTAAGAAATTTTTAACAGTATCATTTGGTCTTGGTGCATTTGTTAAAAGTACAAAATTTTTGTTTTTTTTAGAAATTTCTTTCAGAACGTTTATTGCTTCCTCGTGTAATTTAATACCATTATGAATAACTCCCCATAAATCTATATAGAAAAGATCATAATTATCAGCTATTGATTTTAGTCCTGTTAAATCTAATTTTTTAGTCATTTTTTAAGGTATTAACCATAAAATTAACGATTTATTAACTTTTTAATAGACCTGATGATACACATCTTGAAATAGACAACGAAATATCTATATGAGGCCTATATTTATAAAGATTTATTAAGGAGATATTATGAAATTTAAACCATTACATGACAGAGTTTTAATTGAAGTACTGGATAGCAGTGAAAAAACTGCTGGTGGAATAATTATTCCAGATACAGCTCAGGAGAAACCTCAAGAAGGAAAAGTTGTTGCTGTAGGTGGTGGAGCGAAAACAGAGGATGGAAAAAAAATTCCAATGGATGTGAAAGTTGGAGACAAGGTTTTATTCGGTAAATGGTCTGGAACTGAAGTCAAAATAGATGGTAAAGAATATAGCATAATGAAAGAATCTGACATTATGGGTATTTCAAGTAAGTAATTTAATTTAAAGGAGAAAAATAATGGCAAAAGTTGTTAAATTTGACGCTGAAGCAAGAGCATCAATGATAAGAGGTGTAAATATCCTAGCTGATACTGTTAAAGTAACTTTAGGTCCAAAAGGAAGAAATGTTGTAATGGATAAATCTTATGGTGCACCTAGAATTACCAAAGACGGTGTGTCTGTAGCAAAAGAAATAGACCTTGAAGATAAATTTGAAAATATGGGTGCACAAATGGTTAAAGAAGTTGCTAGCAAAACTAATGATGAAGCTGGTGATGGAACTACTACTGCAACTATACTTGCACAAGCTATTGTTAAAGAAGGTGTAAAGTATGTAACAGCTGGAATGAATCCAATGGATGTGAAGAGAGGGATTGATGCTGCGGTAGATACTGTAAAAGAGAGTCTTGTTGCGTCTGCAAAGAAAGTAAAAGATAGTGATGAAATTGCTCAAGTTGGTACAATTTCTGCAAACGGTGATAAAGAAATTGGAACTATGATTGCAAAAGCAATGCAAAAAGTTGGAAATGAAGGTGTCATCACAGTTGAGGAAAATAAGGGTATTGAAACTGAATTAGATGTAGTTGAGGGTATGCAGTTTGATAGAGGTTATCTATCACCATACTTTATCACAAATAGTGATAAAATGACTACTGAGTTAGATAACCCATTCATTCTTTTACACGAAAAAAAGTTAACTAATTTACAGCCAATGGTTCCACTTTTAGAGGCTGTTGTACAAGCAGGAAGACCGCTAATGATTATTTCTGAAGATGTGGAAGGTGAGGCCTTAGCAACTTTAGTTGTAAACAAACTGAGAGGTGGTTTAAAAGTTGTAGCTGTTAAAGCTCCAGGATTTGGCGATAGAAGAAAGGCTATGCTAGAGGATATCGCAATTTTAACAGGAGGTCAGGTTATATCTGAAGACTTAGGTATCAAACTTGAAAATGTTAAACTTGACGACCTTGGATCTTGCAAAAAAATTAAAGTAGATAAAGATAATAGCACTATTGTTAATGGTAGTGGTAAAAAGTCTGATATTGAAGCTAGATGTGCTTCTATCAAACAACAAGTTGACGAAACAACCTCAGACTATGATAGAGAGAAACTTCAAGAAAGACTTGCAAAATTAGCTGGTGGAGTTGCAGTTATCAAAGTTGGTGGTGCAACTGAAGTTGAAGTTAAAGAAAGAAAAGATAGAGTCGAGGATGCATTAAACGCTACTAGAGCTGCAGTTGAAGAAGGTATTGTAACTGGTGGTGGATGTGCTCTTCTTTATGCTGCTCAAGAACTTGATAAAGTAAAGTCTAAAGGTGATGATCATAAAGCAGGTGTAGATTTGGTCAGAAAAGCTTTAGAGTCTCCAATTAGACAAATTACAATGAATGCTGGTGTGGATGGTTCAGTGGTTGTTGGTAAACTATTAGAGCAGAAGAAAAAAACCCATGGTTACGATGCTCAAAGCGAGGAATATTGCGATATGTTTGCAAAAGGTATCATTGACCCAGTTAAAGTTGTAAGAACAGCTCTACAAGATGCTGCCTCAATAGCTGGCTTATTAGTAACTACAGAGGCAATGATCGCAGACAAACCAGAGGAAAAAGATGCTGCTGGTGGCGGAATGCCTGGCGGTATGCCTGGTGGTATGGGCGGCATGGGAGGAATGGGTGGAATGGGAATGTAATCCCCATTTTTATCAAACAAAAATTCAAAAAGGGCAGTAAAAACTGCCCTTTTTTTTTACTTCTTTTTTGCAATCACTTTCAATTGGTCGCCATTAATTAAATCTAAAATATTTAGAAATAATTCAATAAACCGGTAGTATATGTTTTTGAAATTTAATTTCAAAATATCTTTTAAAATGAATATTGGCAATTTTATAGAATTTCTTATCAATCTTCTTAACTCTACGAACGAATAATCCTTTATAACTAAAATCTTATATCCTGCCTTTTCAAGCATTATTTTTGTCGATTTTTTTGAAAAATAATGAATATGAGCCAAAGGAGATACCATAGACCAACGGTCTTTTAAAATTTTAGACTTGAAAGATTCTGAATGAGGATAAGTTAAGAAGATTTTACCTCCTTTTTTTATTTTTGAATTTATTTTTTTTAACATTTCAATTGGATCAACTAAATGTTCAAGAACATCAATTGCTGCTACCACATCATTATTATTTTCAATATCTTTGATATCTTTTTTAATCCCATTTATTTTTATAAAAGATCTTTGTTCAAGTCCCTGACACTTCCATCCCTTTAAATAAAAAGTTTTGTATAGCCTACATAAACCTGGTCCTAATTCAAGATAACTTCCCTGATTTTGATCAATATAATCAAAAATCCAGTGGTTAAATTGTGGTTCAATATTTTCAAAATTATTCTTTATAAAATTTTTTTTTTGGTTTAGCTCATAATTGGTTCCACCAAATACTAATGGAGAATCTATCTCGTATAATTTATTTAGTTCTATTTGATTGGGAATTTTAGAAATAAATCTATGTAAACAATCCTGACATTTCATTAAATCAAATGCATCTTTAACATCCTTTATTTTTGATTTAATGTTATTTACTTTAAATATTTTTATAGAATTACAAATTGGGCATTGATTTAAATTTTCTAATTTCATAAAGTTGATATTAGATAAAATTAAAATATTTTATGTCAAAAAGATACAGTGGAAAATCCTTTAAAGACTCTAGTTTGAAAAAAAAGCCAAAGTTTTCTTTAAAAGAAAAAAGGAAATTTAAAAAAAACAAAAAAAAACATATTAATCTTTAAATTTATCATATTATTCAAGCCAAATACTCTTTTTTTTAAGTTTTCAAATCATTTTAAATCAGTATAAGGGCTTCAATTTATGAGCAATAATATCAGAAACATTACAATCATAGCCCATGTTGATCATGGCAAAACTACTCTAATTGATAATTTAATGAAACAAAGTGGTTCATTTAGAGATAATGAGGTTGTTGATGAAAGATTGATGGACTCAGGTGAGCTTGAAAAAGAAAGAGGAATTACAATTTTAGCTAAACCTGCTTCAATAAATTGGAACAATTCAAGAATAAATATAATCGATACTCCAGGCCATAGAGATTTTGCTGCAGAAGTTGAAAGAGTTTTAAGTATGGCAGATGGAGCGCTGTTGTTAATTGACTCTGCAGAAGGTGTTATGCCTCAAACAAAATTTGTATTATCGAAAGCACTTAAACAAGGATTAAAGCCAATTGTTGTTATCAATAAATTAGATAAAACTGATCAAAGAGCTAATGAAGTTTTAGATGAAACATTTGATTTATTTGTTAGCTTAGATGCAAATGAAGAACAATTAGATTTTCCAGTTCTGTATGCAAGTGGAAGATTGGGTTGGGCTGATTATGAAGTTGATGGTCCAAGAGAAAATTTAAGTCCTTTATTGGATTTAATTATCGATCATGTGAAACCTGCTGAGCTTGATAAAACTAAACCTTTCGCGATGTTGTCAACGCTACTTTATGCAGATAGCTTTTTAGGAAGAAGTTTGGTTGGAAAAATTACACAAGGGACTGCCAGATCTAATCAATCTATTAAAGCAATCAATTTAAATGGTGAAAAGGTTGATGAGGGAAAATTAACAAAAATTTTTAGATATGAAGGAACAAAAAAAGTTCCAATAGATGTTGGAGAGGCTGGAGATATTGTGGTTGTTGCTGGGTTAGAAAAAGCAAACGTTGCTGATACCATATGTGACCTAGAGGTTAATGAGCCTATACCTGCTACTCCTATAGATCCTCCTACAATGTCAATTAAAATTACTGTAAATACTTCACCTTTAGCCGGAACTGAAGGTAAGAAGCTAACCAGCACCCAAATAAGAAATAGATTAGTTCAAGAGGCACAAAATAATGTTGGTATTACATTTTCAGAAAACGGGGGAAAAGACTCTTTTGTTGTTAGTGGTAGAGGTGAGCTAATGTTGGAAATTCTTTTAACTCAAATGAGAAGAGAAGGTTTTGAAATGACAGTTAGTCCTCCAAAAGTATTATTTAAAACTGATGAAAGTGGAAATAAGCTTGAACCAATTGAGGAAATTACTATGGACCTTGATGAAGAACATTCATCAAAAGTAATTGATTCAATGAACAGAAGAAAAGGTAAACTAATAGAACTAAAAGATACTGGAACCAACAAAAAAAGATTAATTTTTCATGCACCTACTAGAGGGTTAATGGGCTACACAAGTAGATTTCTTACACTTACAAAGGGTAATGGAGTGATAAATAGAACATTCCATAGCTATGGTCCTTTTGAAGGAGAAATGGAAGGTAGAAGAAATGGAGCATTAATATCTATGGAACAAGGAAAAGCAGTTGCATTTGCGATATTTAACCTTCAAGCAAGAGGAGAAATGTTTGTAACTCACAATGATGCGGTTTATCCTGGAATGATAGTTGGTCTTTCACCTAAACCAGGAGACATGATAATCAATGTTATGAAAGGTAAAAAGTTAACAAATATGAGAACTCAAGGTACTGACGAAAATGTTGTCCTTACACCCGTCAGGACAATGTCTATCGCTGAACAATTAAGTATGCTTAATACTGATGAAGCTTTAGAGATAACTCCAGATTCTTGTCGATTGAGAAAAGCAATTCTTGATCCACACGAAAGAAAGAAAAGCGAAAAAGCTACAGCTGCAGCCTAATCAAAAGTTTTATCAACTAAATAAAGTCCTAACGCAACACATGGGCCTATACCAAATGCAAATAATAATGTTCCAATCCCTACTGTTCCCCCTAAATACCATCCAATACTAACAACTGAAATTTCTAATGTTGCTCTTACAACAGCTATAGGAAAATTAGATAGTTTTTGTAATCCTATCATTAGTCCATCTCTAGGACCTGCTCCTAAATTTGATACTAGGTAAATACCCCCACCTATTCCAACCATGACCACAGAAATTATTGCTAATAATAATTGATGGATATAATTAGATGGTGTTGGAACATATTTGATGCAAAGATCAATCATCATTGCAATTATCAAAGCATTAAATATTGTTCCCATTCCTGGTTTTTGTCCAAGAGGTATCCATAAAATTAAAACAGCAATACTTATTAATAACGTGATAGTTCCAATACTTAAATTAACATTTAAAGAAATACCTTGAGCTAATACACTCCAAGGAGAAGCGCCTGTAAATGAAACAATTAACAATCCTTCACCTAATCCAAATATTGATAATCCAAAACATAAGAAAAAAAATGTAGAAAACTTTGGTTTAAAATTAAAAGGTTTTTCTGAGCTCCATTTTACTTTTGGAATTTTTTTAATTTTTAAAAACATAATTGTAATAAGCTATATCTATTAATGAAAAATTCTAATATTGTAACTAACAAATGAAAAAGCTTGCAGTTATTTTATTAGTTGTATATTTCTCCTCAATTTCTCTAGCTCATATAGGTCATTATAACAAATTTGATAAAATAGAAATGGAGATCTTGAGAAATGGTGAAGTAATTGGATATAACAATTATTATTTTAAAAGAGATAGTGAAAAAACGATAGTAGAAAATAAATATAAATTTGAGGTAAAATTACTATCTGCAACAATATTTAAAGTAGAGGGATATGGTGAAGAAATTTATTTAAAAGATAATTTAATATCTTTTCAATCCAAAACACTTCAAAATAAAAAAGAAAAATTTGTTAACTTAAAACTAGATAAAAATAATAAAAAGTTTGAAATTAAAGGATCTTCATATTCAGGTGAAGCTTCTGTTAAAAATATTATTGGGAATTGGTGGAGTCATAAAATTTTACAAGCAGAAAGTCAAATAAGTCCTATTTCTGGAAGTATAAAAGAACAAATAGTTACTTTTATTGGCAAAGAAAATATTTCAATTAATGGCAAACAATACGAAACAGATCATTTTAAACTTACATCAAAAGATATGTCTCTTCCTGAAGATAAAAAATTAAATTTTGATATTTGGCTTGATAAAAAAACTTCAGTGATTGTTAAAATTACATATGAGAGAATGGGAAATTGGGAATATCGCCTGAAAATTCTTGAATAAAATTATTTATTTATTTTTTTAAAAAGATCGTTTGCACTTATCCATCCAGCCTCTACTCTAGGACCTACAAACCAATCTGCACACACTCCTAAATTAAATTTATCATTCCAATAACTTTTAACTTTTAAGGATCTTGAGTTTGAAGAATACTTCCACCCGTGATTTAATGAGGTTAAAATTTTTGTCTTTTTAATTCCAGTAAGTTTAAAAAATTGATCAATTAAAATCTTTGAGTTTTTTTCTTTATTTTCTCTATTTTTATTTATTTTTTTATTTGCCCATAGATTTGTGCTTTGTAAAGTCCATAAATCATTATTACTTTTAAATCTTTTTTTACTATTTTCTTTAGCAGCCCACCCTAAAATTTTGTCATCAAATAAATAACTTGAAATTTTTTTATTTGTTTTTTTAATTTCAATCATGACTGTAATATTTGCATCCATTTTGATTTTTTGCTTGATGAATGGATCCTTAATAAATTTTTTTGATAATTTTTTTAATTGTGGGAATGGGCAAGTTAACACTAATTTATCATAATATTTTGTTTTATTTTTCTTAAAAACTAGTCTCCATTTGTTGTTTACAAATTTAATCTTCTGTAACTCACTTTGAAAATTACATTTTATATTCTTTATTAAGTGTTTGCTAATGTCATTGTTACCTTTGTAACCAATTATTTTAACATGATTTTTATTTTCTTTTTTTAATTTATTTAAAAAAATATGTTTGCCACTCCATTTTTTTAGAATTTTTTTTTTACATAAATTTGCAATAAATTTTTTGAATTGAATTGATTTTGGAGAAATGTATTGTGCCCCGTGGTCAAATCCTTTTGACTTATTTAATCTTTTAAAAGAGGATCTACCACCTGGACCACGAGCTTTGTCATAAATATGTACAGAATTTTTTTTACTTAACAAATTAGCTATTGTTGCTCCTGAAATTCCAGAGCCAATTACACAATAACTGCTCATTTTCCTGCAACAGTCATACCTTCTATCATCATAGTTGGTGAATTGACTGAATATTCGAATTCTAAATCATTAGCTAAAATTATATTTTTGAACATATCCTTAAAATTACCAGCAATTGTTATTTCATTAACAGGATATTTTAATTCTCCATCTTTAACTAAAAAACCAGTGGCGCCTACTGAATAATCTCCTGTTACAAGGTTAGATCCGTGACCAATAGTTTCAGTAATATAAAGAGTTCTTGAATTTTTTTTCATGAGATCTTCATAGCTTATATTTCCTTTTTCAAAAAATAAATTGGTGGTTCCGCCTCTTCTTCCATTTGATTTTAAATTTAATTTTTTTCCATTGTAAGTGTCCACAAGATAATTTTTAAGTATTCCATTCTCTATAAGTTGTAATGTATTTGAATTTACACCCTCTGAATCAAAATTTTGTGAACCCATTCCTTTAATTATATCGGGTTTATCTATTACATTTATCGAATTAGCAAAAACCTGTTGATCAATTTTATCCTTTAAAAATGAAGTACCTCTCGCAATTGCAGATGCAGATATTGCACTTGCAAAAGTACTTAACATTCCCTTTGAAATTCTTTTATCAAAAATTATACTGATCTTCTCACTTCCAATTTTTTTAGGGCTTAATTTTCTAATAGTTTGTTTTGCAGCTTTATTTCCTAGATCTGATGCTTGCTTAATATCAGACAAATGACGTTTGCTAGAAAATTCGTAGTCTCTTTCCATGCTATTTTCATCTTTTGCAACTGTTACACAAGAAGCAGTAAAAGAAGAAGTTTTATAACCGTCACAAAAACCGTCACTATTAGCTAATATAAAATTTGATTTATTTTCAGTGAAACTAGATTCTGTGTTTATGATTTGATTGTCTGATGATGCAGACTCCTCTAAATCTTTTAAATATTTTATTTTTTTATTGTTTTCGAATCTTGTTTCATCGTACAAATTAAGACTACTAATTTGATTGGCTAATAAATTTTTATCAGGCAAAGAATTAAATTCATCTTCTGGTGTAATTTTTGTTGTTTCAAAGCACTTTTCAATTAAAGTTTTTATATTTTCATCTAGTAAATTTGATGATGAAATTGATGATCTTCTTTTACCTAAATAAGTTTCTATACTTAATCCCAATCCATCTGATCTATCTGAGGCTTCTAGAGATTTATTTCTAAAATTAACTGTTTCTGAAATTGAGTGACCAACTTTAACACTTGCATCAGTTGCTCCCATTTTTTTTGCCAAATCTAAACAATATGAAGCTTTAGATTTTAGAAATTCTTGATCCTTAATCATACTACTTTAAAGTTTTGTTCCACCAACTGTCATTTTATTGATCAAAATCGAAGGTTGAGCGACTCCCACAGGAACTCCTTGTCCTGCTTTTCCACAGGTTCCTATTCCTGGATCTAACATCATATCATTTCCTACCATCGATACTTCCTTAAGTATTGATGGTCCATCACCAATAAGTGTTGCACCCTTAATTGGAGATCCAATTTTACCATTATTTATCTCGTAAGCCTCAGTACAATTAAATACAAATTTTCCAGATGTAATATCTACCTGACCACCTCCAAAACTTACTGCAAAAATTCCTTTATCAACAGATTTAATCATTTCATCTTGAGTTTGATTGCCACTTAACATCATTGTATTTCTCATTCTTGGCAAAACAATATGTCTATAATCTTCTCTTCTTCCAGAACCAGTAGATCTTGTATTCATTAATCTTGCATTATGCCTGTCTTGCATAAAATTTTTAAGAATACCATTCTCAATTAAAACTGTTCGCTCGGTTGG
>CACBEJ010000015.1 GCA_902538255.1 uncultured Pelagibacteraceae bacterium | reverse complement strand
CTGATATTATTAAAAAGGTTTCAGTTACTGGATCAACTAGAGTTGGTAAAATTATTTTAAAAAAAGCAGCTGATAAAGTTCAAAGAGTTACTATGGAGCTTAGCGGACACTCCCCTTTTATTGTATGTGAAGATGTGGATATGAATAAAGTAGCTGATATAGCAATAACTGGTAAATTTAGAAATAACGGCCAAGTCTGTATTTCACCGAATAGATTTTATATCCAAGAAAACAGAAAAGATGAGTTTGTTGATGCTTTTATCGAAAGAGCAAAAAAATTAAAAATTGGAAACGGTATGGATAAAGGTGTGGATCTAGGACCTTTAACAACAGCTAAGAGATTAGAAGAAATAGAAAAACTCGTTGAAACTACCAAAAAAGAAGGAGCTAAAGTATTGATGGGTGGACAGAAACCTTCTGGTTTCAATAAAGGATATTATTATGAACCAACAGTTTTTGACGATGTAAAAGATAATTTTACAATAATGAAAGAAGAACCTTTTGGTCCACTAGTTCCAATTTTAACCTTTAAAACTTTTGATGAGGTAATTGAAAGAGCAAATGATAATGACTTAGGACTATGTAGTTATTTGTACACTAATTCTATGGACAAAGCTCATATTGGATCTGAAAAGCTAGAGTCTGGTTGTGTTGCAGTTAATACTGGTGTTGTTGCAATTGCTGAAGCACCTTTTGGAGGTATCAAACAAACTGGTTATGGTCGTGAAGGTGGTTCAGGAGCAATTAAAGACTATCTAAATGTGAAATACACTCACATGGGCTTAAAAATATAAATAATGCGAAAAAACAAAGTTAAACAAATGATGAAAGACGGTAAGCCCGTAATCAATGGTTGGTGTGCTATTCCTAGCACTGCATCTGCTGAAGCAATGGCTCATCAAGGATGGGATTCTCTTACAGTAGATATGCAACATGGTTTAGTTGATTACAGTAATGCACTACCAATGATGCAAACAATATCTACAACAGCAGTAACTCCTTTAGCAAGAGTAAACTGGAATGAACCAGGTCAAATAATGAAAATATTAGATGCTGGGTGTTATGGAATTATATGCCCAATGGTAAGTAATAAAAAAGAGGCAGAAAACTTTGTTCAAGCATGCATGTATCCACCAGATGGTTATAGAAGTTTTGGTCCTGTAAGGGGTTTAATTTATGGTGGAGCTGATTATGCAGATCACGCTAATGATGAATTACTAAAATTAGCAATGATAGAAACAAAAGAGTCCCTAGAAAATCTTGATGAAATTATGTCTACACCAGGTGTCGACGGTATTTATATTGGACCAGCAGATTTAAGTTTAGCTATAGGTGAAAAACCAGGGTTTGACAGACCTGAGTCTACAAAAGCTTATTCGGAAATTTTAAGAATTTTAGAACATGCTAAAAAAAATAATATTTTTGCAGGAATACATAATGGTACTACAGAATATGCAACTAAAATGATTGAAAAAGGTTTTAATTTTGTAACTATAGCATCTGATTTAAGAGCACTAAGTGCTGGTGCCAAAGCTACAGTTGATAAAATGAAAGGTTCATTATCAAAAAAAGATGATAATGCGACTTACTAATCTAATTGATCTAAAAATTTCTCAAATTGTTTTTTTTCTAAATTTGATGATTGTTTTTTTCCTGGAAATTTACCATTCATAGAGTCCTTTTTAAAAGCTCTAAGTGCTTTTACTCTTTCAATTTTAATTTCACCTCTTAGTCTTAATAAATTTCCGTATGCTTTAGAATGTCGTGGAGGATTTTTAGTATCTCCACAAATATCTTCCATAAATAAATACATTACATCAGCATTTTTTCCTGAACCTAATGAAACAGTAACAATATCTGTGCGCTTTGAAATTTCACCCATTACATTTTCAGGTATAACTTCACACTCTGCAGAAAAAGCACCTGCATCTTCTAATCTTTTAAACTTTTGAAATAGATCATATGCTTCATCCACAGTTTTGCCCACTGCTCTTAAGCCACCGATCCAGGTAGATTTTCTTGGAACCAAACCTAAATGCCCCATTACTGGAACATCTTCTTTGGCTAGCATTTCAACTATATCCATACTTCTGGGAGTCATAACTGCATCCGCACCATTTTCTAGCGCTTTGAAAGCACCACGCATAATATCATCTGCTGTTACAAACTCATTTAATGCTAAAGCTGCTGTTAAGAATAAATTTCTTGAACCTTCTCTAACAGGAATTACATTTTTTGCGTTTGATATAATCATATCAAAGCCTGCTTTTTCAGCTGCTTCAGCTTCATCAATACTATTTGCTGTAACTTGTGTAAATTTTCTTTTTCCTTTTGCTGCTTTTAAATCCCCAACAGTCAAAGTTCTTTTTGCTGGTTTAGCAGCCCATGTATAAATATTCTTCATTTAATTCCTTTATAAAGAATATCTCTTCTATCAATAAACTCCTCAAAGGTTTTGATAGTAATTACTGCAGGTAAAATAAAAATAGATCGTTTGTCTCTCTCGTTTCTAATAATTCTAAAATAACCTTTTTTAATTGCTGTATCGATATAAACGTTTGAGGTTAAATATGATTTCTCAATTACTTTAAGTAATTGATTTTTGGTAATTGATTTATTTTTGTAATAAGCAAGCATAACCATATGCAACATTATCCAATGTTGTGGGGTTAAAGAAAACCAATTCAATAATTCATTTGCTAATCTTCCTTCAAAATCACCAAGAGATATTTCTGCTAATTGAATTCTTTTTTGAGTAAGTTTTGGAATTTTTTTTTGTTCTTCAAAGTGTTTTGGATACTTGAACTGTCTTTTCATCTAAATAAATTTAAACTCATTGAGTTTTCTATTCAATACTATTTTTACTTAATAGTTCTTTATAAATGTTGTTTACTCTATGTACTTCTGTTGAGGTATTAAAATATCCTTCGTATTCTATTTCGTTTGGTGTTACATCAAAATGATAATGGCCTGCGTCTCTGTCATGCTCATAAGAATGAAAGTGAGTATGTTCACCAGATTCTCTTAAATTTAATTCTCCTCCAGTTGGATCACCAGTCCAAAGAACTGTATAACACTGTAATTTTGGTCCTACAGGTTCATAAAATTGAAGAAAATCTTTTACACATTTCATTTGTTTTGGATCGTAATACTCATGTTTAATATCTTTATAATCAGGTTGCACGTGTGATCTTATTTTTCCATTTAATACTCTAAACACACCTGCAAGAGACATGTGCTCATTATCTTTAATTTTCAAATTTTTTGATAAAGAAGACCTCATTGCTTGAGGCAAAGAACCTTGTTCTCCATTTCTGCCTTTGATTTTAATTTTAATTACTTTTCCTTGTTTACCATCAGTGTAATAAATGTTTCCAAGTCCACCATGTTTTTTTGCAGAATATTTTTCAACAATACATTTTTTTTCTGGACTCACTCTTGCAATTATTGATTTTGATTCATCAGTTATTAAATTTTCATTTATAACTAATTCTCCACAATGACCATCTAAACATGACATTGCACCTGATCCAGCTCCTAAAGCATAAGATTTTTCAGAATCGATCATTTTAGATATTTCTTTATAGTCAAACTCTGTACCAATAAATTTTGGATCATGCATATAAGGCTCTCCGCCAACGTCTATTATTTTTTGATTTCCACTAATTCCCTCTGATGGACAATCCCAATCTCTAAGATTTGGGCAATCTACCACTTCTACTTCAACTTTTTTGAAATTTTCAGACAATCCTTTTCTTAATGCAATTGAAATTTCTTTTAATGAATAATCTTTAAAAGTTCCTTTTTCTATTTTTAATTGCATGATGTTAACAAGCTATTATTTATTTTGCATAATGTCTATAGATAATATATATAATTTCTATACATAAATAATTTTAAATAAGATAACGATGATTAATAAAGATTTAAAAGTGGCTGTGCTTGGTGCAGGAGCAATGGGTTGTTTATTTGGCGGTTTACTTTCTGAAAAAGGTTTAAATGTAATTTTAATTGATGTTTGGAAAGAACATGTGAATGCAATTAATAAAGATGGTTTAAAAATGGACGGACATGGTGGTAATCGAGTAATTAAAGTTAAAGCCACTTCAGACCCATCCTCGTTGAATAAAGTAGATGCTGTGATTGTTATGTGTAAAGCTACAGCTTTAGAACCAGCATTAAATAGTGTTAAAAATATAATGGGAGACAAAACAGTGTTCATGTCTTTTCAAAATGGTATTGGTCATGAAGCAATTATTCAAAGTATTGTGGGTGATGAAAAAGTTATTGGTGGAACAACTACTCAAGCTTCGAATATTTTGGGTCCTGGACATATAATGAATCATGGTTCGTTACCATCTTGGATTGGTGAGTACGAGGGAGGAATTTCTGATCGAATTAAAGAAATAGCAGATACTTTTACAGCTCATAACCTTGAAATGATTGCTGCAGAAGATGTAAAAAAAAGAAAATGGATGAAACTTTTTGCTTTAACAGCAATTGGTCCATTGTCTGCAATTTTCGATCTTCATCATACTGATTTATATATAAACAATAAAGCAAACGAAGTATCTCGAGGTTTGGGTAAAGAAATAATTTTAGAGACAAGAGAAGTGGCGCTTGCAGATGGAGTTAATGTTTCAGAAGATGAGTGCTTATTTATGTTTAATAAAATTGTAGATTCAATGCAAACCAACAAATCTTCAATGGCTTTTGATGTTCAATATAAGAGAAAGACTGAAATAGACTTTATTAGTGGTGCGGTTTCAAAAATAGGAAAAAAACATGGGATTAAAACACCTTTAAACGATCTGATGTATAAAATGATTAAAGTGAAAGAAGGAATGTACAGCTAAATGCTAAGTACAAATAGATTAAAAAAAATCAAAAGTAATTTTCCTGTTTTAGTTGGAAACAACGTTGTTTCAAAAAATATCTGTAATTTATTAATAAAAGAAATCAGTAACTCAAAATCATTTGACGATATGATTATGGGGGGTAGAAGTAGGATTAACAAAGGTTCAAAAAATTTTAATTTATATATCAAAAATTCGGTTAACTCTGCAAAACTTTTTAAGCTTTTTAATAGTCAGTCTTTTTATAAGAAAATTGAAAATCTTTTTACAAAAAATTTTAAGGATGGATCGTGGGTTAATTTATATAAACCACAATCATTTAATCCTAAAAAGTTTACTGTTAAAAAAAAATTAAATTCAACAGAATTAAAAAAATTATTAGGTAATAATTATACTAATCCTAAAGTAAATTTAGATATAGACTTTTCGGTGTCAAAAGGAGGATATAGATTACGACCTCACAGAGATGATATAACAAGATTATACAATTTCTTAATTTATTTATCTGACATACCAAAAAAAAATGGTGGCTCTCTTGCTATCTACAGAAAAAAAGCAAAAAAAAATTTAAGAAAGAGTTTTAGAAGATTTCCAAAAATAACTGAACTTGAGATAGTTAAGTCTTTTACTCCTAAAAAAGGAACTGTAGTTTTTTTTCAATCTACTCCAAATTCTTATCATGGAGTAAAGAGGTTTATAGAGAGAAATTGTCCAAAACGTTTTTTTATTTATGGTAGTTATGCATTAAATAAACCTGTAATATGGAATTACAAAGGGATCTCATATTATCCTCATATAGTTAGCAACAAAAAAAAAATGCTTACTTCTTTTCATGACGCGAACTATTTTACCACACCACCAAACTATTGAAATTATTTGAATGTTAAAATAAATTTTAATAATGATAAATATTTTTCAAAAAAAATTATATGAGAATGGTTATTTAATTATTAAAAATGTACTTAACTTTGAGAGAGACTTAAAACCAGTTCTTAATGATATGGAATTCGTAATGGATTGTCTCATCCAAAAATATACTAAGGGAAAAGAGATTAAAAAAGTTCTTAAACTCGATTTTAGAAAAAAATATTCTTTTATTTCAAAACTTAATATCTATGATTTGGATCAATATTTTAATACAAGATTACCAAGAGACCACGTAAAAAAAGATAGCGATTATTTTGCTACTCAATCATTATGGAATTTAATAACTAATAAAAAAATTTTAGATGTTGTTGAAAGAATTTTGGGGAAAGAAATAATGTCAAACCCGGTTCAAAATACTAGAATTAAACAACCTGAGAAAAAATTACCAAAAGGATCAATTCATGATGGTTTAAGTGGTAGAACACCCTGGCATCAAGATGCGGCTGTTTTAAATTCTAGGGGACAAAAATTAACAGATATGGTCACTGTTTGGATTCCTTTTACTAAAACTACTAAGAAAAATGGATGCATGATTACAGTAAAACAAATAAATAAAATGGGATTGTTAAATCATATATCTGGATACAGGGGACAAGTTGAATTAAAAAATAGTGAATTACTTGATAATATGGAGCATGTTTATTTGGAAGCAAATATCGGTGATGTAATATTATTGCACAAACACTCTATACATTGTTCTTTACCAAATAGATCTGATGACTTTAGAATAAGCGCTGACCTCAGATATAATATAGCTGGACAACCTTCTGGCAGAGAACCTCTTCCAAATTTCTATGTGAGAAGTAAAAATAAAAAAAATATTCAAATAAAAAATTTCAAACAGTGGTTGGCTCTTTGGGAAAAAGCCAAAGAAAGTCGTGTTGGGAAATATGCTTTTAAATATCCACTCCCAACTTATAAAACGAATAAAAGAGACTTATCAAAATTAATTTAATTTTATTTATTAAACTGAGTCCATTTACTGTTGTTTTTACTTGATTCTAAAACAGTCTCTATAAACTTCATCCCTTCGACTCCATCATAAATAGTTGGGTAACAGTCATCTAACTCGTCATATTTTTCATCATTTATTTGAGCATTTAATTTTTTAGAAACATCAGTATAAATATTTGCAAAACCTTCCAAATATCCCTCTGGATGACCCGGTGGAATTCTTGTTACATCGTTAGCTTCTTTACTAGCACTGCTACTTCCTCTTGTTATTTTTTCACAAGGCTTTCCAAAGTTTGTAAAATACAAATAATTTGGATCTTCTTGTTTCCACTCTAACCCACCATTTTCACCATAAACTCTTATTTTAAGATTATTTTCATTACCGACTGCAACTTGACTAGACCATATTGCACCTTTTGCACCACCTTTAAATCTTAGCATGATTTGTGCATTATCATCTAGTTTTCTACCTTTTACAAAAGTGTGAATGTCAGCTGATAACTCATCTAATTCTAATTCAGTAATAAACCTAATAAGATTAAATGCATGAGTTCCAATATCTCCTATACAACCTCCTCCTCCTGATCTTTTAGGATCAGTCCTCCACTCAGCTTGTTTTAGACCGGTGTCTTCAGCTTTTGTGGTTAACCAATCTTGAGGATATTCTGCTTGAATAACTCTTATTTTTCCAAGGTCACCCTTTTTTATAAGAGATCTTGCATGTCTTACCATTGGATATCCAGTATAATTATGTGTTAAAGCAAAAATTATCTTTTTGTTTTCTATGATATCTTTAAGAGAATTTGCTTCTTCACCTGATAAGGCAAGAGGCTTATCACAAATAATGTGAATACCCTTTTCTGCAAAAATTTTTGCTACTGGCACATGAAGATGATTAGGGGTTACAATAGAAACAACATCTATTCCATCTGAACGAACAGACTCTTTTTCTGCCATTTCCTGATAAGTTTTATAGATACGTTCTTTTGACAATCCAAGTTTTCTTCCAGTTTCTTTTGAGTTATCAAAATTAGATGAAAAACATCCTGCTACTAATTCGTAATAACCATCAATTCTTAACGCTATTCTGTGAACACCTCCAATAAAAGCACCTTCTCCTCCACCGACCATTCCAATACGGATTTTTCTTTGCACTAATTTATACCTAGCATTTTTTTATTAGCTTCAATATCAGCACCACTTCCTGCAAAATCATCAAATGCTTTTTCTGTAGTGTTGATAATATGATTTTTAATAAATTCAGCTCCTTCTCTTGCACCATCTTCTGGATGTTTTAAACAGCACTCCCATTCAAGAACTGCCCAACCATCATAACCATATGAAGTAAATTTAGAAAAAATTGATTTAAAATCTACTTGTCCATCACCAAGAGATCTGAATCTCCCTGCTCTGTTAACCCAAGATTGAAATCCACCATACACTCCTTGTTTTCCAGAAGGATTTAATTCTGCATCTTTAACATGAAACATTTTTATTTTTTCATGATAAATATCTATATGAGCCAAGTAATCTAAATTCTGTAAAACATAATGACTAGGATCATAAAGCATATTGCATCTTTTATGGTTACCAACTTTTTCTAAAAACATTTCAAATGTAATACCATCGTGAAGATCTTCACCTGGATGTATCTCGTAACAGAGATCCACTCCATTTTGATCAAATTGATTGAGAATTGGTTTCCATCGATTTGAAAGCTCATTAAATGCATTTTCAATTAATCCTTCAGGTCTTTGTGGCCAAGGATAAACATAAGGCCAAGCAAGTGCTCCTGAAAAAGTAACATGCCTATCTAGCCCAAGATTTTTTGAGGCCTTAGCTGCCATCATTAATTGATTTACTGCCCACTCTTGTCTTTCTTTTGGATTTCCTCTAACTTCAGGTGCAGCAAATCCATCAAATGCTGTGTCGTATGCTGGATGTACCGCAACTAATTGTCCTTGAAGATGTGTTGATAGTTCTGTGATCTCTAGATCATATTTTTTTGTTATACCTTTAATTTCATCACAATAATCTTTGCTTTCAGATGCTTTCTTTAGATCGATTAATCTACCATCCCAACTTGGAATTTGAACACCTTTATAACCTAATGAAGATACCCACTTGCAAATATTATCTAAAGAATTAAATGGTGCATCTTCACCTACAAATTGTGCTAGGAAAATTGCAGGACCTTTAATATTGTTCATTATTTCCCCCTCTCTTTAATATTAATCAATAATTTTTTTTATAAAAAAAAATACTAGCAGCCACAACTCATCTTGGATAGACTAATCTCAAGAAAAATAAACTAAGAGGAGATAAAATGAAAAAAATAATGATTTTATTGTTTGTTTCTCTATTTTCGTTCTCCGTAAATTCAAATGCTAAATCTATAACATTAGGATGGGCCGCTTGGGACCCGGCTAATGCTTTACAAGAGTTAACTAAAGAATTTACTGCAGAAACTGGAATAGAAGTTAACTTTGAGTTTGTACCATGGCCAAATTTTGCTGACCGTATGTTAAATGAACTTAACAACAAAGGTAAAACATTTGACTTATTAATTGGTGACTCGCAATGGATCGGTGCTGGAGCTGTTTATGGGCATTACGTAAAATTAAATGACTTCTTTGATAAAGAAGGAATTTCAATGAGTGATTTCTCACCAGCTACAGTTTACGCATATTCGACTTGGCCTAAAGGTAGTAAAAACTACTATGCATTACCTGCTATGGGAGATGCACTGGCTTGGGCTTATAGAAAAGACTGGTTTGATAGACCAGAACTTAAATCAGAGTTCAAAAAAAAACATGGATATGATCTAGGTGTTCCCGCAAACTGGAATCAATTACATGATATGTGTAAGTTTTTCCAAGGAAGAGAAATTGATGGTCAAAAAAGATACGGGGCTGCAATTAACACAGAGCGTGGATCAGAAGGTATAACAATGGGTGTTACAGCTGCTATGTATGCATGGGGTATGGAATATGAAAATCCTAACAAACCATACGATATGGAAGGATATTTCAATTCACCACAAGCTGTAGAGGCAGTAGAGTTTTACAGAAAGTTATATGAAGATTGTGCACCTCCAGGACACTCTGATGCTTACATGGTTGCAAACTTAGATGCTTACAAATCAGGGCAAGTTGCATTTCAAATGAACTGGTATGCTTTCTGGCCTGGTGTTTCTAAAGAGGACAGTGATGGAAGAGTAAGTGGATTCTTTGCAAATCCAAAACAAAATGTTGCAGCTGCAACATTAGGTGGACAAGGGATATCTGTTGTTAAATACTCAGATAAACAAGATCTTGCTCTTGAATACATTAAGTGGTTTGCAAGACCAGATGTACAACAAAAGTGGTGGGATCTAGGTGGATACTCATGTCATAATGATGTTTTAAATTCACCTTCATTTCCAACATCTACTGTTTATGCACAAGGGTTCTTGGACTCAATGGGAATTGTCAAAGATTTTTGGCAAGAACCAACATTCGTTGAGTTAATGCTTCCTATGCAAGAAGCAATTCATGACTATGTTGTTAATGGAAAAGGTACTGCTAAAGAAGCTCTAGATAAAATTATCGAAGAGTGGGTAGAAGTGTTCGAAGCAGACGGGAAACTTTAACATTAATAGTTAAGAAATTAAAAATTAGGGGGGGTTAAACCTCCCCTTTTTTTATTTAAAATTCATATGAGCGTTAAAAAAAAATTTAAAGGACTTTCTGATAAAGCTGTAGGTTGGCTTTTTATTGGACCAACTGTACTTCTGCTGCTGGCTATTAATATTTATCCATTGGTCTACGCAATCAAAATGTCTTTTACAAATTTTTACGCAAATAAAATTGGAAGAGAACCTCAATTTGTTGGTTTAAAAAATTATATTAAAGTTCTTAATAAAGAAGCCATATGGGAAAAAATGCAAGTTACAGCAAGCTTTATGTTTTGGACTTTGTTACTTCAAGCAATTATAGGTTTAGGTTTAGCTTTACTTCTAAACAGAAAATTTAAGGGTAATGAACTACTAAC
>CACBEJ010000014.1 GCA_902538255.1 uncultured Pelagibacteraceae bacterium | reverse complement strand
GGTGCTATGATATTTTCAGCTCTGCCGAAATGTTCATTATTACAACCAATAATTGAAGCACCATTTAAAACAGATGTAAGGTTAATAGTTTTGTTATTTAAAAAGTTTTTCTCCATTTCAATTTTTCCATAAAGCCTTAGTCTCGCAACTCCACCATCTGGAAAAATGTTTAGTCTTATATAATTAAAAACAGATTTGTTGTTTGATTTGAAGCTATGGTTTCGGTTTGGCCCAAGTTTTTTTTTACTCAATAAAGAAATCCATTTTGTTTTCTTATTAGGCTTTGTTTTACTTAAGCAACCCTCTAACGAAGCATGTGTGGGTTGGTTTCCATTGAAGTGTGTTGTGTCAATGTCTATATCAAATATCTTCCCATGTTTACCAAGTTTTAAAATTAAATAATCAAAACCTTTTGATCTTCTTCTCCTTGTTTCCCATCCATCCATCCACTTACCATGTTTGTCAAATAGTCCATCTTTAAAAACTGGAGTTTCGATGTTTAATATTCTATGAGCAGCTGCAAAAAAATCGTCAGTCTTAAATATAACTTTAGATCCAATTCTTGGGTCCGCTAAGTTAATCATTTTTGCACTTATAAATTTTTTCATTTTTTATTTATTTCATTCAAACGAAAGGTTGCGATTTTTTTTACTTGTTTTTTTGCTTCAAGGAATTCACTTTCTACATCACTTTGTATTCTTTGTCTAAAATTATTCAAAATTTCATTTTTATCTTTACCTTTTACGGCAATTATAAAAGGAAAACTAAACTTTTTTTTATATTCTGAATTTAATTTTTTAAATTCTTCATATTCATCATTAGAACATTGGTCTAATTTCGCAGAGGCTTGTTCTGATATAGATTCAGAGGTCATTTTTTTTGCTACAGCAAGCTCAGGATGAGCATTTAAAATCTTTAAAATTTTATTCTTTTCGTAATTTTCATAAATATCAAGCATTTTAAACATAATATCTTCAAAGTTTTTAAATGGTTTTGACTCAAAAGCTTCCACTGCAACTGACTCAGTTTTTTCGAAAACATTACCAAATAAAGACAAAAAATCAGACTTGTTAAGATCGTTAATGTTATCTATTGTTCTCATTAAACTTTAAAAATTTAAGTTTGAAATTAAATGATATTATAATTTTATGACAAAGCTCACAACTCATGTTTTAGATGTGTATTCTGGTAAACCTGGCAAAGGTATCCTAGTTGAGTTGTTTTATATTAACAATTCAGAACGAAAAAAATTGACGTCAACAAAACTCAATGACGATGGTAGAGCTGATTCACCATTAGCTAAGGGAGATATTTTTGTTAAGGGTAAATATGAATTAGTTTTTCATATTGGTGATTATTTTAAAAATACATCTGCAGCTAGCGATGTTCCATTCTTGGATGATGTTGTTATCAGATTTGGTATTTCAGATCCCTCACAACATTATCATGTTCCTTTACTTGTTTCACCTTGGAGTTATTCTACTTATAGAGGTAGTTAAGTGATATCGAGCTCTGTTAAATTTTTGTTAAATGATAAGCTTATAGTAATTAATAATCCTGATCCAAATCAAACCTTACTTAATTATATTAGAACCGAATTAAAAAAGACTGGAACCAAAGAAGGATGTTCAGAGGGTGGTTGTGGTGCGTGTACAATTGTTTTAGGTGAATTAGTCGATAATAAGATTATATATAAAGCAATTAATTCCTGTATTTCATTTGTTCCATCATTAAATGGTAAACAACTTTTAATTGTAGAAGATTTGGTTTCCAAAGATGGCAAACTTCACCCCGTACAAGATGCGATGGTAAAATTTCATGGTTCCCAATGCGGTTTCTGTACACCAGGATTTGTTATGGCTTTATTTTCAATGTTTAAAAATAACAAAAATCTTAATAATGAATTAATAACAGATTCTATATCAGGTAATTTATGTCGTTGCACTGGATATAGACCTATAATAGATGCTGCAAAAAGTTTAGACAAGAGAAACAGGAATGATCAATTTAGTAAAAATAATAATAAAGTTATTCAATTATTAAAAAAAATTAAACCAAAAAATATTTATATTAAAAAAGATGATAAAATTTATTTTTCACCAAAGAATATTAAGGATTTAAAAAATATAATTAAAAAATACTCTAATTTTAGTCTTCTTGCAGGTGGAACAGACTTATCTTTAAAAGTTACAAAAGAAAGAAAAGAAATTCCTTTTATAATTGATTTAAAAGAAATAAAAGAATTAGACTTTATTAAAGTAAATAAAAATTACCTTGAGGTTGGTGCCTCCACACCTTTAATAAAATTTGAAAAAGAAATTAAAAAACATTATCCAGATTTTTATTTAGTTCTTAAAAGATATGGTTCTGTTCAAATTCGAAATGTAGGAACTATAGGTGGTAACATTGCAACAGCATCTCCGATAGGTGATACATTACCAATTTTGTTATCTTTAAATGCAGAAATTTTAATTGAAAGCTTCGATCAAAGAAAAGTTATTCCTATAAATAATTTTTTCCTTGATTATAGAAAAACTAAATTAAAAAAGAATGAATTTATTCACTCAATAAAAATACCATTATTTAAGAAAAATATTTTTAAAGCATTTAAAATATCAAAAAGATTTGATGATGATATTTCATCTGTTTGTGGATCTTTTAATTTTGAAATTGATAAAAATAAAATTAAAGAGGTTTTTATTGCTTTTGGAGGTATGGCAGCTGTACCAAAAAGAGCTAAAGCCTGTGAGAGAATTCTTAAGAATAAACCTCTTAATTTAAGTACTTTTAATCAAGCCAAAAATTATCTTGATAAAGACCTAAGTCCTATAGGGGATATGAGAGCAAGTAAAGAATATAGACTAGAGATAGCAAAAAATTTATTGATGAAATGTTTCGTAGAAATAGATTCTAATAAGCTAACAAGAGTTAATTAAATGAGCAAAGAGAACTATATTAATGATGTAAGACCACATGATAGTGCTTATAAGCATGTAAGTGGATACGCTGAATACACTGACGACATTAATGAACCAAAAAATACAATTTATGGTGCTATTGGTTTAAGTAAAAAAGCTCATGCAATAATCAAAAAAATAGACTTAAGCGATGTAAAAAAAAGTGAAGGGGTGATATCAGTAGTCACTCAAAGTGATATCCCAGGCAGGAACGATGTAGGCCCTGTTTTTGATGGTGATCCAATATTTCCAGATAAAAAAGTTGAATTTTTTGGTCAACCATTGTTTGCTGTAGCTGCCACAACTACTGAACTTGCAAGAAAGGCAGCATTAAAGGCAAAAATCACTTATAAAAATTTAAAACCAGTTATCACAATAAAAGATGCTTTAAATAAAAAACAGTTTTTATTTAAGCCTAGAAAAATTAAAAAAGGAAACCCTTCTAAGAAGATTAAAAATTCAAAATATAATTTGAAAGGAAACTTTACAACTGGAAGTCAAGAACACTTTTATTTAGAGGGTCAGGCAGCGTTTGTTATACCTAAAGAAGATGATAATTTTTTAGTTTACAGTTCAACACAACATCCTTCTGAGACACAACAATTAATTGCAAAAATGTTTAATCAAAAAAGTAATTCTATAAATGTTGAAGTAAGAAGAATTGGAGGTGGATTTGGAGGGAAAGAGACAAATTTTATGACTGCATGTATTTGTGCGTTGTTGGCAAAAAAAACAGGTCAGCCTGTGAAATTAAGACTAGATAGAGATGATGATATAATTTTGACTGGTAAAAGGCATGAATTTTTATCTGAATACGAAGTTGGATTTAATGATGAAGGAATTATTGAAGGATTAAAAATTAACTTATCATCAAATTGTGGAATGTCGCCTGATTTATCAGCAGCAATAAATGAAAGAGCTCTTCTTCATATAGACAATGCGTATTACATATCAGATATCGAGTTAACAAATAATTTATGCAAGACAAATATTCCAACTTCAACTGCATTTAGAGGCTTTGGTGGAAATCAAGGAATGATGGCTATAGAAAATGTTATTGATAATATCTCAAGGTATTTAAAAATAGATCCTATTCAAGTTCGAAAGAAAAATTTTTATCAAAAAGATAAAAAAAATATAACTCACTATGGAATGACTATTGAAGACAATGTGATTAATGAAATATTTAAAAATTTAGAAAATAAATCTAATTATAAGAAAAGATATTCAGAGATAAAAAAATTCAATGAAAAAAATAAATTTAAAAAGAAGGGTATAGCTATTACACCAGTTAAATTTGGGATTTCATTTACAACAATTCATTTAAATCAAGCTGGTGCTTTAGTGCATATTTATACAGATGGAAGTGTGTACTTGAACCATGGTGGTATAGAAATGGGTCAAGGGACTCATACAAAAATAGCTCAACTAGTCGCCAATTCCTTGGGATTACCATATAATTTAGTACATATTTCATCAACAAATACAGCTAAGGTTCCAAATACTTCAGCTAGCGCTGCATCTTCAACCACAGATCTTAATGGTGCTGCAGCATTAAATGCAGTAGCAAAAATTAAATTAAATTTAGAAAAATTTATTAAAAAAAAATATAAGATCTACAACCAAGAAGCAATATATAAGGATCAATATATAATATTTGGAAACAGACAATTTGAATTTAAAAGCATTATTCAAGAAGCATATTTAAATAGAATTTCTCTTTCATCTTCAGGTTTTTATTCAACGCCAAAAATAAACTTTGATAAAAAAAAATTCAGAGGAAGACCATTTTATTATTTTTGTTATGGTGCAGCTGTTTCAGAAGTAACTATAGATACACTGACAGGTGAAAATATCCTAGAAAGAGTTGATATTTTGCATGATGCAGGGAAACCAATAAATCCTGCACTTGAATTAGGTCAGATCGAAGGGGGTTTTGTTCAAGGACAAGGTTGGTTAACTATTGAAGAACTAAATTGGAAATCAAATGGTCAGATCACAACTTTCTCTCCATCGACGTATAAAATTCCTGCTGTAAGTGATATTCCAAAAAAATTTAATGTAGAAATTTTTAAAGATGGAATAAATAAAGAAAAAGTTGTTAATAAAGCAAAGACAACAGGCGAACCTCCTCTAATGTTAGCTATGAGCGTTTTTTATGCAATTAAAGATGCAGTTGCTTCAGTTGGAAATTATCAGCTTGCACCAGAACTTAATGCGCCAGCAACACCTGAAAGAATTTTAATGAGTATTAACAAAATTAAAAATGGAAGATAAAAAAAAATTTATGGCAAAAGCCATTGAACTTTCAATAAAAAGTGCGAACACTACAGGTGGTCCCTTCGGAAGTGTTATAGTTAAGGATCATAAGATTATTGCAGAGGGCTCTAACAAAGTTACTTCCACAAATGATCCAACTGCTCACGGAGAAATAGTAGCAATTCGAGAAGCATGTAAAAATTTAAATGCTTTTGATCTTTCTGGATGTGAGATTTATACATCTTGTGAACCTTGCCCTATGTGTCTTTCAGCAATTTATTGGTCAAGATTAGATAAAATATATTATGCAAATACAAGAGATGATGCAAAAAATATAGATTTTGACGACTCTTTAATTTATACAGAAATCCCAAAAAAAATTGATGATAGAAAAATTAAAATGGTGCAAATGCTTAGAGAAGAAGCTTTAAAAGCGTTTGAAATCTGGGATAAAAAAGTAGATAAAATAAAATACTGATGGAATTCTTACCGTATACAATTAAATGGTTAGAGGTTATTTTAAGATGGGGCCATGTAGTGTTTGCAATATTATGGGTAGGTAACAGTTTTTTATTTAATTACTTAGACAATAATTTAAATAAAAATATAACTAGTGATGATGTAGATGGAGAGGGATATCTGATGCATTCTGGTTTTTTTTATAAACTTTCAAGGTTAAAAACCTCACCTCCACAAGAATATTTAAATAGATTAGTAATTTTCAAATGGCAAAGTTACCTAACTTTTGTAACAGGAATGTTGCTATTAGTCGTAATTTATTATTATAACGCTGGTGTATTAATGGTTGATAAACGTGTCCTATTAATGCCACCTAGTTATGCTATTATTATTTCGCTTTTATCATTAATTATTTTTTGGTTTATATATGATCTATTTTGTAAATCTAAATTGATTGAAAATAAAGTTCTGTTTATATCTACAGCAATTATTTTATTAGCAACCGTTTCCTTTGGTTTAACAAAATTGTTTGGACCAAAATTTGCAATTTTAAGTGTTGGACTAATTATAGGAACCAATATGTTTGGTAATGTTTTTACAGTAATTATACCCAATCAAATGAACATAATCAGTAGTAGTGAAAGAGGTGAAAAATTTGATATGAGTTTATCTCTAGCAGCTAAACAGAGATCAATTCATAATAATTATTCCACTTTTTTAGTATTGTTTATAATGCTTTCTGGACACTCAAGTTTCTTAGTTTATCATCAATATAATTGGTTAATATTATGTGCATTAGCAGTCATTACTGGAGTAGCACGACATTATTTTAACTTAAGAGGAAGAAACATTCATAGGTTGTATATTCTAATATCTTCAATAATTGCACTTATCGTTCTTGCAGTTTTAGTTTTATTATTTAAATAAATAGATATTAAAAGATTATGACTGAAAAAATGATAGTCAGCTGGGATGAGTACAACAAGACTGTTGAGAGGTTAGCAATCCAAATTGATGAAAGTGGATATAAACCAACAATACTGATTGGCATCATGCGTGGGGCAGCACCGATGATAGATGTATTAAGCAGAATATTTAAATTAAAATGTGCATATCTTGCAGTTGAGTCTTACAGTGGTAAAGGAGTGGAAGATGAGCAAGGTGATATCGTTTTTTCTAGGGAAATGAGTTCTATAGCACCTAATATGGGTGGTAAAATACTTTTATGTGATGATTTATCTGATACAGGAATAACTTTCAATAAAAGTATAGATTGGTTAAAAAAATATGAACCGATAAAAGATAAAATACAAGATATTAAAACTGCTACGTTGTTTAAAAAAAAGAAATCAACATTTGAGCCAGATTTTTGTGCGAAAAAACTTGCTGGTGATCCTTGGATTGTGCAGCCCTTCGAAATTTATGAAGAATTAAGAATTGAAGAAATAAAAAAAAAACATCAAATATAAAAAAGGCCAGTTAAAAAAACCGGCCTTTTAAATTTTTATAAGTTTAAGAGCTTACTTTGGTATATCTCCTTCAACACCTTTAACATAAGTCATCATACCTGCTAGCATACCATCATCTGCAGTTTTTCCTTCTGCTACCATTAAATTCCCTTTTTGGTCATAAATTGGTCCAGTGAAAGAATGAACTTTACCAGATGCTAAATCTGCTTGAAGTTTTTTAACTTTTGATTGTAGGTCACTAGGCATTTGAGAATCTAAACCTGAGATTACTACCATACCATCACCTATACCGTGCCATGTATCTTTTTGACTCCATGTACCATTTGCAACAGCTTTAACTCTATCGACATAATATGGTCCCCAGTTATTCTCAACTGAAGTTAATACAGCCTTTGGTGCAAACTTATCCATATCACTGGCTTGTCCAAAAGCATATACTCCTGCTTTTTCAGCCATTTGAACAATAGCTGTACTATCTGTATGTTGAGCAATTACATCAGCTCCTTGATCAATTAAAGCTTTTGCTGCTTCTGCTTCTTTACCTGGATCGTACCAAGTGAAAGCCCAAACAATTTTGGTTTTAATATTTGGGTTAACTTTTTGAGCTGCTAAAGTAAATGAATTGATACCTCTTATTACTTCAGGTATTGGAAAAGATGCAACATATCCAATCACATTAGATTTTGTCATAGTTCCAGCAATTGTTCCCAAAATAGTTCTACCTTCGTAAAATCTAGCTGCGTAAGTTGCAACATTTGGGTGTTCTCTTTTATATCCAGTTGCATGTTCAAATTTTACATTTGGAAACTCTTTTGCAACTTTGTTAGTAGGATTCATGTATCCAAAGCTAGTTGTAAAGATGATGTCGTGGCCAGAATTAGCTAATTGTCTAAGAACCCTTTCAGCATCAGCACTTTCTGGTACACCTTCTACATATGTTGTTTTAAATCCGGCAGCTTCAACAGCTTTTCTACCTACATCATGCTGATAAGTCCATCCATGGTCCCCAGTTGGACCAATATAAACAAATGCTGCTTTAACATCTTTTGCAACAGCAGCAACAGTTAATGTAAATAGCAAAACTAAAGAAGAGACGAAAGAACGAATTAAAAATTTATGCATAAATTTATTTCCCCTTTTAATTTTTTAATTAATTAAACTTAAATTATATTATCTAAAAAAAAATGATTATTTTTAAATTAATTGTCTTTATGAAAAGATTTCCCCAAGGAACTAGGAGTACTTAGTCTTATTTTTCTACTATCACGAGAAATTACAACTAAGACTATTATTGTAACTATGTAGGGTAGAGCTGTTAAAAATTGAACAGGAATTCTTACTCCGATTGCTTGCATATGAAATTGAATAATGGTCAATCCACCAAAAATCATCGCGCCTATTAAAATTTTAATTGGATTCCAGGTTGAGAAAACTACTAGCGCTAATGCAATCCAACCCCTACCACCAGTCATATTTTCAATCCACTGTGGAGTATAAATCATTGATAAATACGCACCCGCAAGTCCACACATTGCGCCTCCATAAAGTATAGAAGCGTAACGCACAAACCTTACATTTATTCCTTGATTAGAGGCAGACTCAGGCGAGTCTCCTACAGCTCTAACAATTAATCCAATTTTTGTTTTTTTTAAAAAGTAGCTAGTTATGAAGGGTAGGGCAAAAGCAAAATAAAAAACTATTGAATGACCAAATAATATTGGACTTAAAAGTGGTATTGTATCTTTTAAACCTTCAAACAAAACAGGAAATTCTTTTCCAGGAATACCCACAAAGTTTTTTCCAATCATTGCAGAGATTCCTATTCCAAAAATAGTGAGGGCTAAACCAGTTGCCACATGATTTGTAATTAATGTTTGGGTAAGAAATGCAAAAATTGTTGAAATTAAAACTCCAGCTAACATTGCACCAAAAACTGCTATAATTAAACTTCCAGTAACTGTCATTAGTGCAAAGCCCGAAATAGCTCCAATGATCATCATTCCTTCGACACCAAGGTTTAGTACCCCGGATCTCTCTGTAATTAGTTCACCACAAGAAGCCAAAATTAAAGGAACTGCAGATGCCATTATTGATGCAATTATTAATCCAACAAAATTTACATCAATGATCATTTTTTTGAGTCTATAAATTTAAATTTGAAAAAGAGTAAGTAGTCAGAGGCAAGAAGAAAAAATAAAATCATCCCTTGAAAAACTTGACCTGTGTATTTGGGTATTTGCAAAAAGATTTGCGCCGTTTCAGCACCCAGATAGGTTATCGCAACAACTAGAGATGCAAAAATTATCCCTACAGGATGTAAACGACCCAAAAACGCTACAATTATTGCAGTAAAACCATAATCTGGAGACACTTCTCTATGAAGTTGACCGATAGGTCCAGTTATTTCTCCCACCCCCGCAAGACCTGCACAAGCTCCACTTATTAAAAAAACGAGGATAATCATTTTTTTACCTTTGTAGCCAGCATATTTTGCAGTTTTTAAACTAAAACCTGAAACTTTCATTTGGAAACCCAAGTAAGTTTTGTAAAAAACAAACCAACTAATAACTACTGCAGCTAATGCTAAAAATATTCCAGCGTGAATTCTTAGTCCTTCAAATAATAAGGGAAGTCTTGCAGAGTCACTGAACTGTCTAGTTTCAGGAAAATTAAATCCTTCTGGATTACTCCAAGGACCGACAACAAGATAATCTAAAATTAATTTTGAAACATATACCAACATAAGACTTACTAATATCTCATTAGTATTGAAGTAAGTTTTTAATATTGCAGGTATCGATGCATATATCATACCACCAATTGCGCCAGCTAATATTACTATTGGTAGAATATAGAAACCTTCTTGATCATAAAATAATAATGCAACTCCTCCTGAAACTATAGCACCAAAAGTTAATTGACCTTCTGCTCCAATATTCCAATTATTACTTTTAAAACAAAAAGACAAACCAATCGCTATTAAACAAAGTGGTGTGGCTTTTAATAATAATTCACTGAAACCATATTTATCTGCAATTGGAACTATGAAAAAAAATTTTAGGGCTTCAAATGGTTTAAAACCTAAAATATAAAATATTATACCTCCCGCTATTAATGTTAGAAAAATAGCTAGGACAGGTGTAAAGAAAAATATAGCTTTTGAAGGTTGATCTCTTTTTACAATTTTAATCAATTTCCTCCTCCCATAAGTATCCCAAGTTTCTCAGAGGTAACATCCTCAGCATTCATTATTTTTGATAATTTTCCTCTATGGATTACTGAAATTTTGTCACTTAATTTTAACAATTCATCAGTGTCTGTTGATATTAATATTATTGATTTATTTTGTTCATTTATTTTAATTAATGTTTCATGAATATAATTTATAGCTCCAACGTCCAAACCCCATGTAGGATTAAAACAAATTAATAAATCTGGAGATGTTATTAATTCTCTTCCAATAATTAATTTTTGTAAATTTCCTCCAGATAAAAATTGGCTTTTTAAATCTATATTGTCAGTGTTTACATTAAATTCTGAAATTATTTTTTTTGAATGCTCTTTAATTTTGCTTTCATTTATCAATCCATTATTAAAAAAATTTGAGGACTTAAAATTGTTTAGAGCTACATTTTCATAAATTGCCATTTGTGGAATAGCAGCTTGTTCAAGCCTATCTTCTGGAGAAAAAGCCATTAAATATTCTCTTCTTTCTTGAGGATTTAAATCCCCAATAAAATTTTTATTAAATTCTATGGAATTCTTATTTGATATAATTTCACCACTTAACACTTGAAATAATTCACTTTGGCCATTTCCTGATATACCAGCGATCCCTAAACATTCCCCTCGATTTAGAGAAAAATTAATATCAACTAAGTTTGTTTCAAAAGGATCTTCACTTGTAAAATTAAGATTTATTATTTTAATTAATTGTTCTGACGAAGTATTTTCCTTTTTTTTCTTAATTGTTTTTAAATCCTGACCTACCATTTTGTTAGCAAGAGATTCTATATTTTCATTATTGATTTGGCTTACAGAGACCAATTTTCCTCTTCTCATCACAGCAACTTCATCACAAAGTTGCATAACCTCCTTTAGTTTATGGGTTATATAAATAATTAAAATTCCTTCCTCTGAAAATTTTTTTAATGATAAGAATAATTCACTGGTTTCTTGCTCTGTTAATACCGATGTGGGTTCATCCATAATTAAAACTTTTGGGCTTCTAATTAGGCATCTTATTATTTCCACTTTTTGTTTTTGACCTGCTGATAAATTGAGAACAGGAACATTAAGATCAACTGAAAAATTATA
>CACBEJ010000013.1 GCA_902538255.1 uncultured Pelagibacteraceae bacterium | reverse complement strand
GCTAATGGATACACAGAGCATTTTACCAATTTCATTAAATCAGTAAGAGATAAATATCCTACTAAAACAATCATTGCTGGTAACGTAGTAACAGCTGATATGACTCAAGAATTAGTTTTAAGTGGTGCAGACATAGTTAAAGTTGGAATTGGACCTGGAAGTGTTTGTACAACAAGAATTCAAACAGGTGTTGGGTATCCTCAATTAAGTGCGGTAATAGAATGTGCTGATGCAGCTCATGGACTTGGTGCACATGTGATAGCAGATGGTGGATGCACATGTCCAGGAGATGTTGCCAAAGGATTTGGAGGTGGTGCTGATTTTGTAATGCTTGGGGGTATGCTTGCTGGACATGATGAAGGAAATGGTAAAATTGTAAAAGTTAATGGAGAAAAATACATAGAATTCTATGGATCTAGTTCTGAGGTTGCTAATAAAAAACACTATGGCGGACTGTCAGATTATAGAAGTAGTGAAGGAAGGAAAGTTAGGGTAAAATACAGAGGTAAAATAAACGATACGATTTTAAATATTCTTGGTGGTGTAAGAAGCAGCTGTACTTATGTTGGTGCACCTTCGCTCAAACAATTAAGTAAATGCACAACATTTGTAAGAGTATCAAATCAGTTTAATGATAGTTTAATTAAGTAATTTATTTTTCAAAATTAAAATCTTTTATATTTGTAGTTTCATATTTTTCAAAAGGCATGTGTATCCATGGTGAACCTTTTAAATAATCTACAGAATAATCAGGTTTAAATTTTGAAGTTGATTTGTGCCATATAACTGCAGTTTTAATTTTTTCTTCTAAATAAAATCCATAAAAATGTTCTAACCATTTAATGCTTTTTATCAAAGTTTTTCCTGAGTCCGCTAAATCATCAACTAATAAAATATGTGAACCTAAATTTGGAGTAGTTTTTGCTAAATCTCTTGAAAAAGTAAATTGACCTTGTTGGTTTTTAATATCATCACTGTCACCATGGTAGGATTCAACCGATAAGATTGCTAAAGGTACATTAAAAAGCCTGCTAAAAACATCTCCTACTCTTAATCCACCTTTTGCAATACAAATAATTTGATTAAATTTTAAATTATCTTTATGAACTTTTTCAGCTAATTGCTCTATCTTGTTGTGATAATCTTCCCAAGTTATATAAATGTCTTTCATAATTTATGGTAGCGGGAAGTGGGATCGAACCACTGACCTCGGGCTTATGAGTCCCGCGCTCTAACCAACTGAGCTACCCCGCCTTAATTGATTAATGATTTATAATATAAATCTTTATTGTTTCAATAAACTTTTTTAAATCAAATTCTAAACTAAATAATAAAATAAATAGCTAACGAACTTACCAAACCAGCTAAAATAATTGAAAAAACAATTCTTTTTTTTAGTGTTCTTTTTTGATCTAACCTAACTCTATTTAGCAATATATTTACATTTGTTGTTTTAATCTTATCTATTTCCAAATCTTTATTTGAAGTAATATCAGAATTAAATAATGTAGTGTCTAAATCGTTTTTTTTCACACTTAATTTAATCAGCTAATCATCTTAAATACAATAAAATTTAGAGATATTAAGTTCTTTTAAAATCTTTAGTATTTAATGGTTTTGAAATAATTTCGACTGGGTATTTGATCTTTTCAATTTCTATAAACAAATTTTTATCTCTAAGTGTTTCTATTGTATTTCCTGAATTGACATAACCAAAAGATAGATTTTTATCAAAACAAAATGAATAATTTCCTGAAGTTGTTCTTCCAATAATTTTATTCTCTAAATAAATAGGTTCTTCATGTAGCAACAAGGGTTCACCAGGTTTACTATCCTTTAAAGTAAACATCATCATCGTTTTATCTAACGGTTTATCTTTAATCTTTAATAAAGCATCTTTACCAATAAAATTAACATTTTTTTTATAGCTAATTGTATACTTTAAGCCTGCTTGATACTGATTTTCTTCTGGAGATATATCATGGCCCCAATGTAGAAAACCACTTTCCATTCTCATTATGTCCATCGCATGCATTCCACAATGAGATAAATCAAAATTTTTACCTTCTTCAATTAAAATTTTGTATAATTTTAAAGCGTTTTCTTTACCAAAGTATAATTCAAATCCAAGTTCACCAACATAAGATATTCTTTGAGCCCAAACTTTAATATTATTTATTTTAACATTTTTACCTGTACCAAATTTAAAATTTTCAGGACTAAAATCATCACTACTTATTTTTTGAATCATATTTCTACTTTTAGGACCAAATAAACCAAGACAACAAATACTTTCTGTAACATCTAAAAATTCAACTTCTTTAGATAAATATTTGAGGATATGATATTTATCTCTTTCTCTTGTTGACGCTGAACTGACTATTCTAAAATGGTTTTTATCAAGACAAACAACTGTTAAATCTGTTTCGATACCACCATTCTCATTTAGCATATGAGTATATGTAGTTTTTCCAATTTCATTTTTAATGTTAGCTGTACAAATTTTTTGTAAATCAAAATGAGTTTTTTCACCTTTCAAATCAAATTTTGAAAAAGTTGAAAAATCAAAAAGTCCAACATTTTCTCTAGCATTTGTGGTTTCATGTTTTGCTGATGGATACCAGTTTTGGTAATTAAAACTATATTCATATTCTGGTTTTTCTCCATTTAAGGAATACCACATAGGTCGTTCAAAACCTCCTGCCACGCCAAAACAAGCTCCTGCTTTTTTTAATTCATCATGATAAGGTAATAATTTTTCATTTCTCGATGTTGAATGTTGTTTAAAAGGCCAATGCATCCCATAAAGATCACCTAAAGTTTCAGTAACTCTATCAATGATAAATTTTTTAGATGAGTGAAACTTTTGAAATCTTTTTATATCTAGGGAAAATAAGTCTTCATTTATATGTCCATTAATTATCCATTCTGCAGTTACTCTTCCCGCTCCCCCAGAACTTGCAATGCCGATGCTATTGAAACCACAACACGTGTAAAGATTTTTTACTTCTGGTGTTTCCCCAAGCAAATACTGAGTATCAGGTGTAAAGGACTCTGGTCCTGAAAAAAATTTTCTAATACCTGCATTTTCTAACATTGGTAGCCTATGAAAAGATTTTTCAAGGTAAGGTTCAAAGTGATCAAAATCATCTGGAAATTCTCCAAATGAAAAATTATCAGGAACTCTTCCACTATCTATAAAAGCAGGTTTTGCATTAGGTTCAAAAATTCCAACTAACATTTTTCCAGCATCTTCCTTTAAATAAAGACAAGCATTGTAATCTCTCAAAACAGGTAAATCTTTAGGAAGATCTTTCATTGGTTCTGTAATCACATAGAAGTGTTCATTAGGATATAGTGGAACACTAACACCAATATCTTCTCCAATTTGTCTAGACCACATTCCTGTAGCTAAAACTACATATTCACAATCAATTTTCCCTTGAATAGTTTCAACACCACATATTCTTTTATCTTTAACTAAAATTTTTTTCACTGGTGACTTCTCAAATATTCGAACACCCAACATTTTAGCTGCTTTAGCTAATACATTGGTTACTCCAACCGGATCTGCCTGACCATCTTTAGGCATATAAACACCACCAACAAGATCCTCGTTTTTTAAAACAGGGTATAATTCTTTTATTCTATCTTTATTTAATACCTCTACTTCAACATTAGATAATTGTGCTGTTGTAGCCTGTCTTAACAACTCCTGCATCCTGTCCATAGATGACGCAACTGTTATTGCTCCATTTTGTTTAAGACCAGTAGATAATCCTGTAGTTTTTTCTAATTCTTTATAAAGATCTAAGGAATACTTTCTCAATTTGGTGATTGTAGAAGTTGCCCCTAATTGCCCTATTAATCCTGCAGCATGCCAAGTTGTACCAGATGTTAATTGATCTCTTTCTAATAAAACCACATTTTTCCAACCATACTTTGCTAAATGATAAGCACAAGAAGTACCTGCAACTCCACCTCCAATTACAACTACCTTTGCGCTTGAAGGATGGTTTTTTTCCATTTCTAGTGTTTGATGGCTTCTCCAGGCTCTACAAAATTATGTCCAAAGACTTCAGCAACTGCTTTGTAAGTTACTTGACCTTTGTGAACATTTAACCCTGCCAAAAAGTTTTTATCTTCGCTTAATGCTTTTTGATAACCTTTGTTAGCAAGTTTAACTAAGAAAGGTAAAGTTGCATTATTTAATGCCAATGTTGAAGTTCTAGGAACACCTCCTGGCATATTTGCTACACAATAATGAACTACATCATCGACTATATAGGTTGGGTCACCGTGTGTTGTAGGTTTGCTAGTTTCTACACAACCTCCTTGATCTATAGCAACATCAACAATTACAGAACCTCTTTTCATTGTTTTAATCATTTGTTTAGTAATTAATTTTGGTGCTTCTGCTCCTGGAATTAATACACCGCCAACCAATAAATCTGCCTCAGCAACTAATTTATCTAAATCTGTTTTATCGCTTTGTTCTGGAATAATTTTATCTCCAAACATTTCGACAAGTTGTTTTAATCTAGCCTCAGATTTATCAACAATGTGAACTTTTGCTTGCATACCTGTTGCAATCACTGCAGCATTTTCTCCAACTACGCCCCCACCCAATATAACAACTGTTCCACCTGATACACCTGGTGCTCCTCCCAAAAGCAATCCTCTACCACTTTGATTTTTTTCTAAGCAGTGAGCTCCTGCTTGTACAGACATTCTGCCTGCAACAGCACTCATTGGAGCAAGTAAAGGTAATCTTCCATTATCATCCGTTACTGTTTCATATGCAATATTAATACTTTTAGATTTTATTAACCCCTTAGTTAGTTCTTTCGCAGCCGCTAGATGGAGATAAGTATATACGATTTGATTTTCTCTAATCATATCAACTTCTACTTTTTGAGGTTCTTTTACTTTAACAATTATTTCAGAATCATTAAAAATGTCTGCTGCACTATCAGCAATTTTAGCTCCAGCTTTTAAATATTGATCATTTTCAAAACCAGCTTCAAATCCACCATTGTTTTCTACTAAAACCTCATGGCCCTCTGAAACTAAAGTTTTAACACTATCTGGTGTTAAACCAATTCTGTTTTCTTGTGGTTTTATTTCTTTAGGAACTCCAATTTTCATAAATGAAAATTAATTCTTTTTACTTTTTGCGTAATTTGTTATTCCTTTTCGAAGTTTTTCAATTATCTCATCTATATGTTTTTTTTCACAAATAAACATTGGAGCAATGATTAAACAATCACCAGTAGCTTTGAAATTTACTCCTGCTTCATAACAATGTTTGAAACAGGTTAAACCTGCAGCGCCTGGTTTTTTATCCATAACAATATCAATACCACCCATCATTCCATATCCCCTAATATTATCAACTACATCGATATCTTTTAATGACATCAAGCCTTCTTGGAAATAAGGTGATAAATTTTTAGCTCTGTTAAAGATATCATCCTTTTCAATAATATCTTGCACTGCCAATCCAGCGGCAACTGAAATTGGAATTCCTGAATAAGTATATCCATGAAATAATTCAATTGTTCCTTTAGGAGCATTTTCTGCAATTGCATCATAAATATCCTCTTTACATGCAACAACTCCCATCGGGCTAATTCCATTAGTTGTAGCTTTTGCCATTGTCATCATGTCTGGAGTTACTCCGTACTCCTGTGAGGCAAATGGGGAACCAGTTCTTCCCCAGCCTGTAATTACTTCATCAAAAATTAAAAGTATTCCGTGTTTATCACAAATCTCTCTTAATCTTTGTAAGTATCCTTTTGGTGGAACTAATGTACCTGTTGATCCCGCAATAGGTTCAACAATACAAGCAGCAATATTTTCCGCTCCAAAGTTCATACAAATTCTTTCTAGGTCTTCTGCTAACTCAACACCAGTCTCTGGTTGACCACTTACGAACTTATGTTCAGGTAAATGTGTATGTCTCATATGAACAACACCTGGCATTAATACACTTGCAAACGTTTTTACGTTATTTACCATACCTCCAACAGAGGTCGCACCAATATTCATTCCATGGTAACCTCTTTCTCTACCGACAAATCTAAATCTTTGACTATCTCCTCTTGCTCTATGATAAGCGATTGCAATTTTAATTGCTGTTTCAACAGCTGTTGAACCACAAATAGTATAAAACATTCTATTTAAGTTTCCTGGAGTATGTTTTGAAATTCTAGTCGCTAACTCGAATGATCCACCAAAACCTTGTTGGAAAGGTTGACAATAATCTAAAGTTTTTAATTGATTTGTTATTGCCTCAATAATTTCTTCCCTACCATGCCCCAAAGGATTACAAAACAATCCTGAACTTGCATCAATTTGAGTTTTACCTTGATGGTTTTTTAAATACACACCCTTGGCTTCAACAATCAATCTTGGGTTTTCTTTAAAATCTTTGTTAGATGTAAATGGCATCCAATGCTCATTTAAAGAATTTGGAATTGCTGTTTTATTTTGTGTGCTCATAAAAATTTTTTTCTAAAAATATTTTAATTTAATCTTAAAGCCTCTTTAGACTAAAATAAATGGATTAACTACCACATTATTGACACAACTGAGGATTGTATAAGTTTCTTTTTTTGTTTTACTTCAGAGACAATTTGAATTTAAATATCCGGAATTTAATTAATTAAACATAGGGGAATAAATGAAAAAAATACTAAGTTTTATTCTAGGATCTATTTTTGCACTTAACCTATCAATTTCAGTTGCTAATTCAGCTGCAAATGAAGTTAGAGTTGCATACTTTCTAGAATGGCCAAGTCCAAACCTAGAGGATATGATGAAGAAAAATTACTCAAAAGCTTTAGGAGTTCCAGTTAAGTGGACAAGCTTCAATACTGGTGTGGAAATGACAGAAGCCATGCTAGCAGGAGATATTGATATTTCTTACTCACAAGGTTTAGTGCCTTTTATTAATGCTGTAAAATCTAATGCACCTATCAAACTGATTGATATTGCAATGGAATACGGAATGGGTGGAACTACATGTGTTACATCAAATGCTTCTGGAATTACAAAAGCAAACGCTAGTGAATTAGAGGGTAAAAAAGTTGCAGTGCCTTTAGGTACTATGGCTGATTATGTTTTTACTGCAAGTATGGAAATTGTTGGTGCCGATCCAAGCAAAATGACTGTTATTGATATGGTTCCAGAAGATGGAGCTGCAGCTTTAGTAAGTGGTGATGTTGCAATGGCATGTTTATTTGGTGGTAATTCAATTGCAGCAGCTACAGAAGTTGGTTCTAGATTAATTTCAGTTGAGGAAGCTAGAGCTGGAGGTATTCTAGGTATAGATATTACTTCTGTAACTAATAAGTTTATGAATGAAAATCCAGGTATGGTAAGGACTTTTGTTGAAGTTACTCATGAAGCCAATGCAAGATATAATTCAGGTAAAAGCGATATGAATTCTATGTCTAAAGCATCAGCGATGGAAGTATCAAAAATGAAAGGTACTTTAGATGGATTTAAATTCTTAACTCCTGAAGAAACTAAAAAATCTATGGAGAGTGGTAATCTAGCTGGTTTCTTGGATGGAATGGGAACACCAAAAGGAAACGTAGACACAAGTTTCTTACCTTTATAATTTTAAAGGTTTAAAACTTTTTAAATAGGCACTAATTTAATAATTAGTGCCTATTTTTTTTAAAAAATTTCAAATATAAGGGCACTATGAGTGATCTTGTTTCTCAAAATCTAAATATGATTTTTAAAACTCCAAAAGGAGAAACAGTTCATGCGCTTAAGGATGTAAGTTTTACTTTAAAAAAAGGGGAGTTGCTTACGGTTCTAGGTCCTTCTGGTTGTGGAAAAACAACTTTACTAAACATTACTGCCGGATTTTTAAGACCTACTTCAGGAAAAATTACATTAAATAATAATGAAATTGATGGGCCTGGTGTTGAAAGAGGAATGGTGTTTCAACAAGGTGCTTTGTTTGAATGGTTAACAGTAGCAGAGAATGTAAATTTCGGACTTAGGATGAAAAAAGAAGATCCTGAAGTTACAGCTAATAAAGTTGAGGAATGGTTAGATATAGTTGGTTTGAAAGGATTTGGTAACACTCCTACTTATCAATTGTCAGGTGGTATGCAGCAAAGAGTTGCTCTTGCAAGATGTTTAATAAATGATCCTGATTTAATTCTAATGGACGAGCCATTAGGGGCTTTAGATGCATTAACAAGAGAAAAAATGCAGTCATTAGTTTTAAAAATTTGGAAAGAAACCGGAAAAACTATTATTTTAATTACTCACTCCGTGGAGGAAGCTCTCTTACTTGGTGAAAGATTATATGTTATGGCACCAAGACCAGGAAGAATACATAAAGAATACAATCTTCCGTTTGCAGAAATGGGTCTTACCCAAGATTTAAGAGAAATTAAAAAAAATAAAGAATTTTCATCTACTAGAGAAGAAATTTTATCCATGATCTGGAACATGGAAGAAGAAATAATGGGAAAAGATAATTAATGCTAACACAAATTGTAACAATACTAATTGTAGTATCTATTATTGGATGCATTCTTTATGGAAGAAGATTAATTAAAATTGAAAAAGTTGATGCTGTATTTGGTAATCCAGAAAGATCTAAAGGTGGAACGCACTGGGTAATTGTTGGTAGTAGTGCAATATTAATGCTGTGGCTTTATTATTCATGGGATATAGCAAGAGGTTTTTATCCAAAATCTGCAAACGAATTGTGTCAAGTTGCTAAAATAAACGAATCATTATTAGGTTTAAAATATCAATTTCCTATTGAAGAGAGAGAGTTCAAAAGTACATCAATTATAAAAATTGAAAATAAAAATCTTATAAAGATTGCAAATGAAATAAAAGGATCTAAGGATCTAAACGATCAACAAAAAACAATCCTTGTAAGCTACATTGATAGAACCTCTAAATTAATTCCATTGTTAACAAGTGAAGAATTAATAGAAATAGATACCAAAATAAAAATTCAAGAAATGACTGAGCAAATAAAGCAACTCAGTATTGATTTTCAAAAGAAAGATTATCCTTTTGAGACAAGTGCTCAAAAAATTGAAAGACAAAAACTTATTGATGAACAGGGTGGTTGGGGAATTGTCACAATAGATTCTGGTAGTGGGTCAATAGAAAATACTATCGAGATACCAACTGCTCCTCAGACTAAAAAAGGGTTAAAATTTCATGCAGCGGCAAAAGAACTAAGTTTAATAAATGACAAGTTTTTTAAATTAAGAAATCACAATCCATTATTCAAAAGCGCAATAAAACAATTAAAAGATGATATTAAAGCTTATAGAAAAAGTTTAGATGATAGTAGTGAGATAGCATCTGACTATGCAAAAAATATCGTTAAAATTGCAAGAAGAATAGAATTTGCAAGCATTTATCCTCCTAATGCTTTAAATGAAATGCAAGAAGCCATCTTAGAATTTGATGAATTGCAAAACAAAGAACAGGGTGGATTAAGATTAATTGATATCCTTTTGTTTCCTTCAGGGACAATTGTAGCAAGTGGAGCAACTTGTTCTGAACAAGGTTCAGGTAGATGGCTACCTAAACCATCTGATACATTTAATAAATTTGTTGAACTATCAAAACCAAGTGTTGGATACAAAAATGTTCCTCTTTTATGGATTGAAATGGTTGATGTCAGTAAAATGATAGGCTTCATTTTACCAGATTGGATAGCAGATATATTACCCGGTGAATATCCAGTTCATACAAAAGATGGAATTGTAAAAGAAAACTTTAAAAGTAATGTTTTAAAAGTTGCAACAGGTGACTTTAAATTACTGAAAGTTCCCGTTCCATACGGACATATCTGGGACTCTTTTATGAGGGTGTTTTTAGGATTAGTGTTTGGAATTATTATTGGTGTTCCATTGGGATTATTTATGGGTCTAAATAGATTTGCCAAAGGTTTTTTTGATCCACTGATTGAACTTTACAGACCAGTTCCTCCCCTTGCATGGGCACCTTTAATTATTTCTGTGCTTGGAATTGATAACTCTGGAAAAGTATTTTTATTATTTATGGTCTCGTTATCTATTATGATTATTTCTGCCAGAGCTGGTGCATCAGGAACTCAACTCTCAAAAATACATGCAGCTCACTCTTTAGGGGCTACTAAAAAACAAATTTTAAGACATGTAATTTTCCCGAATTCACTTCCTGAAATTCTTACAGGAATTAGAGTTGCGGTTGGTATGTGTTGGGGAACGCTTGTTGCTGCAGAGTTTTTAGCAGGTACAACAGGTATTGGTTTTGTTGAAAACGTTGCTAAAAAGTACTTCCAGTGGGAAGTTATTTGGATAACAATAATTATTATGGGTTTACTTGGTCTTTTGTTTGATATTACTTTAAGAAAAATAATAGACAAAACTATACCTTGGCGTGGGAAAGGTTAAGTTAGGTGTCGTATCTTACTCTATAACTAGATTTTCTTAAAGTTGCTGATGCAATAATTCCTTTTAATTCATTTAAAGCTAATAAACGTTTTTGGTAACTATTTTTTTTTGTAAATATAATTAAATTCAAAAAATAACAAATCAAAGCTCTTCTTAAGTTTGGAAAAGTTTTTTTTAAAGCATAGAAATAATTATAATGTTTTTTAAAATAATAAAATTTTGACCAATTATAATGCCAACATCTTGATAATTGTGCTTCAAAATCAAATTTTTTTTCATGAGATTGTCCTCCATAATGCTCAAAAGTTAGCTCTTCACAAGCAAACAATTTAATATTTTTATCAATCAATCTTTTTGATAAATCCATAGTCTCAAAATAAATAAAAAAATTTTCATCAAAATTTTCATTTTTAATTTTATGCTTATTAATTAAAATAGTCCCATCAATAAAATCAACTTCTTTTAAAACATAATTTTTTCTTTGAGTATTAATTATTTGTTTAGGTCCTTTATCTTTCCATATATAAAAATTTGAATGTATAGATCTGTCTTTATAAGCAGGAGTTAACATCCCAAAATCTTTAAAATTTAGAGTTATCTCTTCTAGTGAATGAAGTAGTTCATTTGATATATCTATATCTGCAGGATTAAGAAATACAAAAGGTGTATCTGCAAGTTTTATTCCAAGGTTCATACCTTTTGAAAATCCTAAATTTTCTTTACATATTTCAACATGAACATTTTCATATTTGCTTTCGATTTCAAATTTTAGATCTTCATCAGATGAATTTTCTATCACGATAATTTTATATTTTTTATCAACAGTTTTTAAAATCCGTCTTATATGGTGTGCACTATGAAAAGATAAAAATACTAAAGTAATCATTTAAATTCTTTGTAAAATAATTCTATTTAAAATATATAATCTAAAAAAGATAATGAAAATTTTAATTACAGGTGGGTGTGGTTTTGTAGGCAGTAATTTGGCTTTATTCCTAAAAAAAAAAGGATTTACAGTACACACACTTGATAACCTGACAAGAAAAGGTTCAAAGTACAATTCTAATCTTTTAAAAAAACAAAAAATCAAAAATTATAAAATTAATATTTCAAATATTAAAAAAATTAAAAGTTTGCCAAAATATGATTTAATTTTAGATTGTTGTGCAGAGGCGGCTGTTGAAATTTCTAAGAACGATTTTGATAAAGTAATTAATACAAATTTGATCGGAACAATTAATATCTTAAAAAAAAGCAAAAATGATAAATCAAAAATAATCTTTATTTCAAGTAGTAGAATTTATCCGTTAGAGGAAATGAACAAAATTATAAAGAATAAAAATCTTAAATCTAAAATTAAGATTAGTAAAATGTTCAGTGAAAAAGACAAAATTATTGGACCAAAAACAATTTACGGTCTAACAAAGCTTTGTTCTGAAATGCTAATTGAAGAATTCTCTTATGCATATCAATTAAAATATTTGATAAATCGTTGTGGCGTAATATCTGGACCTCTTCAATTTGGTAAACAAGATCAAGGTTTTGTAAGTTTATGGATTTGGAGACATCTTAATAAAAAAAAACTAAGTTATATTGGTTATGGTGGATATGGAAACCAAATAAGAGATGTTTTGCATATAGATGATTTGAGTGAGTTAATTTTATTACAAATAAAAAACATAAACAAAATAAATAATAAACTATTTACTGTTGGTGGTTCTAAAACTAGTTACACCTCTTTAAGTCAGCTTACAAAATTATGTCAAAAAATAACTGGTAATAAAATTAAAATGGGAAAAGTTAGCAAAACATCGTCATATGATATCCCTTATTATTTAAGTGACAATACACATGTTTCTAATACATATAGATGGAAACCAAAAAGAAATATAAATCAAGTTGTTATGGATACTTTTTTGTGGTTAAAAAATAATAAACCAATAATTAAAAAATATTTCTGATGTCTCTAGCAATAATTACAGGCTCAACTGGACTAGTAGGTTCAGAATCTGTAAATTTTTTTCATGATAAAGGTTTTGATGTAATAGGCATAGACAACAATTTAAGAAAGTTTTTTTTTGGTGATTCAGGATCTACTAATTGGATTAAATCTAAACTTTTAAAGAGAAACAAAAGATTTAAAAATTATAGTATTGATATAAGAAACTACAACGCCTTAGATAAAATTTTTAAAAAATATTCAAAAAGTATATCAATTATAATTCATTGTGCAGCCCAACCCTCTCATGACTATGGTAAAAATTTTCCATTCTTAGATTTTAATATAAACGCTACTGGAACTCTTAACTTACTTGAGCTCACTAAAAAATATTGTTCTAATTCTCCATTTATTTTCATGTCGACAAATAAGGTATATGGGGACAACCCTAATAAAGTTAAACTATTTGAAAAAAAAACTAGATGGGAGTTAAAAAAGAATGACAAAAATTTTAGAGGTATTAAAGAAAATTTTCCTATAGATAATGCAATTCATAGTTTTTTTGGTGTCTCAAAAACTTATGCTGACCTTATTGTGCAAGAATATGGTAAGAATGTTGGTTTAAAAACTGTTTGTTTTCGAGGTGGCTGTATAACTGGTCCAAATCATAGTGGGGCTAGTTTACATGGTTTTTTGTCCTTTTTAGTAAGATCTAGTCTAGAAAAAAGACAATATAACTTAATTGGTTACAAAGGAAAACAAGTAAGAGACAATTTACATAGCAATGATTTAGTAAATTGTTTCT
>CACBEJ010000012.1 GCA_902538255.1 uncultured Pelagibacteraceae bacterium | reverse complement strand
TATTCTGGGCACCTATAGCCAAAATTAAGCTAATCCCTGTGAAGAAGCCTAATACTAGGTATTCCATTAAGGTTTTGGACTACTCTGGATTTGCTGTTAAAGTTTTAATTTCTAGTATATTTTCGTTTGGGTCTTTAACAAAGAAAGTTTCTTGCTCATATTTTGTTCCTTTAAATCTCAAATAAGGTTCGTCGTAATACTTGGTTCCACTATCCTTTAATCTTTGTTTTAGAGCATCAAAGTCTTTTCTTGATAAATGAACACCAAAATGAGGAACTGAAACATTACCCATGTCTACATCGTGTCTCTCATTATCTAATTTATGTTCACTTTTATGTAAGGTTAATTCATTGCCCCAAAAATCTACATCTGCCCACTCTTGTGCTGAGTTGTCTAATCTACATCCCAAAGTTTCACTGTAAAACTTTTTTGCGATCTCTAAGTCTCCACACGGGATGGCTAGATGAAAACAATTGGTGTTTTTATACATTTAAACCTCTTTAAATTAAGCAATTTAGTACTATATAAGGCATATTATTTTTTAATCAACAGCAACTAAACTAAAGAAATATGAGTGATTTTTTACAATCCATAATTGATAGAGATCCTGCTGCAAGGTCTAAGTTAAGTTTAATATTAACTTATCCTGGTGTTAAAGCAGTTTTTTTTCATCGAATAGCAAATTTTTTTAGTACTGCAAAATTTCATTTGATAGCAAGAATCATTTCTCAATTTTCAAGATTCTTAACTGGAATAGAAATTCATCCTAATGCAAAAATTGGAAAAAATTTATTTATAGATCATGGAATGGGTGTTGTGATTGGTGAAACTTCAGACATTGGAGATAATGTAACTATCTATCACATGGTTACGTTAGGTGGAATTGCTCCAAGTATTAATTCAAATGACCAACGAAATATGAAAAGACATCCTACTATAAAAGAAGATGTAGTTATTGGTTCAGGTGCACAAGTATTAGGTCCTGTAGTCGTTGGCAAAGGTGCTAGAATTGGAGCAAATGCAGTTATTACGAAAGATGTTTCAGAAAATGCTGTAATGGTTGGAATTCCTGCAAGAAGTGTTGGAATAGCAGATAGTGAATTTAAACCTTATGGAATTACGTCTGATAGTGATAAAAAATCAGATAATGAATAATACCCAAAACGATTTTATTTCTGGAATAGGAAATACTCCATTAATTAAACTCAGAGCAGCCTCTGAAATTACTGGGTGTAACATTTATGGAAAAGCAGAATTTTTAAATCCTGGAGGATCTGTAAAAGATAGAGCTGCACTAGCATTAATAAAAGACGCTCAAGAAAAAAAATTAATTTCTAAAGGTGGGACTGTTGTTGAGGGAACAGCTGGTAATACAGGAATAGGTTTGGGTCTTTTAGGAAATTCTCTTGGTTACAAAACAATAATTGTAATGAATGACAATCAAACACAAGAAAAAAAAGATTTACTTAGAAACCTTGGAGCTGAATTAAGATTAGTTCCACCTAAGCCTTATAAAGATGATAACAACTTTGTAAAAGTAGCAGCAAGACTTGCAGATGAACTAAGACCTACAAACAATAATGGAGTTATTTGGGCTAACCAGTTTGATAATACTGCAAATTCCAGAGGACATTATGAGGGAACAGGTCAAGAAATCTGGGAACAAACTGATGGTAAAGTTGATGGTTTTGTTTGTTCTTCAGGCACTGGAGGTACAATTTCAGGTGTTAGCAATGCTCTTAAAGAAAAGAACAAAGATATAAAAATTTATTTATCAGATCCAAAAGGTTCTGCTCTTTATAATTACATTAAAAATGGTGAACTTAAAACGGAGGGTGGTTCAATTACTGAAGGTATTGGTTCAAGTAGAGTGACTGCAAACTTTGGTGAAGCCAAAATTGATGATGCATATTCAATTGATGACCATGAGGCTCTGCCTATTCTATATGATTTAATTCAAAACGAAGGTTTAAGTTTAGGAACAAGCTGTGGAATAAATATTGCAGGAGCAATTAGAATGGGAAAAGAGTTGGGGCCAGGAAAAACTATTGTAACTATTCTTTGTGATAGAAGTGACAAATACGCAACTAAAATGTTTAATAAAAAATTTTTAGAAGAAAAAGGTCTACCAATACCTAATTGGTTTTAAATATAAATTTTATCAGCTAATCCGTAAGTAAGAATAGCACTTAAAATTGTAAGTACTCCAGCAGCTATCACACCTTCACTGTTAGTCTTTTCAGTGTGTCCAAGTTTATTTATGTAAATGGTATAAATCCCAAATATCAAATACATTAAATTTTGAACAAATACTAAATTAAAGAATGCCCAAGTTCCATTTACACCACCATCTCTTACGAACATAATATAAAGAGCCATTAAGAAAGACCCAACAAAAGGAGCTCCAAAAAATCTTGTAATCACAGCTGCTGAATGATCGATGTTATATTGATCCATAAAACCTTTAGTTCCAACTATAGCTCTAAAAGCATAAACAGCGTAAACAAGGAAATGAACAATAAAAATTATTAGATAAACAATTCCATTAAATTTTTCGATCATAGATAATTATTATCAAATTTTTAAATTAAATAAAACAGCATAATCAACATTTTTTATGCTCTGAAATTGCATAACTGTCGCGCGCTATAAACACGAGTGACTCATTAACAATTATGTAACAGTGTTACGTCAAATTAAATAATTTAAGGAAGTAAAAATGAAAAAAATTTTATTTTTAACATTGTTTTTAACTATCTCGAATTACTCATTAGCAGAGACAGGAAAATTTAATGCTGCTGGAGCAGGATCATGGTCATTAAATGCAATGGATGCTGGAAACGGTAATATGAGTATTACATATGATGGTAATGCTGGGCTTATGGATAAAGAACCCGGAAGTATTTTTGACAAATCTACTATGCATTGCATTGGTGGATTAACATTGGTAGCTGGAAAATTTGACGATGAAACAGGTATGTGTACTTTTTATCTAATGGATGGTGAAAAGGTTTATATTAATTACAAAGGTAAAGGAACTGGTGGCCAAGGTGGAACAGGTACTTTTGTTATTGTTGGTGGAACAGGAAAATATGAAAATATTTCAGGAAGTGGTAATTCAAGTCGACAAAATATAAGAGGTAAAGCTGGTATGGCTCACTCTATGAACCAAATGAGTGGTGAATATACTTATTAGAAAGAGAAAATGAAAAAAATAATTTTTACGTTTTTATTGATTTTGCTAACAGCAACATCACATGCAAAAATAAGTAATAAAGAAATATCCGACTCTTTAAAATGTGCAGGAATTTTTACATCTACTCAATTTATTAAACAAGGTGAGCTTCCAAATGGAGATTTAGCTTACAAAGAAAATAGTTTGGCTGCAGCAAAGGTTACTAGAGAATTTCTTACAAATGAGGGTGTTTTAGAGGATAAAATAAATTCAAGTATAAATTCTACTGTTGATGAAATGTTTGGTAAACCTTATCAAAAAACTTTAATGGATAATTGCTATGCGTTTATTTTCAAATTAATACCAAATGGTAAAGAAAAAGTAGAGGAAACTTCTAAAACAATTTATGGAGGATAAAATATGATTATAAAAATAGAGGAAAATATAAAATCGTTTTCAGCATGGAGGGATATGGTTAAAGATAATGCTGAAAAAATTAAAGGATTTGGTGCAACCATTATTTTTGCTGGTGTATCAAAAGAAGACGCTTCAAAATTTACAGTGATTGTAAAATACGCAACTATGCAGGGGTTTGAGGCATTTAAAAATGATAAAGAACTTCACGCTGCAAGAGCTGCAGCTGGTGTTGACTTAGATTCTGCAAAAATCACTCCCATGGATGGAGACTTTATGGAAAATTTTTCAGGATAATAAAATAGGAGGAAAAAATGGAAAAAGAAATGCTAGTGGTAGCAAAGTTAAAAGAAGGTACTTTTGAGAAATTCATGGGATTTATGCAATCTCCTGAAGGACTTGCTGAAAGGGCTAAAGTTGCTGTGGTTGAAAAAACAATTGGAACTGTAACTCCAGACAAAAGCACTGTAATGTTTAAAATATTTTGTACTGATGAAGCTGCACTTCATAAGTTTATAGAAGGTACAGAGGTATCAAAGCCAATAATGGATGAGGTGTTAGACAGTTACTCAATATATGATTTAACTAAGGTTAAATAGAAAGCTGAGGCTACACATACTGACTAATCTCTGCTAGACTTAGTAACTAAATCATTAGTAACAAGGAGAAAAAATGGCTGGAATAGAAGTAAAAAGTTTTGATAAAGCAGATGAAGTAAATGATAATTTTAATAATGCTAAAATTGAAGCGGTCAAAGTTGGAAATCAGAGATTGATGAAACTTACTTTGCAACCTGGTTGGCAATGGTCAAAAGACATAAAGCCAACAGTTGGAGGCGATAGCTGTCAAGCTACACATCTTGGTATAATTATCTCAGGTGCTGTATGTGCAAAACATAATGATGGAACTGAACTAACTTATAAAGCTGGTGATGCATATTCAATACAACCAGGTCATGATGGATGGGTTGTTGGAGATAAACCAGCAGTAGTATATGAATTTCATGGAATGTGGGGTGAATAATGTCTAAATTTTATGTAATTGGAAAGGCAAGTCCTGAGTTATTAAAAAAAATGCATGCTGACCCTGCTGCAGATAGAGGTGCAGTAATGAAATCAATGTGTGATAGCTTAGGAGTAAAAGCAATAAGTTACGAGTGGTTAAGAGGACGTTTTGATGTTCTGTTCTGCGTTGAAGGAGATTACGAAAGTGTTCTTGCAATGAAAGTAACTGTTCTAAATAGTGGAATGATGTCAGACCTGATGGTTCATGAAGTATTTGATTATAACAGTGCATTTAAAAAAGCAGCTGATGTTTCAAAAAGTTATAAAAAACCAGGAGAATAAATAGAAAGGAGCAATATGTCTATATTAGAAAAATACAGTGCTGCAATAAAAAATAAAGATGAAGCAACTATGAATGATCTTTTGCATGATGATTTTAAATTCACAATGCATAAGTCAGGAAATGTTTTAGGCAAAGGTGATGTTATCAAATGGGCAATGAGCGGCGACATAAATCAAGATAAAGTAAGAGTTGTTTATGAAAATGACGAAGTTGGTGTTCATCATTCATTTGTTACTTTTGATGATGGAAATGTGGAGGCTGTAATGGCAGTTTATAAATATGATAATGGAAAAATTGTTAGTTTAGAAACTGGTGCTACACCTATGCCAAAGTAAGTGAGTGGTATTGATTTTTATTTTTCGATAGGGAGTACTTACACCTATCTGTCTGTAACTAGAATACTTGATGTTGAAAAACAACATCAAGTAAAATTTAATTGGAAACCTTTTTCAGTTAGAGCAATTATGAAGGAAATGAATAATATCCCATTTCCAAAAGACAAAATTAATAAAGTCAATTACATGTGGAGAGATATTGAAAGACGAGCTGAGGGATATGGATTTTTTGCTAAGACACCAGTTCCATACCCTTTATCTGAATTCGATTTAGCAAATCAAATAGCAATCTTTGGTTTTGAAAAAGGTTGGGGAGAAAAATTTGTGATGCTGACTTATAAAAAATGGTTCCAAGAAGGTAAAGAACCTGCAATTGAACCTAGCATTTCTGAGGTTTGTACTGAATTAAATTTAAATAAGGATGAAATAATAGAAGAAGCAAAATCAGAAAATATAGAGGCAAAATATAACGAAAACACAAATTCAGCTCGTGAAAATAAAATTTTTGGTAGTCCATCTTTTATAGTGAAAAATGAAATCTTCTGGGGAGATGATAGAATGGAAGATGCTATAAAATGGTCTTTTAAATAATTCTATATATTCTCTCAAAATTCATTTAAAGTCATTGTATGAGTCTTGCTAGTTCATATTTATTTTTAGGTATTGCAGTATTTTTAGGTGTAACTTCAAATAGTTTTGCAAAAAGTGCTGAGGGTTTTACACTTCTTGTTCCAAGCATAATTACAGCAATTACAATTGTATTGTGTATGTATGCACTTTCATTAGTAATGAAAAATATTCCGATGGGAATTACTTACGCCTCTTTTGCGGGACTTACAATTATTGCAACAGTCATTGTTGGTGTAATCAAATATAATCAAGTTCCAAATTTATATTCTATGATAGGCCTAGCATTTATTATAGTTGGGGTATTAATGGTAAATTTATTAGGAAATCAATAATATGAAACCTTTGTTGGGTTATTTATTTTTAGCTTTAGGTATTTCTTTTGGAATTGCATCTAATAGCTTAGCCAAAATTTCTGAAGGATTTACAAAATTAACTCCTTCTGTTTTATGCATTCTATTTATGTGTATTACAATGTTTTCAATTGCAAAAGCAATGCATGCTCTTCCAGTTGGTTTTGCTTATGCAACATATAGCGGGCTAACAGTAACGGGAGTTGTTCTATTTGCAGTATTAAAACTTAATCAGATTCCAAATATTTACGGAATTATTGGAATAATATTAATTATTATTGGAGTGGTGATGGTTAATTATCTAGGCTCTTTAAAGTGAAATTTGCTAAAATAAAATATTCAAAATTAATTTAAATACGTCTAATGGTTTTTATTATTTGTTAAATAATGTCGCTAATTAAATCTTTTATAAATACAGGGCTCGATTTAAGTTTTTCAAAAGATTTTTTAAAGCCTATTTAAATTTATGAATAACAAATCAAATTTATTTTATTTTCTTCTCTTAATTTGGCCTTTTGTATTTTTATTGCCACTTTCAAGTGGATATATAGCAATGGGTAATGATTTTGATTTAATATATTATTCCTATAAAAAATATATTTTTGAATTTTGGCAAGATGGTCAATTGCCATTTTGGTCTCCATCAGAAGGTGCTGGCTTTAGTTTAATTTATAACCCTTTTGCACAATTTTTTTATATACCGTCTTGGATATTATTTTTTATATGTGATTTAAAAAACTCATTTTCTCTTTATGATTATTTAATATATACAATTTTTGGAATTTCAATCTACTGCTTAGGTCAATATCAATGGTTAAAAAGTATCAAATTTTCTAATAATGAAATCAAATATGTTGTAACCTTACTCGTACCAACAACTTTATTAATAACAAATTTTTTGAGGTTGCCCAATGCTATACAAACAATATGTTGGTTACCTTTTCTGCTTTTAGGGATAAATTATACCTTAAATAAAAAAAAATATTTAAAATCTTTTTTACTATTATTTTTTTCAAGTCTTTTTATTTTTACAGCTGGATATCCATATTTTATTTTTTATATTTTTATTTTTACTATTTTATATTTTATATTTATTTTAAATTTTCAAAATATTAATTTAAGAGATTATCCATATATCTTAATTAAAAGTTTAATACCCGTCATTTTATCATTTGTTTTGACTGCGCCATGGCTGAATGGAGTGATCAAAACTTTACAAATTTCACAAGATAGAAATTTAAATGATTATTTATATTCAACAGAAGGTGGATTTAAATTCTTAGATATAGTTGGATCGTGGTTATACCCTGTGTTATCAAATACAGAAGGAAGATATTATTTTGGAATAATTATATCTTTTATAATTTTTAAATTTTTTTTAGATTTAATTTTTAAAATTTCAAAGATTACATATCTTGAAAAAAAATTAATCTTATTTGTAATAATAAGCTTTAGTTTAATTACATTTATTAGTGCATCAGAGTCACAATTATTTCAATTTTTTTGGAATGAAATTAAATTTATTCAAAATATTAGAACTTGGCCAAGGGTAAATATTCTTTTGCTTCCTATTCTATCTATAATAATAGTTTTTTCATTTAACAATATATTAAATAATTTAACTAAAATTGAAAAAGGAGTGACTTTAAAATATCATATTTCTACAACAAATATTTTGCTTTTTGCAATTTTATTTGTTCAATTTTATTTTTTTATTTCTGAGAGTGTTAGTGATTATTGGACTATATGGCATAAAAAAAGATTTTTATTTGCAGAAGAAATTCTTCCTTTTCCCTTAAATAATTTAATAATGTTTGTAGATGGAAGAATAAATATACTCACTTCAATCCTTGCAATTTTGTTATTTAATTTTTTATTTATTAAAAAAACAAAATTTCAATTAAAAAAAAATACTTTTTTTATTTTAATTTTAAGTCTGGTTGTTTTTGAGCAGTTTCTAAATTCAAACCTTCAATGGAGTTTGAAAAAATGGAAAACTGTAAATACTTATGATGATTATAAGGCAATTGATAAACTGGATATAAATTTTAATAAACCAAGAATTAAAAGTCAAGTACATGGAAATAATTATTTTAGGGATGATGCTTATACAATCAATAATTTTTTGAATTGGGGAAATAAGTTTCATAATTCAATATTTTGGAAATATTTTGATAAATATGGTCAACCATTAAGTAATTTGGATAACGTTAAATTAGAAAAAATAGAAACTTTTTTTGCTCTTAACAAAAAAAATAAAAAAATTTTTTTTACAGACAGTATTGTTCAAAAAAATATTATTAATTTTGTTGACGAATCTAGATTTTTTGAAAAAAATAATAATATAAGTTATAAAATAATTAATTATTCAAATAATAATATATCAATTGAATTTTACTCAAGTGCCAGCGGTTATTTATCTTATATAGATAATACTGATCTATTTTGGCGTGCTTATATAAACAAAAACGAAGTAAAAATTTTTAAATTAATGGATACTTATAAATCTATTTATTTTGAAAAAGGAAAAAATTTAATAGAGTTCAAATATGAACCATTCAGATATTAAAAAAAAAATATTAATTTTTATTCCTGCATATAATGTGGAGAGAAAAATATATTCTGTAATTTCAAGAATACCTAAAGAAATATTTTTAAATAATAATATTCACATATTAATAATTAATGATTTTTCTACGGATAACACTTCAAAAGAAATTGAAAGAGCAATTAATAATTTTGCTTATAAGATTGATGTTTATAACTCTGTAAATAATTTGGGTTACGGTGGTGTCCAAAAATATGCATTTAATTTTGCAATTAAAAATCAATTTGATCATGTAATAATGTTGCATGGCGATGGTCAGTATGCACCTGAAGAATTGCCAAATTTTATTGAAAAATTTAAAGAGAATTATGATGCCGTTTTTGGCTCACGTATGAAGTCTTACAAAAGTGCCTTAAAAGGTGGAATGCCGTTTTATAAATTTTTAGGTAATATCGGCCTTACTTTAATTCAAAATATTATTTTGGGTTCAAGAATAAGTGAATTTCATTCAGGTTATAGAACTTTTAGGGTAAACAGTTTAAAAAAAATACAATTTGAGAATAAAGCAAATTATTATCATTTTGATACTGAGATAATTATTGAGTTGCTCCAAAAAAAATTAAAAATATTAGAAATCCATATTCCTACACATTATGGTGATGAAATATCTCATTTAAAATCTATCCCTTATGGATTTAAAGTGTTATTAACCACAATAAAATCACGATTTAAAAATAAATAGTATGAAAATTTTTATAACTGGTATCGCAGGTTTTTTAGGAGCAAACCTTGCTGAATACTATTTATCAAAAAAATACAAAGTATCTGGTTGTGACAATTTAATTGGTGGTACTTTAGAAAATATAGACCTTAACAAAATAAATTTTTTCAAAGCTGATTGTGAAAATTTAGATGAAATGACAAAAATAATTAAAGATGTAGATGTTATTGTGCATACAGCGGCATATCCTCATGAAGGTTTATCTTCATTTTCACCGTATCTGATTTGTAAAAGTAATTACATCGGCTCTATCTCAGTATTTACTGCTGCAATACAAAATAATGTCAAAAGAGTAGTATTTTGTTCATCAATGGCACGCTATGGTGATATTGAAACGCCTTTCTTTGAAGAGCAAACAGTAAGACCAGTTGATCCTTATGGTGTTTCTAAGTTAGCTGCTGAAAATACTTTGAAAATTTTAGCGGATACACATGGTATTGAATACAATATTGCAGTCCCTCATAATATAATTGGTCCAAAACAAAAATATGACGATCCTTATAGAAATGTTGTATCAATAATGACCAATTTAATCCTTCAAAACAGACGGCCAATAATTTATGGTGATGGAGAGCAAACAAGATCTTTTTCAGATATAGATGACTGCATTTTCTGTCTAGATAAACTAATAACTGATAAAAATATCAATAAAGAAACCTTCAATATTGGACCAGATGAGGAAAATATTACTATAAATGAGCTATATAAAATTTTGTGCAACAAACTGAAGTATAATGAGCCAGCTGTTTATGTTAAAGATAGACCAAATGAAGTAAAGCATGCAATATGTTCAGCTAATAAAGCAAGAAAGTATTTAGGTTACAAAACTTCAGTAACATTAGATGAGTCAATTCAAAGAGTAATTGATTTTATAAAATCCAAAGGAGCCAAAGAATTTACATATAATTATAGACTTGAAATAAATAATGAACACACTCCTGAGACTTGGAAAAAAAAGGTTTTTTAAATATATTATTTCTATTATTTAAATAATTTTTTTTCTTCAACTTACCAAGAAGAATTTGGACCATTTAAAAATTTTATTTCTTCTTCAGTAGATTCTCTTCCTAAAATTTCATTTCTATGAGGATATCTATGAAATTGCCTGATTGCTTTTGTATGATCTTGCCAAAATTTTTTTATTTTGTTGTAACTTTCATGTTCTCTTAAATATTTGTTTAATAAATAATAGGCCATTTCATGATCACTAATTTCCTCACTATGAATTAAAGGTAAAAGCATAAAAAATCTTTGATCAACATTCATTGTTTCTAAATAACCAGAATAAACTGCATCATTTACTATTAATCTTGTTTTTTGGTCTTGAGCAAAAGCTCTTTTATCACCTCTAAATAAATTACGTGAAAATTGATCAAACAAAATTACAAGAGCTAAGCAGCTCATTGGGTTATCTTGCCAATCATCATACTCATTACTACACGCAAGCTCAAAATCTTTTATAAAATTGTCTCTGATTTTTTTATCGAAGATGTCATCTTTTTTGAAACGCATTTCAAAAGGAGTTTCTTTAAACCAAAAATCTAAAATAACTTGTGCTCTTTCTGGTATCATTTAGAGACTGGTTTTAATAATTTTAGAAAATTATTATGAATTTTTTTATTTGAAGAGACTAAGATATTTCCAGCATTAGTGGCATCTCTATTATCCCAAGTGCTAATGATACCACCTGCCGCCTTAACAATTGGAATTAGTGGATGAATATCCCAAATTTTATTTGAGCACTGTATTACTATGTCTAACTTTCCTTCTGCTAAGTGAGAATAACTTAAAGCATCACTACATGGAAATTGTATTAATTTTAAAATTTTTGAAATTTTTTTTTGTTTATTTAAAGATAACCACCCATGAAAAGCAGCAGAAACTTTCACACTTTTGAACGTAGCTTTTTTATTTACCGATAATTTTTTCTTTTTTCCTTGAGAAATAACGTAGGCAAGTTTATCAGAATAATTTAAATAATATTTTTTAAGAATTGGAAAGTTTGCTAATCCCAGAATTGGTATTCCTTTAAAATTTAATGAAATTAAGTTACTCCAAGTTGGATTTCCTATAACATAGGATCTTGTTCCATCTATAGGGTCAATTACCCAAGTAAAATCACTTTTTGAATTTGTTGAACCATATTCTTCACCAATAACTTGGTGTGAAGGAAATTTTTTTTTAATCTTTGAACGTATAAATTTTTCAAAGGCTCTGTCTGAAGTAGTTACTGGATCATAACCTTTACCTTTAAGCTTGTTAGATACTTTAAATGTTCTGTTCAGTTTTGAATGATAGAACTTAGTTAAATCCTTTGCTAATTGATTTAAAAAACTAGCATATATAGGGTATTTTCTTCTATCAAAATTAATCACAAAGAAGTCTTACTATTTAATTTATATTGATTAAAGTTAAATTTTAAATAATCCTCAGATAGTGATTATGAAAATTGAGCTAAATCAAAATAAGGTTTTTTACAATAATGGGTCCGAAAAAAAAGAAATCCACCCATTCTGGTTACGTGAAAGAGTAAATGGTGAGGAATATTTGGATAAAGGAACTCAACAGAGACTTTTCGATCCTACCTCCTTAAGTAGTAATATTTCAATAAATAATGCAAATATTAATGAAAAATATTTAGAAATTGATTTTAATGATGGTGTTACCTCAAAACTAGAAATTGATAAAATTGCTTTAGAATTTTCTAAAGAAGATATTGTTATTAAATCAATAGAAAAAACTAAATGGGACTCGGAACTTAAAAATATTAAAAATTTTCAATATCAAGAAAATTTTTACGAAAGTAGAGAAATGCATGATTTACTTGTTTCTTTTTATAAATATGGATTTGTTATTATAAAAAATATTCCTACATCAAAAAACTATATTGTAGAATTTGCAAACTCTATAGGAAGTGTACGAAGAACAAATTTCGGAGAATATTTTGATGTTAAATCTAAACCAGATCCCAATGATCTTGCTTATACATCTTTAGCTTTAGCTCCTCATACTGATAATCCTTATAGAAATCCTGTGCCTTGTATTCAGCTGTTACATTGTATTGAAAGTAAAGTATCAGGAGGATTATCAACCTTAGTAGATGGATTTACTGTTACAGAAGAATTAAGAAATAAATTTCCAGAATTTTATGAAATTTTAACAGAAGTAAAAGTTAGATTTAGATTTATAGATAAAAATGTAATTCTTGAAAACATCTCCCCTTTGATTGAACTTAATGATGATAAAAGTTTTAAACAAGTCAGATTTAGTCCTAGACTAGACTACGTTCCGATTTTAGATAAAGAAAAATTAGATCTTTATTATCATGCAAGAAAAAAACTATCTGAAATGTATAATTCTGAAAAATATAGAATTGAATTTAAACTTGAGCCTAAAGACTTAATAATGATGGATAATCATCGATTACTTCATGGGAGAACATCTTATGAAACCAAACAGGGTGAAAGATTTTTACAAGGTTGTTATATTGATTTTGACAGTACCGAAGGGAAACTTAGACATCTAAAAAGAAAGTTTAATCTTTAAATAATTTTTCTATTTGTGCCTCTGCATCACTTATTGATTTTTCATAATCTAATGCCATTTGATCTGCACTAATAATATCTACTTTTTCAATCCCAAAAAAATTAAGAATAAATTTTAACCAAGGAGTTAAGAAATCCTCAGAGCTATTTAATTTTGTTCCTCCAGAGGTTATTACTAAATAGGCATGTTTATTTTTTAATAACCCTTCCCGTCTCCCATTAGGTTTAAATCTAAATGTTTCTCCAATTCTAGCTGCTAAATCCGACCAAGCTTTAAGTGTTGCGGGAGGACCATAATTATAAATAGGAGCTGAAATTATAATCACATCACTTTCTTTTAACTCTTTTACTAATTTATCAGAAAGTTCGAACATTTTTTTGTGATGCTCTGTCTGATCTTTAAGATCAATTTTCATACCCGACTCTGTAAGTCCACTTACAAAAAACATTTCATCATCTAGATCACGATAAATCACCTC
>CACBEJ010000011.1 GCA_902538255.1 uncultured Pelagibacteraceae bacterium | reverse complement strand
CTAAAATAGGTTGACCTAATTTGTTTCTTTCAATTATTTTTTCTATAATTGCCTCATTCTTTTCCTTTTCTGTTCTAAAAATTAAATCATTAAAATCCTTTCTGATCATTTCTTTGTTAGTTGGAATAACAATTACGGGGAGATTGTAAATTTCAAAAAACTCTTCAGATTCCGTAGCAGCAGTACCAGTACAACCTGAGATTTTTTTATAAAGTTTAAAATAATTTTGATAAGTTATTGAAGCTAAAGTTTGATTTTCAGCCTGTACCTGTATCCTTTCTTTGGCTTCTAATGCTTGATGTAAACCATCTCCAAAACGTCTTCCTTCTAAAATTCTTCCAGTAAGTTCGTCAATAATTTTAAGACTTCCCTCTTTAACAATATAATCTCTTCCCTTTTCAAATAAATGATTTGCTCGTAAGGCTTGATTAACATGATGAACTAAATGTAAATTTTCTGGATCATAAAAGTTATCATTTTTTAAAATACCAGCGTCAGAAAAAAGTTTTTCAACATTGTTAATTCCATGATTTGTTAATAAAATACTCTTTTCTTTTTCATCTATATCAAAGTCTTTATTATTTAAGACTTTAATGAGTTTATCAATTGCTAAATATTGAGCAGTTTTATCCTCAGCTGCCCCAGAAATTACCAAAGGTGTTCTTGCTTCATCAATTAAACATGAATCTATTTCATCTACGATTGAAAAATTATGATCTCTTTGAACCATTTGCTCTTCAGAAAATTTCATATTATCCCTTAGGTAATCAAAACCTAATTCACTATTAGTGGCATAAGTGACGTCACAATTATAATTTTTTTTACGTTCGACATCGTCTTGATAGTTGTTAATAAATCCTGAAGAAAGACCAACAAAGTTATATATTTGTCCCATTTCAATCGAGTCTCTTTTTGCAAGATAATCATTTACAGTTACTATATGAACACCTTTACCGCTCAATGCATTTAAATATGCTGCAAGTGTTATAGTTAAAGTTTTTCCTTCCCCAGTTCTCATTTCAGCAATTTTGCCCTCATGTAAGGCTACACCTCCTATTAATTGAACGTTAAAGTGTCTTTCATTTCGTGTTCGTTTAGCAGCCTCTCTGACTAAAGCAAAAGCTTCAGGAAGTAAGTCGTCTAAAGATTTTCCATTTTTTATCTGATTTCTAAATTCGGTTGTTTTTTTTGGAAAGTCGGCATTATCTAAATTTTTAAAATCTTCCTCATGTAAGTTTATTTTTTCAACAATTTTACTAATCCTCTCTAGCTCTTTTTGATTACTAGATTTGATAAATTTTGTTATTAAATTTAATGGGTTAAACATGACTATTTGATTTATTCTTTACTTATAATGTTTAATATATGTATTAAATAAATAATTTAAACAATATGGGAATTAATTTAACAAATTTTTTATCATCTCAATCAAAAAATACTAAAATGATTGATTTCCAAGATCTTGATCATCTAGATGGTCTTTCGATTTCAGTTGTTTCAGCAAATTTATACAAAGATACCAGAGATGATTTAACTATGTTTTATTTTAGAGAAGGCGCAAATTATGCCTCTGTTTATACACAGTCAAAAATCGTATCTGAAAATATAAAATGGAATATCAATCAAAGACCAAAAAAAATATATTCTCTAATTGTAAATACAAGAAATGCAAATGCTTTCACTGGAAAGCAAGGGTATGAAAGTTTAAAAAAAATAGCAGATTTAACCGTGAAACAATTAAATAAAAAACAAGAAGAAGATGAAGAGAATCCAAAGAAAATTACTTCAAAAAATATAATTTTTGGTTGTACTGGCACTATTGGAGAAATTTTTCCATATGAAAAAATTTTTAACAATATTCCAAATTTAACAAAAAAAATTACTTATACCCAAAATAAATTTATTTGGATGAAGGCAGCACTTGCAATCATGACTACGGATACAAAGCCAAAGTTAGCCATGGAGGAATGTTATATTGGAAGTGAAAAAGTAAAAATATATGGAATTGCCAAAGGTTCGGGAATGATACATCCCAACATGGCTACAACACTCGCATATATATTTACTGATGCAACTTTATCTAATGAAATTTTGGGAAAGTTATTAAAAAAAAATATAACCAATACATTTAATGCTATCTCTTGTGACGGAGATACCAGCACCAATGATATGGCAACTATTTTTGCAACTAATGAAGTCAAAAATTCTCAAGTAAAAAGTGTGAATGAAAATAAAATTAAAAATTTCGATAAAGCATTAAATAATGTTCTTTTGAATTTGGCTAAAAGAGTTGTTTCAGATGGCGAAGGAGCATCAAAATTCATAACAATAAATGTTAACAAATGTAAAAATGAGATAGATGCAAAAAAAATTGCTTTATCTGTTGCAAATTCTTCATTAGTGAAAACAGCAATTGCTGGAGAAGATCCAAATTGGGGCCGAGTTATAATGGCAATTGGTAAAGCTGGGCCTAAAATTAATTTAAAAAAATTATCTGTTAAGTATGGAAATATAAAAATTGTAGAAGGCGGAAAATTAAATCAAGGTTATGATGAAAAACAAACAGCAAATTATATGAAATCTGAAAATATAGAAATAAATATTGAAACTTTTACAGGCAATAAAAGCTTTACAGCTTATACAATGGATTTAACTAAAAAATATATTGAAATTAATGCAGACTATAGAAGTTAACTTATTGAAAATTCAAATTGTATGATTAACTAATTATCATGATTAAATATAAACTTTTTTGTAAAGAATGTGATTTAAAATTTGATAGTTGGTTTGCATCTTCAAACGAGTATGAAAGATTAAAAAATAAAAAACTTCTTAGTTGCCATAATTGCAATTCATTAAAAATTGAAAAAACAATTATGTCACCTCGGCTAATAAGTCATAAATCAAAATCTCATGAAAAAATAAACTTAGTAAAATATAATAAAGTAAAAAAAACTATAAAAGATTATCAAAAATTTATTAAAGATAATTTTAATTATGTTGGTGATAATTTTGCTTATGAAGCGAGATCAATTCATTATAATGGTAAAAAAAAATCAAAGGGTATTTACGGCAGTGCATCAAAGGAAGATTTAAAAGAATTAAAAGAAGAAGGTATAGATGCTCAATTAATCCCTTGGGTAGATGAAAAAGAAAATTAGTTTTTAATAAACTTTGCGATGTAGTTTACAGATAAATCACTAGAAATACTCCATTCATTCTTAATAATATTAAAATACATACCCTCTAATTTACTTAGAGATAAATCGTATTTCCTTAAAATTTTTTTAAGATCATCTGGTTTAACAAATTTTTCCCATTCGTGCGTTCCTATTGGAAGCCATCTCAAAACATACTCTGCCCCCACAATTGCAAAAACATAAGATTTCAAAGTTTTATTTATTGTTGCAATAAACATTAGTCCATTTTTTTTTAAAAGCTTTGAGCATGACTTTAGAAAAAAATCTATATCTTCCACGTGTTCAACAATTTCCATATTTAAAATGACATCAAATTTTTTTCCAATTTTAAGTTTTTCTGGTGACGAACATAAATAATTAATTTTTAATTTATTTTTTTTAGAATGAACTTTTGCAATTTTTATATTTTTATCAGACGCATCAATACCTGTAACATTAGCACCCATTCTCGACATTGGTTCAGATAACAATCCTCCACCACATCCAATATCTAAAATTTTTATACCTGATAAAGGTTTGGATTTATTTTTTAATTTGAAATTGTAAATTATATTTTCTTTTAAATATTTTACTCTTGTTGGATTAAATTTATGAAGTGGTTTGAATTTACCTTCAGGATCCCACCATTCATCGGCCATTTTAGAAAATTTATCTATTTCTTTTTTATTTACGCTAGTCATTTAGATAAATAGTTGACATAATAATTTAGATGTATTTTATCCATTACTTATTAAATATTATTAATTAAAGCTAGCATGAAAACAGTCGTATTAAAATTTGGTGGAACTTCAGTAGGAAGTATAGATAGAATTAAAAAGGTATGTAAAATTATAGCTTTTTATAAAAAGAAAAAAAATAGGGTACTGGTTGTCACATCAGCAATGAGTGGTGTTACAAATGAATTGATAAACAAATCAAAATTAATCAGCAATAATTTTGATAGAGCAGAATATGATGCACTGATTTCAACAGGAGAACAAGTTTCTTGCTCACTTATTGCTGGAAGATTAAAAAATAATGGATTTAAAGCAAGATCTTGGACATCATGGCAACTTCCTATTTTAACAGTAGGCCCACATTCAAGCGCTAGAATTAGATCAGTAAGCACTAAAACATTAAGTAGATATATTAAATCAGGTGGTATACCTGTAATTACAGGTTTTCAAGGTGTCAGTAAAGATTTAAGAATTACTACTATCGGAAGAAGTGGATCTGATGCTACAGCAATTATGATTGCAAAATTTATCAAAGCTGATGAGTGTATAATTTATACAGATGTAGACGGAGTATACACAACTGATCCAAGGGAATATAAAAAAGCAAAAAAAATTAAAAAAATTTTTTATGATGAGATGTTGGAAATGGCATCTCTTGGATCAAAAGTTATGCAACCTACATCTGTTCAGGATGCAAAATTAAATAAGATTGATATTAAGGTTAAATCTTCCTTTGTTTCAAATTCTGGAACGTTGATAACAGGTTCAAAGAAGGCATTTAGTGACCAAATTATAACAGGAATATCCTCAACAAAAAATGACGCTAAAATAACAATTGTAGGTGTGAAAGATAGACCTGGGGTCGCTGCCTCAATTTTCAAACCACTTTCTAACAATCTTATTAATGTGGATATGGTTGTTCAAAATATATCTTTAGACGGAAAAGAAACTGATCTTACATTTACAATAAAATCTGAAGATTTAAAAAAAACAGAAAAATTAATAAAACAAAATAAAAAAATATCCTTTAAAAAATTATCATTTGATAAAGGTGTTTCTAAAATTTCTATAATTGGTGTGGGCATGATAACTACTCCAGGAATAACATATAGAATGTTTCAGGCTCTAGCTTCAAGAAAAATTAATATTTTGGTGATTTCTACCTCTGAAATAAAAATTTCAGTTCTAGTTTCTGCTAAGAATGCTAAAAGAGCTATAGCTGCTTTACACAAAGAATTTAAATTAGACTAATTATAATGAGCGTAAGACCTTTTAGAGATATCAAAAGACGAAAAACAAAAGTAATAAATGTTGGAAAAGTGAAGATTGGTGGTGATAACCCTATATCTGTTCAATCTATGACGAACACTTTAACTACAGATGTTAAAGCAACTATCAAACAAATAAATGATATAACAGAGGAGGGCGCAGATATTGTAAGAGTTTCTTGTCCTGATGAAAATTCAACAATTGCACTTAAAGAAATTATAAAACACGTCTCGATACCAGTGGTTGCAGATATTCACTTTCATTATAAAAGAGCTATTGAGGCAGCAGAAAATGGTGCAAGCTGTCTAAGAATTAATCCAGGAAATATTGGAGACACATCAAAGATTTATGAGGTATTAAAAGCTGCAAAAAATAATAATTGTTCAATTAGAGTTGGAGTTAATGCAGGTTCATTAGAAAAAGATATTTTAGAAAAATTTAAAGAGCCATGTCCAGAGGCTTTAGTAGAAAGTGCTCAGAGAAATATTAAAATTTTAGAAGACAAAGATTTTTTTAATTTTAAAATTAGTGTCAAATCATCAGATGTATTTCTATCTATTGCAGCATACAGGCAGCTATCTAAGATTACAGATTATCCTTTGCATCTTGGAATTACAGAGGCAGGGAGTTTTGTTTCTGGTAGCATAAAATCATCAATTGGTCTTGGTAGTTTATTAATGGATGGTATTGGAGATACAATAAGAATTTCCTTGTCTGACGATCCAACTCAGGAGGTAAAAATAGGCAACGAAATATTAAAATCTTTAAATTTAAGAAATAGAGGCGTGAATATAATATCTTGTCCATCATGTGCAAGACAAGCATTTGAAGTAATTGATACAGTAAAAATTTTGGAAGAAAAATTAGCTCATATAAAAACACCCATTACTCTGTCGATTATTGGTTGTGTAGTAAATGGGCCGGGTGAAGCAGCCTTAACCGACATTGGTATAACTGGTGGAGGAAAAGGAAACAATATGCTTTATTTATCAGGTCTTCAAAGTGAAAAAGTTTTGACTAGTGAAATTATTAATAAAGTAGTTTCTGAAGTTGAAAAAAAGGCTGCAGAGATAGAAAAAAATTAATCAAATGATTCTAATAAAAACAGTCAAAGGACTTATTGAAAAACATGCATCATTAGAAAAAGAACTTTCTTCTGGGCAGATAGATAAAAAACTTTTTGCTGAAAAATCCAAAGAGTATTCTGATGTGAATGAAGTTATAGATATTGCAAAAAAATTTATTAATTTTGAAAATAATAAAAAAGAGTTAGAAAAAATTTTAGAGGATCAATCATCAGATGAAGAGCTTAAAAATATGGCTGAAAACGAATTGTTAGATTTAAAATCTCAACATGAAATAAATGAAAAAAAATTAAAATTATTTTTATTACCTAAAGATGAGGCTGATAAAAAAAATGCAATTATTGAAATTAGAGCTGGCACAGGTGGATTAGAAGCAAGTTTGTTTGCATCGGATCTATTCAAAATGTATGAAAAAATAAGTAATAAAAAAAAATGGTCTTTAGAGCTAATATCTATTTCAAAAAGTGATGCAGGTGGTTTAAAAGAAGTTATTGCCTCTATTAAAGGAAATAATATTTATTCAACTTTAAAATATGAAAGTGGAGTTCACAGAGTTCAAAGAGTTCCAGATACAGAAACACAGGGTAGAGTTCATACTTCAGCAGCCACAGTCGCCGTATTGCCTGAGGCAGAGGAAGTGGATCTTAAAATTAATGAAACTGATTTAAGGATTGATGTTTTCAGAGCTGGAGGTCCAGGAGGCCAGTCAGTAAATACAACTGATAGTGCTATTAGGATAACACATATTCCAACTGGGCTTACTGTTTCTCAACAAGACGAAAAATCTCAACATAAAAATAAAGCCAAAGGAATGAAAATTTTAAGAGCACGCTTATATGAGTTAGAGAGATCTAGAATTGATCAGGAAAGATCTCAAGATCGTAAAACTAAAATAGGTACAGGAGATAGATCTGAGAGAATAAGAACTTACAATTTTCCACAGGGGAGAGTTACAGATCATAGAATTAATTTAACACTTCATAAATTAGAAGAGTTTTTAGAGGGTGAGGCTTTTGATGAAATGATAGAGTCTTTAACACTACAAGCACAAGAGGAGAGATTAAGTAATTTGAATTAAATGAATATTAAATCAGCAATAATTGATGGAGCTAGCATTTTAAAAAGAAAATTTATTAGTAGCGCTGATCTAGATTCTGAAATCTTGATGGCAGAAGCCATTAAAAAAAAAAGAGAATTTTTAATTTTAAACTCAAGTTTTACTATCGACAAAAAAGATTTAAGAATTTTTTATGAATTAATAGAAAAAAGATTAACAAGAGAACCAATTGCGTATATAACAAATAAAAAATCTTTTTGGAATTCACAATTTTTTGTCACAAAAGATACCTTAATTCCACGACCAGATACTGAATTAATTATTGAAAATGTATTAAAATTTACAAAAAATAAAGAAAGCTTAAGGATTTTAGATATTGGTATAGGCTCAGGATGTATTTTATTGTCGATATTAAAAGAAAAAAAAAACTTTTATGGAACGGGAATTGATATTAGTAAAAAATGTCTAAAAATAAGTAAAATAAATGCTATTAATCTAAAAGTTGATCACAGGTTAAAATTAATTAAAACAGATGTTGACAAATTCATTTCATCAAAATATGATTTAATTGTATCTAATCCACCTTATATTGTTAAAAAAAAATTAAAATATTTGGATAAAGACGTGGTAAAATATGAACCAATTCAAGCTTTAAATGGTGGAATAGATGGGTTATCAGAAATCAGAAAAGTAATTAGTAAATCCTCTGAACTGATTAAAGAAAAAGGTAAGCTTATTTTAGAGATTGGTTTTGATCAAAAAAATAAGGTAATTAATTTATTAAATAAAGAAGGTTTTTATATTAATAATATATACAAAGATCTCGCTAATAATGATCGGTGTATAGTTTGTACAAAAATATAAATAATTAATCATGGTAACATTTAGGAATAATAGTAATAGCAATAGAAGAACCAATTACAGGAGAAATGAGAGAAGTTTTAAATCTAATGGAGAAAGGCAAAAGTATAACTCCAATTTTTCAAATAATGAAAATTTCAAAAGAAAATTACCTGGCAGATATAATCATAATGCTTCTAAATTAATCGAAAAATATAATGATTTAGCAAGAGAAGCACTATCTAATGGAGATAAAATTTTATCAGAGAATTATTTACAGCATGCAGATCATTTCACTAGAATCTTAAATGAGAGAGAGGCAATAAAAAAAGTAAAAATTGAGGAAAAAAAAGAAAATATTCCTAATAATATTTCAGAAATTACAGATAAAACAACTGAACACAAAGTTTTGGAAGAAGTCCAGGAGGAAAATAAAAGTGATAAACCTTCTAAAAATCAATTAGAGGTAAATTAATTTATACCTATAATTTTTTCAGCCTTAAGCACATCTAACTTAATTTTATTAGTTTCAAATAGTTTTCTTTCTTTTCCTTTTAAAACTTTTCCAGACGGAAGTTTAAGTTTTTGTGAGTTAACTTTTTTTCCATTTACAATAACTTCATAGTGTAAATGTGGGCCAGTTGATTTTCCAGTTGAACCTACATATCCAATAGTTTGGCCTTGTTTTACTCTAACACCTGGTTTTATTCCTCTAGCAAATTTTGACATGTGCGCATAAACAGTTTGGTAGGTTGAGTTATGCTTTATTTTAACACAATTTCCTCCACCCCCACACCATCCAGCTTTTTTAATTACTCCATCACCTGAAGCCATGATTGGTGTGCCCATGGGTGCTGCAAAATCAGTTCCTCTGTGCATCTTATTAAATCCATCTATTGGATGCTTCCTCATTCCAAATGGTGATGATAATCTTGCACCATTAATAGGAGTTTTCATTAAGGCTTTTTTTACACTTTTTCCATTTTTATCATAATGACCTTCATTTTCTTTATTATCAAAATAATATAAACTATTGTCTTGACCACTGAGTTTTAAATTTGCAAAAAGAATTTCTCCAGTCTCAACAATTTCATTTTTTTCATTTAGAAATATCTCATACATTATTTGAAACTTATCTTGCTTTCTTATATCTCTTTGAAAATCAACTTGAAAACCATATATTCTTGCAAAATCAATTATAGTGTTAGCTGGTATCTTTTCATCGTTAGCTGCTTGGTATAAACTTTGTAGAATAATATTTTCAGTATAAACAATTTCTTTATTTAATTTTATCGAAAGTATTTTTTCATTAAAAGTGTCGTTCTCTTTATTTCTCTCTAGAATAATTTTTTCAACATTTGAAATTTGATAACTAAAATTAACAATCTTGTTAGTTGTTTTATCTAATGTAAACTGAATAATCTGCTTCGTATTGAGCTTATTTAAATTAACTGATTTTGAAAGAGAGTTTTTGATTTTAACAATCTCTTTTTTATCTACATAGTAGTTATTAAGTACTTTGTCAAAAGTTTCACCTGATTTAATTTTGTGCTTAACTCTTTTAAATTTTGGTTCTAAATTTTTAATTACAGACTTTAAGGTTTTTTTAAAATAAATATTATCAATGAAACCGATGTATGTTTTATTATTTATTTCTTTTTTATAATTAAAGTAGCTTATAAAAAAAGTTGCAGAAATAATTAATGAAAATAAGACAAAAATTTTAAAATTTTTTTTTAAATTTTGTACAATAAATTTTAACATTTTAAATTCTTATAGATCTAATTATTAATTTAGAGACTGAGAAAAATCAAAAAAAACCCTGTAAAATAAAGGGTTTTTTATCACTTTTTTTATTCTTAAATGCTTGATTTCCACCAATTTTAGCCTATAAGCACTGAACTTTCTCATAAGAATTATTGTGAATATAATAAGTAAGTGAGGATTATTGAGCCTTATTTGCTCAATTAGTTATTTAAAAAGTTTATATTTAAGAAGAGAAGTGTGGACGGTTAAGGTTACCAAAATTTGTCGTACACACTTCAACATCATATAAATTTTATTCTTAGAATTTATATGGAAGCTAGTGTGCGCCGTTTTTAAACTTGAGAGTTTGATCATGGCTCAGAACGTACGCTGGCGGCACGCCTAACACATGCAAGTCGAACGAAGTAGCAATACTTAGTGGCAGACGGGTGAGTAACATGTAGGTATCTGCCCTTTGGCCTGGAATAACACGAGGAAACTTGTGCTAATACCGGATAAGTCTTCACGGAGAAAGCTTTATGCACCATTGGATGAGCCTGCACTTGATTAGTTTGTTGGTGGGGTAATGGCCTACCAAGACTGTGATCAATAGCTGATTTGAGAGGATGATCAGCCACATTGGGACTGAGACACGGCCCAAACTCCTACGGGAGGCAGCAGTGGGGAATCTTGCACAATGGAGGAAACTCTGATGCAGCGATGCCGCGTGAGTGAAGAAGGCCCTTGGGTTGTAAAGCTCTTTCGTCGGGGAAGAAAATGACTGTACCCGAATAAGAAGGTCCGGCTAACTTCGTGCCAGCAGCCGCGGTAATACGAAGGGACCTAGCGTAGTTCGGAATTACTGGGCTTAAAGAGTTCGTAGGTGGTTGAAAAAGTTGGTGGTGAAATCCCAGAGCTTAACTCTGGAACTGCCATCAAAACTTTTCAGCTAGAGTATGATAGAGGAAAGCAGAATTTCTAGTGTAGAGGTGAAATTCGTAGATATTAGAAAGAATACCAATTGCGAAGGCAGCTTTCTGGATCATTACTGACACTGAGGAACGAAAGCATGGGTAGCGAAGAGGATTAGATACCCTCGTAGTCCATGCCGTAAACGATGTGTGTTAGACGTTGGAAATTTATTTTCAGTGTCGCAGCGAAAGCGATAAACACACCGCCTGGGGAGTACGACCGCAAGGTTAAAACTCAAATGAATTGACGGGGACCCGCACAAGTAGTGGAGCATGTGGTTTAATTCGAAGATACGCGCAGAACCTTACCAACACTTGACATGTTCGTCGCGACTTTAAGAGATTAAAGTTTTCGGTTCGGCCGGACGAAACACAGGTGCTGCATGGCTGTCGTCAGCTCGTGTCGTGAGATGTTGGGTTAAGTCCCGCAACGAGCGCAACCCTCACTTTTAGTTGCCATCATTTAGTTGGGCACTCTGAAAGAACTGCCAGTGATAAGCTGGAGGAAGGTGGGGATGACGTCAAGTCCTCATGGCCCTTACGTGTTGGGCTACACACGTGCTACAATGGTATCTACAACAGGAAGCAAAATCGCGAGGTTTAGCAAATCCTTAAAAGATACCTCAGTTCGGATTGCACTCTGCAACTCGAGTGCATGAAGCTGGAATTACTAGTAATCGTGGATCAGCGTGCCACGGTGAATGCGTTCCCGGGTCTTGTACACACCGCCCGTCACACCATGGGAGTTGGTTCTACCTTAAGGCAAGGTTTCAAACCCTTGACCACGGTATAGTCAGCGACTGGGGTGAAGTCGTAACAAGGTAGCCGTAGGGGAACCTGCGGCTGGATTACCTCCTTTCTAAGGATGAATGAAAGTAAAATTTCATTCTAAATAATATACAGGATAATGTTGACCGTCCTCATTTCTCTTCTTAAAGCAGTGTTTCTCTTGCATGGGGGCCGGTAGCTCAGTTGGTTAGAGCACACCCTTGATAAGGGTGGGGTCGAAAGTTCGAGTCTTTCTCGGCCCACCAAAAGATTAAGGGGGGATTAGCTCAGCTGGGAGAGCGCCTGATTTGCATTCAGGAGGTCAGCGGTTCGATCCCGCTATCCTCCACCAAAACACTTAGCTATAAAAAATTGTGAATAAATAATAATTAATATCAATATCTATATCCGAACATTAGAAATGTTATTAGCTAATGTTCAAAATAAAAATTTAATTCTACACAGAATTTTTTTCTGTGCATAAATTAAGCGTTTAAGGGCGTGTAGTGGATGCCTTGGCACTGAAAGCCGATGAAGGACGTGATATACTGCGATAAGTTTCGGGGAGCTGTATGTAAGTTTTGATCCGAAAATTTCCGAATGGGGAAACCCACCACTTTTTGTGGTACTTTAAACTGAATACATAGGTTTAAAGAGACAACCTGGAGAACTGAAACATCTAAGTAACCAGAGGAAAAGAAATCAATTGAGATTCCGTTAGTAGTGGCGAGCGAACGCGGAGTAGGCCTGTAGTTTTGTTAAAAAAATTTGAATAGTTTGGAAATGCTAACCATAGAGGGTGATAGTCCCGTATGAGTAATGTTTAACAAAATTCTTGAGTAAAGCGGGACACGTGAAATCCTGCTCGAATATAGGGGGACCACCCTCTAAGCCTAAATACTCTTCAGTGACCGATAGTGAACTAGTACCGTGAGGGAAAGGTGAAAAGAACCCCTATTAGGGGAGTGAAATAGAACCTGAAACCGCATGCCTACAATCAGTCGAAGCTCTTTTTAGAGTGACGGCGTACCTTTTGTATAATGGGTCAGTGACTTAATTTATTAAGCAAGCTTAAGCCATCTAGGTGTAGGCGCAGCGAAAGCAAGTCTTAATAGGGCGATTAGTTTAATGAATTAGACCCGAAAACGAATGAGCTTACCATGAGCAGGTTGAAAGTTGGGTAACACCAACCGGAGGACCGAACCAGTTGACGTTGAAAAGTCTTTGGATGACTTGTGGTAAGGGGTGAAAGGCCAACCAAATTCGTAGATAGCTGGTTTTCCGCGAAAACTATTTAGGTAGTGCGTTGAATAAATAGACATTTAGAGGTAGAGCACTAAATGGGCTAGGGGGAAGAGATTCTTACCAAACCTAATAAAACTCCGAATGCTAAATGTTGTTCTTCAGCAGACAGACTGTGGGTGCTAAGGTCCATGGTCGAGAGGGAAAGAGCCCAGACCACCAGATAAGGTCCCCAAATTATGATTAAGTGTGAAAGGATGTGGAAATTCCTTAACAGCCGGGAGGTTGGCTTAGAAGCAGCCATCCTTTAAAGATAGCGTAACAGCTCACCGGTCTAATAGAGTTTCTGCGCCGAAGATGTAACGGGGCTAAAATCATATACCGAATCTGTGGATTTATAATTTTTTCGAAAATTATAACTGGTAGCGGAACGTTCTGTAAGCCTGTGAAGGGATACCCGTGAGGGATCCTGGAGGTATCAGAAGTGCGAATGCTGACATAAGTAACGATAAAAGAAGTGAAAAACTTCTTCGCCGAAAATCCAAGGGTTTCTGCGCAAGGTTAATCCGCGCAGAGTTAGTCGGCACCTAAGGCGAGGGCGAAAGCCGTAGTCGATGGAAATAAGGTTAATATTCCTTAACCAGATGGTAGTGACGGATCTTGTAAGTTGTAAGTTCTTAATGGATTGAACTTGCCGCGAAAAGGTCCCAAGAAATAGCTCCATCATTAGACCGTACCCTAAACCGACACAGGTGGATTAATAGAGTATATTTAGGCGCTTGAGAGAATGATGTTGAAGGAACTCGGCAAAATACTTCCGTAACTTCGGGATAAGGAAGACCTTCTTGTAGGCAACTATGGGAGGGTGGCACAAGCCAGGGAGAAGCGACTGTTTATCAAAAACACAGGGCTCTGCTAACACGTAAGTGGATGTATAGGGTCTGACGCCTGCCCGGTGCTGGAAGGTTAATGCGGTTGGTGCAAGCTAACTTCTGAAGCCCCAGTAAACGGCGGCCGTAACTATAACGGTCCTAAGGTAGCGAAATTCCTTGTCGGGTAAGTTCCGACCTGCATGAATGGCGTAACGATTTCTCCGCTGTCTCCAACATCAACTCAGTGAAATTGAATTCTCCGTGAAGATGCGGAGTTCGCGTAGTTAGACGGAAAGACCCCGTGCACCTTTACTGCAACTTTACATTGGTATTAGGAAAAACATATTTAGCATAGGAGGGAGACATTGAAGCAAAGGCGTCAGCTTTTGTGGAGTCACCAGTGAAATACCTCTTTTGTTTTTCTTGATATCTAACTGATAGCCGTCATCCGGCATCAAGACATTGTATGGTGGGTAGTTTGACTGGGGCGGTCGCCTCCCAAATAGTAACGGAGGCGTGCGAAGGTAAGCTCAGAACGGTCAGAAATCGTTCGTAGAGTGCAATGGCATAAGCTTGCCTGACTGTGAGACTGACAAGTCGAGCAGAGACGAAAGTCGGTCATAGTGATCCGGTGGTTCTGAGTGGAAGGGCCATCGCTCAACGGATAAAAGGTACGCCGGGGATAACAGGCTGATACTGCCCAAGAGCTCATATCGACGGCAGTGTTTGGCACCTCGATGTCGGCTCATCACATCCTGGGGCTGGAGCAGGTCCCAAGGGTTTGGCTGTTCGCCAATTAAAGTGGTACGTGAGCTGGGTTCAGAACGTCGTGAGACAGTTCGGTCCCTATCTGCTATGCGTGTAGAAGAATTGAGAGGAGTTGACCCTAGTACGAGAGGACCGGGTTGAACATACCACTGGTGGACCGGTTGTAGCGCCAGCTGCAGTGCCGGGTAGCTAAGTATGGACGAGATAACTGCTGAAAGCATCTAAGCGGGAAACTCACCTCAAAACTAGTTCTTCCTATAGAGCCGTGGTAGACCACCACGTTGATAGGCTGGATGTGGAAGCGCAGTAATGCGTGCAGCTGACCAGTACTAATAGCTCAATTGGCTTGATTTATGCACTGAAAAAAATTTTTATATGTTATTAAACATTTAAGGTATTAGTTATTAATATTTTAGTATTTATAATTTGTTACTTACATGAAGCCTAACGCAGCAATTATCATTTTAGCTGGAAGAAAAGAATTATTTAAAAAAACATTACGGTATTTTTATAATAACTGGAATAATAAATTTAATTATCCAGTTTTTGTACATTGCTTGAGAGATGTTTTTTCAAACAGTGAGATTTATAATCTAAAAAAAAAATATGCAAACCTCTTTTTTGAAAGAGTTTATCCAGAAGTTCCTAACCATATTAACGAGAAAGATCTTTTCTATAATCGAGTTTATAATGACTATGCATATAACAATTTTAATAAAGGAAGATTAGGTTATTTACATGTTTGCTATTTTACATCGAATGTTTCGTCATTTGGTAAAAAAGGATGTTTAAGTAAAAAATTAGAGAAATTTGACTACATTATGAGATTAGATGATGATGTATGGTTTAGGAAAAAAATAAATTTTGATTTTTTTAAAAAGATTAAAAAATATCATATGGCAACAGGCGTGCTAACAGTTGTGAAAAGCAGAAAAATACATTTAACAAGAGAGAAACTTTTTTCTTTTATTAAAGGTTTTACAAAAAAGAATAAGATATCAATTAAAAATAATCTTTTAAAAAATATCATAAAATCTAATAATGAAAAAAATCTTAATGAATTACCTTACTCAATGGGAAACTTTGAAATCTATAATATGAGAATATTTAAATCAAAAAAATTTAGAAAGTTTATTTATGGTATAAACAGGTTTGGAGGCCAATATAAATATAGATGGGCTGATTACGATATTACGAATTTGTTTTTGTACATTTATTTTAAAAACCCAATATTAGATTTAAATATTTCAGAAAAATTTCTAAAATCTTCTCATCCTGAAGCAAAAAGAATTATTGATGAAACAGGATTTTTGCAAACAATTAATAATTTTATTATTAAAAGGTTTAAAAGATTTTTATATAAAATAAAAAAAGATTAAATTAAAATTTGCTTATTTGAAATAAGATTTTATCTGTATTTCGCAAATCTTAGCCAAGTCATATTTTCTTGCCTTATAACTCTCCCATTCTATAATTTTATTCAAGGTTTCTTCTAGACTCCATTTGGGAGACCACTTAAGACCATTTTTTGATTTATTATTACTTAATTTTAAAATTTTAGTTTCTTTAAATTTATTAGAATTAAGTAACTTATATCTAAAATTATATTTCTTTTTAAAAAAATCTACTATGAATTTTACTGTTTGAAAATTTTGTTTGTTAGGTCCGAAATTCCAACCATATTCTAAATTAGCGGTTTTTTTATTGTACTGTTTTTGAATTAAAAGCAGATATCCAACTAATGGCTCAATAACATGTTGCCAAGGTCTAATTGCATAAGGATATCTCAATGTAAGAATTTTTTTATTTTTGATTGAATCTAAAATATCAACTATTAACCGATCTTTTGAACAATCTCCTCCACCAATAACATTACCAGTTCTTGCAGTATAAATTTTATTTTTTTTTAATCTTAAAAAAGACTTCAAATAAGTCTCAGTAATAATTTCTGCACATACTTTTGAACCACTATATGGATCGTTTCCACCTAATATATCACCCTCCTTAAAAAATTTTTTTTGGTTTTTATTTATTTTATATACCTTGTCTGTAGTAGTAATAAGTGACGATCTAATTGATTTATTATTTTTTATTACTTCAAGAATATTTGCTGTACCCATAGCATTAGTTAAAAATGTAGTTCTTGGTTCTCTATAAGATTTTTGAACTAATGATTGTGCAGCCATATGTATAAGAATATTTGGTTTAAATTTATAGATAGATTTATTTAAAGTTTTAAAGTCTAAAATATTTTCGTATAAATTTTTATAATTTAACTTGTCTAATTTTCCTAATTTAAATAAATCATTTTCTTTTGGTTTTAAAGAATACCCAATTACTTTTGCATCCAAAAAAGATAACAAAACACAAAGCCACGATCCTTTAAAGCCTGTATGTCCTGTTAAAAATACTTTTTTTCCTTTCCAAAATTTTTTTAATTTTTTTAAAATTAATTCATTATTTTCCATAAGAACTTCTTTTTATTATGTAAATCATTTAAATCATTTTTATCTTTCATAGTATCTAAACTGTGCCAAAATCCATCATGTTTAAATGCATATAGTTTCTTCTTCTTCTGTATGGTTTTTAATGGTTTATCTTCCCAATAAGTGAATTTATCTTTGATTAGATTAATTGCATTTTTTGAAATAACAAAAAAACCACCATTAATGTAAACATTAGATTTCTTTTTAGAATTATCAAAATGGCTAATTTTATTATCATTTATTTTGATTACCCCATATCTTTCTTTTGGCCTAACAGCAGTTAGAGTAACTATTGCATTATTTGCATAATGAAATTTGATTAATTTATTAATTTTCACATTACTTAAACCATCACCATAAGTCATAAAAATATCTTCATTAAGTTTTAACATTTTATAAGCAATTTTAATTCTTCCACCTGTGCCTGAATTTTTCCCAGTATAAATAAGATGAATAATAATATTTGTGTTTTTTTCTTTAAATTTTAATTTAGTATAATTTTTTTTTTTAAAAATTATTTTTGTATTTTTTTTTTTTAAAAAATATTTAACAATCGTTTCTGATTTATGACCAAGACACAAAACAAATTCAAAAAAATTTTGTTGACTAAAATTATCAATAATATGTTTTATAATTGGATCTTTACCAACCATAACCATTGGCTTAGCTTTCAGAGTGCCCTCAAAATTTAATCTCGTTCCTAGCCCACCACATAGAATAAAAATTTTCATAATTAAATTGATTTGATATAAAAAATTAATACAAATCTAATAAATAACAAATATAAACTAAAAATCTATTAAATTATAATTTGGAAAAAATATTGTGCTTAAAATTTGTGAAGTTTGTAACAATCCAAAACTTAAAAAAGTCTTAGATTTAGGAAGACATCCGTTATGTGATGATTTAGTACCTTTGAACTCAAAAAAGAAAAATAAATTTTATAAAATTCAAATTCTTTTTTGTCCAAAATGTTTTACTGCTCATCAAAAATTTCAAGTAAAAAAAAAAATACTTTTTCCAAAAAAATATCATTACAGAGCTCGATTTACAAAAGATGTTATCAACGGTATGAAAGATTTAGTAAATGATATAAGGAAATTCAATGGTAATTTAAAAAATAAAACAGTTTTAGATATTGGATGTAATGATGGCACTTTACTAAATTTTTTCAAGAAGGAAGGTTGTAATACAATTGGAATAGAGCCAACTGATGCCTCAAAAGATGCTAAAAAAAACCACTTAGTTATAAATAGTTTCTTTGATGATAGGACGGTTAAAAAATTAAAAAAATTTGTTAAAAATATTGATATTATTACTTTTACTAATGTTTTCGCACATATAGAAAATTTAAAAAATCTAATAAGAAACTTAAAAAAAATTATTTCAAAGAACACATTAGTTGTAATAGAAAATCATTATCTTGGATCTGTCTTAGAAAAAAGTCAATTTGATACATTTTATCATGAGCATCCTAGAACATATAGTTTTAGTTCATTTGATTATATCTCAAAGTCATTGGGCTTAAAAATAACTAATGTAAAATTTCCAAAAAGATATGGTGGTAATATAAGAGTTTTTTTAGGAAATCATAAATTATCAAAACAAGATTTTAAAAAGATTAAAAACAAAGAGAAAAAATTTTTAATACAATTTCTTAAACTTGGTAAAAAAATTGATAATTGGAAGTTAAAGAAAAAAAAATTAATTGAAAAGATTTTTTTAAAACATGGAAAACTTGATGGCAAAGCTTTTCCTGGAAGAGCAGCTATTTTGGTTCGGTTATTATCACTTGATGGATATATCTCAACAGTTTATGAGAAAAAAAGTTCAATGAAAATTGACCACTATATACCAGGCACAAGAATTCCAATTAAGTCAGATGAGTTACTAATTAATAAAATTGATAAAATTAAAATTCTCTTAAATTTTGCTTGGCATATTTCGAGAGAAATCAGAATTTATTTGAAAAACCTTGGTTACAAAGGTCGAATAATAGATATTATTCAAAAGAAAGACTTTGAGTAATTAAAAAAATATTTTTTTTAAAAAGTATATTCCCTTTGAGATTAACTTAAAAATAATATATTCATAATCATCAAATATGGATAGACAGGTTAAATATAATTCTTTAGAAAATTTAAAAAAAGAAGGTGCACCGATCATTATTGTAGCAGCGGTACATGAATCGGAAGCTATATTATATGCTTGTGAGGAAAATGGAATTAAAATTGAAGCTTTCTGTGATAGTATAAAAGAAAAATCTTTTAAAACTTTTTGTGATTTAAAAGTAATTCATACACCGGATCTTCCAAATAAATTTTCCAATGCAAGATTTATAATTGCTTCACAACATATACAAGATTGTTTAGAACAACTCACAGGATTAGGTTACGATAATTTTTATTCCCCACTAGAATTATTAGAGAACTATGATTTAAAAAAACATAATTACTTAATTACTCAATCTTATATGGAGGCGAGACTTTCAGTATGTATAAACAGTCATAAGATGTATTTCGAGAATAAAGAGAAAATTTATATGAGAAGTATAGACATAATGATTACTGAAAGATGTTCTTTAAAATGTGAAAGTTGTTGCAATCTTATGCAATACTATAAAGCTCCCAAAAACACTGATGAGATAAATATTTTAGACTCATTATCGATTATAAGTCAAAATGTAGATGAAATATCTGAGTTTAGAATTATCGGTGGAGAACCTTTAATGAATAGACAGTGGTCCTTAATTGTAAAATCTATTGCAGAAAAATTTCCAGATAAACAAATATTTATTTACACAAATGGGACTATAGCTCCTAAGGATGAAAAATTAGTTGAACTTAAGGATAAAAATGTGAATTTTATAATAACTAGTTATGGACATCTTTCAAAAAATCTTAATTCATTGGAAAATCAGCTGAATAAACATAGTTTAAACTATGTAACTACACCTGCAGAACATTGGGTAGATTGTAGTAGTGTAAGACATCACAAAAGAAGTGCTGCAGACTTAAAAGAAGTTTTTAAACAATGCTGTGTGAAATATATATATACTTTATTAAATGGAAAATTGTATAGATGTCCCTTTATAGCTAACGCGGCAAACCTAAAAGCTATTCCAGATAATCCCTCGAATTATGTGGATTTATTCTCTAAGAATGAAAATGTTAAAAATCAAATTAAGAAATTAGTAAAAGTGGCTAAATTTTTTCCTGGATGCGATTTTTGTGATGGAAGACCCTATGATGGGACAAGTTCTAAAGGTTATGATGGAAAGGGTATGATCAAAGCAGGTATCCAAACAAAAGATATTTTGAGCTATAAAGAATATAAATAGTAAATTTGAGAAATTTTTTTTACTAGTTTGTAAATTAGTCTAATGAAAAAAAAGCCCGCGATAAGTGTAATAATTCCATTTTATAATGCAAAAAAATACTTAGAAGAATGTATTCATTCCGTTAAAAATCAAAATTTTGAACATCCCATTGAAATTGTTTTAATAGATGATGGATCTTCAGATGGAAGTTCAGAAATAGTTAAAAAAATTGATTATACAAATTTTACTCTCATTATAAATGAAAGAAATTTGGGACCAGCAAATGCAAGAAATCTTGGAATTAAAAAATCAAAAGGAGAATATTTATTTTTTTTAGATGCTGATGACAAAATTACAAAAAGTACATTAAATATTCTTTATAAAGAAATAAAATACTCAAAGTTTGATTACGTATTTTGTGATACACAATGGATTGAAAATTCTATCAATCAGAGAAAAAATAAGTTTAGTTATAGTAGAAATAAAATATTTAAACACAGAGAATTAACGAGTGAAATGATAAACAGAATATACAATCCAAACCATATGGGGGGACCATTAAGTGCTAAGTGTAGATTAATAAAACGAAATTTATTAATTAAAAAAAAAATTTTATTTGAAGAAAAACTCAGATATCTAGAAGATGAAATATTTATGTGGGATTTTTTAAGTGTTGTAAAAAAGGCTAAATATATAAAAAAACAATTATACATATACCATGTTCATCCGAATGTTGAAACGGGAGTTATAAGAGGATTGAATTTAGGTTTCCCTATTTCAAAATTTAAAATCATAGCAAGACACATATATGATAGCCTTAGAAAAAGAGGATGTAAAAAAAAAGAAGCAAAAAAACACAGTATTCAATCGTTTATATATTTTGTAATAAATGTTCTGCTTTCTTATTCAAAATCCATTATTCACAAAAAAGTTAAATTTAAAACTGGAATTGAATTGAGAAGAAAAATAATTGAAGAGATAATTAAGAATAATGAAATTGAAAAAGGAATTCATGAATATAAGGCATCAAAGAAAGAAAGTGTTAAAATAATAAATGCAATTAAATCAAAATCAAAAAAATTTTTAGAAATTGCTTGTCATGATAGAGCTAAAGAGATCTTAAAATTAAGAAGAAAGAATTAGTCCAATGACTAAATTTGAAAAAGATATAATAAAATTTAACAATTTAAAAAATAAATCCTATAAAAATTTATCTATCGTTGGAGGTGGAAGATGGGCCCAAACATATTTGTCAGAGATAATTGAAAAT
>CACBEJ010000010.1 GCA_902538255.1 uncultured Pelagibacteraceae bacterium | reverse complement strand
ATGGTACAGCTTTTCAAGCAATGAAATCTTTAAATAATAATATAAAAATTGGCTGTACTTTAAATATGGCGCCATGTATTCCTGCTACAAAATCAAGTGGAGATCTTCATGCAACTAAATTATTCGATACTCATTGGAATAGATCATTTGCTGACCCTATGTATCTTGGAAGATATCCTGAATTACTAATTAATGATGTCTCAAAACATATTCAACAAGATGATATGAAAACTATTTTTCAAAAAAATGATTTTATTGGATTAAATCATTATCAACATATTAGAATTAAAGCTGATAATAAACATTTACTCAAAGCAAGAGGAGCATTCAATGATGAATTACCTTTTGGTCTTGATGGTAAAGATGCAAAGTTAACTCTTATGGGATGGGAAATTGTTCCAGATGCTTATTATGATCAAATTATGGATTTAAAAAATAATTATGGCAATCCAGATATTTATCTAACTGAAAATGGTGCAGCATATCCAGATTTAATTGAAAAAAATGGAGAAATAAACGACAACGATCGTATTGATTACTTTAAGAAATATTTAAGTGCTGTAAAAAAATCAATTGATAATGGAGCTAAAGTTAAAAGTTACTTTGCATGGACATTTATGGATAATTTTGAATGGGCGTTAGGTTTTGAAAAGAGATTTGGAATAGTGCATGTTGATTTTAAAAATTTAAAAAGAACCCCCAAAAAATCATATTATTTTTTCAAAAAGCTTGTAGAACAAAATTCAATTCCTTTAGATTTTTAAATTAAATCTAAATAAAAACTTATTAAAAAAGATAAATTATTTAAAAGCTAAATTATTTTCATCAAATAAATGACATTTATTTAGATCAAAACTTAAGCTTAAATTATCTCCAATATTAGCTGAATTCGCACCATCTGTTTGAACAACTAATGGTTCTCCATCTTTCTCTAAATATAGAAATGTAGATGAACCTAATTCTTCAATTACGAATACCTTGCTATCCCAACATTTTTCACCAGTATTGATTGATATATGTTCAGGTCTGATACCAATCTTTACATTATCGCCAGGTGAAACTTTATCTGAAGTTTTTGGAACAATAATTTTTCCTTGTCCTGAAATTTCAACTTCGGTTTCAGAGCTATTAGAGCTTATAACTTTAGAATTGATAAAGTTCATCTTTGGTGAACCAATAAAACCACCAACAAATAAATTTTCTGGTTCATTATATAATTTTAAAGGTGTTCCTTTTTGAGATACAATTCCATTATCTAATACAACAATATCATCCGCAAGTGTCATTGCTTCGGTTTGATCATGAGTAACATAAATCATTGTCGCATTTAATTGATCATGTAATTTAGCAAGCTCTACTCTCATCTGAACTCTTAAGGCTGCATCTAAATTAGATAAAGGTTCATCAAATAAAAATACTTTTGGCTTTCTTGTGATTGCTCTACCAATCGCAACTCTCTGTCTTTGTCCTCCCGACAATTGTTTAGGTTTTCTCTCCAAGTATTGCTCGATCTGAAGAATTTTAGCAGCTTCCATAACTCTATCAGTAATTTCCTCTTTAGATTTTTTTTCAATCTTTAAACCAAATGCCATATTATCAAACACTGTCATGTGTGGATACAAAGCATATGATTGAAAGACCATTGCTATATTTCTTTCTGTTGGTGGAAGATCATTAACAACTTGTCCATCAATTGAAATTGTTCCTGAGTTAATCTCCTCTAGACCAGCAATCATTCTTAGCATTGTTGATTTTCCACAGCCACTTGGCCCAACAAATACAGTAAAAGACTCACTTTTAATTTCTAGAGATACATCTTTGATTACATGTGTGGAACCAAAGGATTTATTAATATTAGAAATATTTATCTCTGCCATATTGAGTTAATATTGTTTTTTAGTATTTATTCATAATTTTTAATTTAATTCAATCATGATTAATTTTATTAATTATGATATCCTTAACTTAAATGAAAATATTAAGAGATGAATTTGGTAGAACCTTTCCATATATAAGGCTTTCAATCACTGATGTGTGTAACTTTAAATGTGGATATTGTTTGCCCAATGGTTATCAAATTGATAAGAGTGACAATAGAAAATTTCTTCACTTAGAAGAAATAAAACGTCTTGCAAAAGTTTTTTCAAAATTGGGTGTATGCAAAATTAGACTTACTGGTGGAGAACCGACTGTAAGAAAAGATTTTTTTGATATAATCAAGATATTAAAAAATGAAGCTGGAATAAAAAAAGTTGTAATTACCACAAACGGTTACCATTTAGATCAAAAAGCAAAGATGATTGTGGATTGTGGGTTAAATGGTATTAATATTAGTATTGATAGCCTAGACAGAAATACATTTAAAAATGTTACAGGTCACGATCGATTACCAGAGATTTTAAAAGGAATTAAAAATCTTCAAGATTTATATTTTGAAAATATTAAAATTAATGCAGTGCTTTTGAATGGTATAAATTCATCTGATAAAGATTTTGAAAATTGGGCAGAATTTATAAAAGAGAACAAAGTTAGTTTAAGATATATAGAATTAATGCAAACAGGAGACAACTTAGATTATTTTAAAAAATACCATGTATCCTCCAAAATTTTTAAAGAATACCTAAATAAAAACAATTGGATTTATCAAACTTTAGGAAAAGATGCGGGACCATCACTAAATTATATCAATCCAGAATACAAAGGGAAATTTGGAATTATAGCACCCTACTCTAAAGACTTTTGTAGAAGTTGTAATCGATTAAGAATTACATCAAGAGGTGATTTAAGATTATGCCTATTTGGCAATACTGGAATAAGTATAAGACATTTGTTGCAAAAAGACGATCAAATAGATGAATTACAAGATCTGATAATGGGACAAATGAGATTTAAAAAAGAATCTCACTATTTAGAGCTTGGTGAAACTGGTTTAACTAAAAATTTATCTACTACAGGTGGTTAATGTCAAAATTAAAAATATTAAATCAAGAAAAACTTAGGGACTGGGCGAAAGAAATATTTCAAAAAAATTCTTTTAATATGGTTGATGTTTCTTCTAAAAAAGAAACTTTTAGAAGAGCTCTTGCCTCAGGTAAAATTTATGTTGGGAAGGAAGTTTTTGATCTAATTAAAAATAATAAAATGCCTAAAGGAGACCCTATTACTTTAGCTGAGGTATCAGCTCTCCTGGGTGTAAAAAAAACAAGTGAACTTATTCCTTTATGTCACCCACTTCCAATTGATCATACCGCTACAAAAATAATTATGAATGAATTAGATTATTCATTGGAGGTTTTTTGTGTAGTTTCTTCTGTAGCAAAAACAGGTGTCGAGATGGAAGCTATCATGGGGGTTAATTCTGCCTTAATTACAATTTATGATTTAAGCAAAATAGTAAATCCACGTCTTAAAATTGATAACATTAAGTTATTAATTAAAGAAGGTGGAAAAAGTGGATTATGGAAAAACCCTGATGGACTTCCAGATTTTTTAAAAAATATTTTTTAATGAAAGTATCAGTTGAACTATTTGGCGCAGCAAGAGAATTTAGTAATAAAGCTCATTTAGACTTTGAATTAGTTGAAAATTCCTCAATTAAAGATCTAAGAAACCAAATGATAGATTTTGTTGATCTAAATTTTAAAGGAAATGAAACATTCAAAAAGATTATTAAATCATCAGCTTTTTGTTCCTCTGATGATAAAATTGTCTCAGACAATTATAAAATAGTTAAAAAACAAAACTTTAGCATTATACCTCCAATAGGAGGCGGTTAATGCTACATGCTAAAATTATTGATACTTCAAAAAACGAGAGTATTGAAATTTCGAAAGCAGAAAATTTTTTAAATCAATCAAAATTTGGAGCTATAATATATTTTGTTGGAACTGTAAGAGATTTAAATGAAAATAAATCAGTAACCGGTATTACTTATGATACCAAAGACAGTATGGTGATCAGAAGTTTTGAAGAAATTTACGAAGATGCAGATAATAAGTTAAGTATTAAAGACAAAGCTGTATTTATTGAGCATGTTAAAGGATATGTGGGTTTAAAAGAAAAAAGTATTATTATTGGTGTAGCTTGCAAACATAGAGATCAAGCATTTGTATTGTCTAGATACATAATTGAAGAAATTAAAAAAAGATCACCGATTTGGAAAAAAGAACATTATAAAAATGAGGAAAGCGAATGGTTAAAGGGAATATCTCTAAATAATTAAAATGATAAAATTTAAAAATTCAGAAATTACACCAGAGAATATTTATAAAAATAGAAGATCTTTTATTAAATCTATAGGACTTGGTGCAGGCTCTTTAGCAATATCAACTATACCCTTTGTTAATAAATCTTTAGCGAGTGGAGGAGATAAATTAACTAGTTATAAAGATATAACGACTTATAATAATTATTATGAGTTTGGAACATCAAAGAGTGACCCATATAGAAATTCTAAAACATTTAAAACTACACCATGGGAAATTAGTATTGAGGGGGAAGTAGAAAAACCTATTAAATTATCTATGGAGGAGATCTCAGAAATGTTTGTTTCTGAAGAGAGAATATATCGATTAAGATGCGTTGAGGGTTGGTCTATGGTAATTCCTTGGATGGGTTTTTCTTTAAGTGAATTACTGTCAAAAGTTAATCCAACTAATAAAGCAAAATTTGTAGAATTCGAAAGTGTATACGATCCTGAACAAATGAAAGGTCAAAGATACCCTGTTTTAAACTGGCCATACAATGAAGGTTTAAGAATTGATGAAGCAATGCATCCTTTAACCACTGTTGTGACTGGTTTATATGGAAAAAAACTTCCAAATCAAAATGGAGCACCTTTAAGAATTTTTATTCCTTGGAAGTATGGTTTTAAAAGTGCAAAAGCAATTGTTAAAATTAAATTTGTCCAAAAAATGCCTACTTCTTCATGGATGTGGGCTTCTCCTAGGGAATATGGATTTTACTCCAACGTTAATCCTAATGTTAATCATCCAAGATGGTCTCAAGCAACTGAAAGAATAATTGGTGAGGGAGTTTGGGCACCTAGAGTAAAAACTTTAATGTTCAACGGTTATGGAGATGAGGTTGCGAGTTTATACACTGGTATGGATCTTAAAAAATATTTTTAATGCAAAAATATTTAAAGCCTAGTGTATTTATTTTAAGCACAATCCCTTTTTTAGTCATCTTATACAAAATTTTTTTAAATAAATTAGGTCCTGAACCAGTTAAAGAAATTACTCATTTTACAGGTGAGTGGACATTAATTTTTCTTTGCCTTACACTTTCCATGAGTCCGCTTAAAAGACTTACAAATTTATCTGTTTGGGTAAGTTTTAGACGAACATTAGGATTATTTGTTTTTTTTTATGCAACACTTCATTTGTTAACCTATGTTGGATTAGATTATAGATTTGATTGGCAACCAATATTAGATGATGTTGTTAAAAAAAAATATATATTTATTGGTTTTGCTGCATGGCTATTATTAATTCCTTTAGCGATTACCTCATCAAAAAAAATGGTAAAGTTACTTAAAAATAATTGGAGAAAATTACATAGATTGGTTTATATAATAGCCATTTTTGGATCTCTTCATTATATATGGTTATCAAAAACGATTTTTTTTAAGCCTTTAATATACTTTATAATAATAATAGTGTTATTGGCTTTTAGAATAAAAATAAAAAATAGAAATGTAAATTATGGATGAGAGACTCAAAAAAGATATTCAATCAGCTACTCTTGAAAGACTTATTAAACATTTAGACGCTAGAAAAGATGTGCAAAATATTGACCTCATGAATTTAGCTGGTTTTTGCAGAAACTGTTTATCTAGATGGTATAGAGAAGAAGCAGGAAAAAAAGGTATAAAAATTTCAGATCCTGATGCAAGGGAGCATGTATACGGAATGCCTTATTCTGAATGGAAAGAAAAATATCAAAAATAATTATTTTTCTTTTAATCTAGGAAACAATTCAACAAAATTACAAGGTTTGTGATTAACATCTAATTGATGTTTCAAAATTCCATCCCATGCATCAGTTACTCCTCCTGATGAACCAGGTAATGCAAATATATATTTGCCATTTGATAATGCAGCGCACGCCCTGGATTGTATAGATGAAGTTCCAACTGTTTTTAGACTTATTGTTCTAAAAACCTCTCCAAATCCGGGTATATGTTTATCTGCAATTTCATTTACTGCTTCCGGAGTTATATCTCTTCCAGTTAGACCTGTTCCTCCAGTAGTGATTATGACATCTATATTTTTTTGATTTGTCCATTCTTTTAAAATTTTAACAATATCCTCTTTATTATCTTTACAAATTTTTCTATCGATCAATTTATGCTTAGCCTCTTTAATTTTTTCAACCAGGATTGCGCCTGATTTATCATTATCAAAAGTTCTTGTATCTGTTACAGTTAATAAAGCTATATTGACATCCATAATTTTTAAATGATTATATTATCAATTCTTTTCTTTGTAACTGCATTAATATACTCAAGTGTTGGTTTTGGGGGAGGCTCAACATATCTTGCAATACTTTTAATTTGGGGTGTACCTTACACAATATTTCCTATTATAGCTCTTGTGTGTAATATTATTGTTGTATCTGGTAATTCTATCAATTTTTTAAGATCTAAAAATATAAACTTTAATTTACTTTTTCCTTATTTAATTGGCTCAATTCCTTTCGCATTTATTGGAGGATCAATAACAATTGAAAAAAGTTTATTTGAGATTTTATTATTTTGTGTTTTGTTGGTTGCAGGCATTTTTTTACTAATTGAGAGTAAATCTTTTAGTGAAGAAAAAATTAAAATTAAGCAAATACCAAAATTAATATCAATTTCTATTGGATCAATAATTGGCTTTATCTCAGGTATAGTAGGAATTGGTGGAGGAATTTTTTTAAGCCCTCTTCTATTTTTAATGAAAGCTGGATATCCTAAACATATTACCAGTAGTGCATCTTTATTTATATTAATCAATTCTATCTTTGGAATAGCTGGACAGCTAACAAAAGATCAGATTTTAGATCAGGTAATTATCTATTGGCCATTATTTTTATCGGTACTTGTTGGAGGACAAATTGGTAGCGTATTAAATATTAAATTTCTACCAAACAAAATATTAGCTCTACTAACTTCTTTTCTTGTTATTTTTGTCGCAATAAGAATAGGAATTAAACTTATAGCTTAATATTGAATAAATTTGCTTTTAAGATATGTAGGGAATTATGAAAAATATTAAGCCTTTTGGTCCATCTATAGGAAAAACAAAAATTTCAAAGAAATTTTTAGATATTTTAAATAAAGAAATTGACAATAGAGATTTAACAAAAAAGAACGATTATAGCTCCAAACTAGCTAGTCAAATTAAAAAAGAAGTTAAAATTTCAAATAATTTTATAAAAAAAAATTTAGAAAGAGAAATAAAAAAAAATATCAAAGATTTTCTTAAAAATGAAAAAATTAAAAAAGTTAATGATATAAAAATATTAAATTTATGGGTAGTTAGCCAATTTAAAAATGAATATAATCCTATTCATTATCATGACGGAGATTTATCTGGTGTAGGATATTTAAAAATCCCAAAAGATATGACTAAAAATAAACTTTTAAAAAATAAAAAAGATAAGACTAATGGCACAATTGATTTTATAAATGGACAAAGAGGTTTTTTAAGCAGAAGCATTTTCAATATTGTGCCTAAAGAACGAGATTTACTAATTTTTCCAAACTATTTAATGCATACTGCATATCCTTTTAATATCAATTCTGAAAGAAGATCTTTTTCTTTTAATGCTAAAATCATTTTTAAAAAATAATGATTAACAAAGATTTTTTTAAAAAAATAAGAATATTAGATGGAGGAATGGGTCAAGAATTACTTGCAAGAGGGATGAAGCCAAATTCAACACTATGGAGTGCTAATGCTATATTGGATGCAAATTATCATCAACTTGTTTTAGATACCCACGTTGATTTCATAAAAGCAGGGGCAGAAGTTATTGTCACTACAACTTTTGCAACACGACAAAAACGTTTAAAAGAGAATAGACTTTTAGATAAATTTGAGTATTTAAATCAAAAAGCTGGTGAAATTGCGCAGGCTGCAAAACAAAATTTTCCTAATACTTATATTGCTGGTGGTATACCCCCTCAAAATTTAACATATGAAGCAGATAATAGAGATGAAATTGAAATTATTGAAAACTTTCATTGTCAGGCAAAGACGTTAAATCCATATGTTGATTTTTTTTACTTTGATGTTTGGAGTAGTATTAAAGAGGTTAAATGTGGGATAGATGCAGTGAAAGAATTTAAAAAACCTTATTTAGTTGGATTACATATATCTGAAGGAACTACTTTACCAAGTGGGGAAAAGATCAAAGATATAAAAAATATAATTGATGAAAATGCTCTTGGAGTGATGTTGTCATGTGTTTCTCCTGAAAATTTTGAGAAAAATTTAGAGGAATTAAGAAGTTTAAACATACCTTTTGGTTTTAAATTGAATGGCTTTGTTACCACTAAACTAAAACAAAGTTATACAACAGTTTTTTTAGGTAAAAAATCTAATCCAAATGAAATTTTAGGAAAAAGACAAGATTTGACTCCAACTAGAATTCAAGAAATTGCTAAAAAATTTAAAGACGCCGGAGCAACTATTCTTGGAGGATGCTGTGAAACAAATCCTTCACATATTGAAGCAATCGCAAAAATTAAGTAACATTTTTATAATCTGCTTTTCTTGCTAAATATATTCCAATAAATACTGCAATTAATGCTACTACAATTTTTGAGGTAATTATTTCATTCAAAAATATGTATCCTAAAATAATTCCAAAAATTGGAATTATGTATGAAACTTGTGAATGAAATATAAGACCATTTGTCTTTAAAATTCTAAATCTCAATAACCATGCTATGCCGGTAGGAAATATTCCTAAATATATGACCGATATAATTGAGTCCGTTGAAGGGTTCAACATCCAAGGTTTTTCAAAAATTACGGTAAATGGAAAAAGTACAATTGTTGACCAAATTAATATGGAAACTGTAACATTCTCATTTTTCTTGTCACTAATTTTTAAAGTAATTACTCCCCCTATCACATAACAAGTAGACCCAAGCAAAATTAAAAGTGCAGCTATAAAATTATTTTCATTAATTAAAAAATTATCTGAAAATAAAAATACTATTCCTGAAAAGCCTATCAATAAACCTATTGTTTTTAATAAATTAAATTTTTCTCCCTTTAAAAAAAAGTGGGCTAAAACTGTTGAGCTTAAAGGTGTTGTAGACATTAAAATAGCTGCTAAGTTACTTTGCACATAATTTACTCCATATGAAATTAGCATAAATGGTATAGCTAAGTTTACTAATCCTATAATTGCAAACCACTTCCAATCTTTTGAAAATGCTTCGATTTTAATATTTTTATAAAAGCATAAAATTAAAACTGGCATAGCGCCTAAAAAAGATCTTAAAAAACCTATTGTAATAGGTCCAAAAGAATATGTTGCAATTTTAATATTAAAAAAAGCTGAAGCCCATATTAAAGACAATATAGTCAACAACAAATAATCAACTAATTTAGGTTTTCTCATTCTGTTATCTCTTTTGTTACACCTGAAGTTAATGATTTTAAACTTTCAAAATCTATTTTAAAAACTGCATTAGGATGTCCAGCTGCTGCAAAGATAGAGTCAAAATTTTTTAAATTTTCATCAATAAATATTTTTATTTTTATCAAATGACCTGTTGGGGAAACACCCCCAATTGTATAACCTGTAACTTTTTTAACATCTTCAGGATTAGCCATAGAAACGTCTTTTTCATTTAAGATTTTTTTTAACTTATTCAAAGAACATCTTTTGTCTCCTGAAACTAAACAAAGAATAAATTCTTCTCCTGCTTTGAAAAGTAAGCTTTTTACAATTGCTCCAACTTTACAACCTAAAGCTGTAGCAGCATCTTGCGCTGTCCTTGCTGTTTGCTCTAAAACTATAACTCTCAGATTAGGATTAAATTCTTTAATTGCTTTTTCTGCTCTTTTAACCGGCTCTTTAAATAGTATTGAATTCATTGTTTTAATTTCTTAAAAAATTCACTGATTAATTACACTACTTATGTAATAATTGCATAGGTGTTATTTGTTAAATAAGCAATATTTTCCATTATTTTTTTGGTAATCAGGCCAAACCAAATTACATAGGAGACAAAATGAGTGCAGCTAACGTTCTAAAATATATCAAAGAAAAAGATGCGGAATTTGTAGATTTAAGATTTACAGATCCAAGAGGTAAACTTCAGCATTTAACTATGGACTCAACGGTAGTTGATGAGGGAATGTTAAATGAAGGAGTATTTTTTGATGGATCCTCTATTGCAGGATGGAAAGCAATTAATGAGTCTGACATGATTTTGAAACCTGATACTTCAAGAATGTTTATGGATCCTTTTACGTCTCATAATACAGTAGTTTTGTTTTGCGATATTCTTGATGCGATAAAGAAAACACCATATGAGAGAGATCCTAGAGGTATAGCAAAAAAAGCAGAGGAATATTTAAAATCTTCTGGAATTGGTGATAAAGCTTTTTTTGGTCCAGAGCCTGAGTTTTTTGTATTTGACGATGTGCGAATTAAAAATGATATGAATGAGTGTGGATTTGCCCTAGACAGTAAAGAAGGTCCATATAATTCTGGTAAAGAATATGAAAATGGAAACATGGGTCATAGACCTGGTGTAAAAGGAGGATACTTTCCTGTTCCGCCTGTAGATAGCGAACAGGATATGAGAAGTGAATATTTAAAAAACCTAAAAGAAGTGGGTATTAAAGTTGAAAAACATCACCATGAAGTTGCACCAAGTCAGCATGAGTTGGGAATGTATTTTGGAACTTTAGTTGATCAAGCTGATAATGTTCAGTTATACAAATATGTTGTTCAAATGGTAACTCATTCATTTGGAAAAACAGCAACATTTATGCCTAAACCAGTTGCGGGTGATAATGGTTCTGGAATGCATACTCATCAATCAATATGGAAAGGTGATACACCAGTATTTTCTGGTGATGCTTATTCAGGTTTGTCGGAAACTGCTTTGCATTATATTGGTGGAATTTTAAAACATGCAAAAGCAATCAATGCATTTTCAAATGCAACTACAAATAGCTATAAAAGATTAATTCCTGGTTTTGAGGCTCCGGTATTACTAGCTTACTCAGCTAGAAATAGATCAGCATCATGTAGAATTCCTATTACCTTAAGTAAAAAAGGTGCAAGATGTGAAATTAGATTCCCTGATGCCTCAGGAAATCCATATCTAACCTTTGCAGCAATGTTAATGGCTGGAATAGATGGAATTAAAAATAAAATTCATCCAGGTGAGTCATTTGATAAAGATTTATATGAATTACCACCAGAAGAAGTTAAATCTATTCCAACTGTATGCGGATCATTAAGGGAAGCAATGGAAAGTTTAGATAAAGACAGAGAATTTTTAACTCAAGGTGGTGTCTTTACTGATGATCAAATTGATGCTTATATTGCTTTAAAGTTCGAGGAAATTCATAAATTTGAACATGCACCTCATCCTGTTGAGTTTGAGATGTATTACAGCTGCTAAATATTTAGCTACTGTTTTGTTGTTGCAATTGTATTCTTGTTAATACCTTTTTTTACGACGTAATCTTGGGTACCATTAGCACCAGTTTCAACTTCTTTTCGTAAATCCTTAAAGAAAGCTTTTTCTTTTAAAGAATCTTTTAGGTTCTTAACTAGATTTTTAAACTCAAATTTATTCATAACGAATCTATACACTAGATATGCATAAAATGCAATTCAGATATGCAAATATTAGGATAATACAACCTATGATGTTTTGAAGGATTCTCCACAGCCACATCGCTCAGTTTCATTTGGATTATTAAACACAAATGAGGAGGACAATTCCTCTTTTTTATAATCCATTTCAGTTCCTAGCAGGTACATAATAGCAGCTGAATCAACGAATACTTTTACACCCTTATCTTCAATAACTTCATCATTAGGATTTAACTCTTTTGTATATTCCATTACATATGACATCCCTGCGCAACCACCAGATTTTACTGATACTCTAACACCGATAGAGCCTTTTTCAGCATTAGCCATTATCTCTTTTATTCTTGATGCTGCGTTATCACTTAATTTAATTATAGGGTTCATTACAAATTTAATTCCAATTTTGCTGATTCTGACATCATATCTTTGTTCCATGGTGGATCCCAAACCAACTCTAGATCAACATCCTCAATACCTTCAACTTGCATTGCGCCCTCTTTCACTTCCTTTGGTAAACTTTCTGCAACTGGACAATTTGGAGTTGTCAAAGTCATTTTAATAATAGCAATCTTTTCATCTTTTACTTTAATATCATAAATCAAACCTAATTCGTAGATATTTACAGGTAACTCTGGGTCATAAATTTTTCTTATCTCTTCAATTATCTGTTCTTTTTTCGACATAATTTAATTTTCTGTTTTTACTTCCTCTGTTTTTTCATCAAAAGCGGAAACCATTGTGTGCCAAGATAATGTTGCACATTTAACTCTCATTGGATATTGCTTAACACCAGATAAACACATTAGTTTAGTTTTTTCATCATCACTTAAATGCTGAGATTTTAATTCAGGATTTTCTTTAATCATACCTAAAAAATCCTCAACTATTTCTTTGGCCTCATGCTCATTTTTTCCTTTAATCAAATCTGTCATAATAGAAGCTGAAGCCATTGAAATGGCACAACCGCTACCTTCGAAGGATGCGTCCTCTACAATTTTTTGTCCATTTAGTTTTAAATAAACATGAACATTATCACCACAAAGAGGATTATTACCTTTAGCATCTTTATTAAAACCTTCTGTCTTTCTAAGATTTCTTGGATTTTTACCATGCTCCAATATAATTTCTTGATATAACTCTTTTAAATTCATTATAAGTTAAATATTTTTTTACAATTGTTTATCGACTCGTTTAACTGATCTAAATCTTCTTTTGTATTATAAACACCAACTGATGCTCGAGCGCTTGCTGGGATATTTAATTTGTCATGTAAAATTTGACAACAATGATGTCCTGCTCTTATCGCAACCCCGTCTTCATCCAAGATAGTTGCAATATCATGAGGGTGAACTCCTTTTATAGTGAATGATAAAACCCCTCCTTTATTTTTTGGATTTCCAATAAGTTTAACTGAGTTATTTTTTTGCAATAACTCTTGTCCATATTCTACTAAGTCTGCTTCGTGTTTCATTACATTTTCGATACCAATACTCTCTAAAAATTTTATTGATTGGTCAAAAGCAATTACTTGTGCTGTAGCCATGGTCCCTGCCTCATACTTGTTAGGCAATTCACCATATGAAATTCTATCTTTTTTAACTTCATTTATCATCCCTCCACCTCCTTGATATGGAGGTAATTCTTCTAACCATTTTTTTTTACCGTATAGAACTCCTAAACCTGTAGGTCCATACATCTTGTGGCATGAAATTGCATAAAAATCACAATCTAAATCTTGCATATCTAATTTTAAATGTGGTGCTCCCTGACATCCATCGACTACAACAATTATTCCTTTTGAGTGCGCAAGCTGGGTAATTTCTTTTAATGGTAGAATTGCACCAGTTACATTAGATAAATGAGTTATTGAGATTAATTTTGTTTTTGAAGTTATTTTCTTTTCTATTTCTTCAAGAGTAATTTCACCGTATTCGTTTATTTCAGCAAAATTAATTTTTATATTTTTTGATTTTCTTAAAAAATGCCATGGGACATAATTTGAATGATGCTCAAGTTCAGTAATCAATACTTCATCACCTTCCTTTAGGTGACTTTGTCCTAATGTGTTGGCCACTAAATTTAATGCCTCTGTAGCACCCTTTGTAAAAACAATTTCATTTTTATGTTTAGCGTTAATATATTTTTGAACAGATGTTCTTGTATTTTCGTATAAGTTGGTAGCTGCTACAGCAAGATAGTGAACACTTCTGCCAACATTTGAAAATTGTTTGGTATAAAATTCGTTAATTCTATCTACAACTACCTTAGGTTTTTGAGATGAGTTCGCACTATCTAAATATACTAGATCGTTATTTTTAATTTTTTCATCAAAAATTGGAAATTCTTTTTTAATCTGATCAATATTCATTCTTTGATTCCAATCATATTTTTTATTAAGTTTTTTATTTCCGAGTCAGTAATTTTTTCAACTACATCTAGTAAAAAACCATTAATTAATAACTCTCTTGACTGCTGATAACTTAGACCTCTAGACATTAAATAAAATATAGAATCCTCATTTAAACTACCTGACGCTGAACCATGGGAACATTTAACGTCATCAGCATAAATTTCTAGTTCTGGTTTAGCGTTAAACTCTGACTCTTTATTTAACAATATTGCTTTACTCAATTGGTATCCATCGGTTTTCTGAGCGTCTGAATTTACAAATATTTTTCCTTGGTAAACTGCTTTTGAGCTTTCATCTAATACACTTTTAATTAGTTGGTAACTTTTTGTATTTTCGTTTAGATGATTTATTATTGATCTAATTTCGTGATGTTTATCACTATTTAATGAAAAAATACCATTTACAAAAGCTGAAGCATAAATGCCATTTAAATTACAATTAATCTCATTTTTAGAAAAATTTGATCCAGAAGATAAAATAAATGTTTCAGAAATACTGTTCTTATCTTGATCAATATTGTTAAAAGAATATTTAATATTTTTATTTTCAAATTTATCTACTTTATAGTTTTTTAAAACTGCATTCTCTTTTAACTCAAAGTTATAAAATATATTTAAAAAATTCTTTTCAGATGTATCATTAAACAAATCTATAAGTCTTAATGAGCTATCTTTATCTAGTTCAAAATTAAGTCGTAAATTAATGTTTTTAGACCAAATTTTTGAGTTTGTTGTATGATAAATTATAAGAGGTTTTATTAATTGATAACCTTTTTTTACCAATATTTTAAAACATTTATTAGTAAAGGCATTGTTCAAGTCTGATAACGAATTACTATTTCTAAATTCATTTATAGTTTCTGATTGATCAATTATTTCTATTTGATCTTTTTTTTCATAATCAAAATCAATTTTTTCAATTCTACCATTTATAAAAACTATTTTATTATGTTCTAATCCATCTACAAATACAGAAGTATCGACTTTATTAGTAGAGGCTTGATCGTTATAAAAACTAAGTTCCCCAATATTATTTTTTATTATTTGACTGAGATCTGAAAATTTCCAATCTTCCTCTTTTCTGTTTGGAAAACCTTTATCTATAAAATTATCTAAACAAAATTTTTTTATTTCAATATCTTTTTGAGATAAACTCAAATTTTTTATACTATTATTAAAATCTTTTTGTAATTGTTCTTTCATTTAATTAAAATTTTCATATCCTTTTTTTTCTAATTCTAAAGCTAAATCTGGACCACCAGATTTTACAATTTTTCCATTCATCAAAACATGAACGAAGTCAGGTTTTATATAATCAAGCAATCTTTGGTAGTGTGTAATAATTAAAAATGAATTATTTTTATTTCTTAATGTATTAACTCCATCAGCAACAATCTTTAAAGCATCAATATCTAAACCAGAATCAGTTTCATCAAGAATTGATAATTTTGGTGCTAACAATGACATTTGCAAAATTTCATTTTTCTTTTTTTCACCTCCAGAAAAACCAACATTTAATTGTCTATTTAATTTTTCCTCATCAAATTTTAGTTCTTTAGATTTTTCTTTTACCAACTTAAGAAATTCAATAGCATCAAGCTCTTTCTCGCCCCTAGCTTTTCTAACAGCATTCAAAGAAGTTTTTAAAAATATATTTGTATTTACACCTGGAATTTCTAAAGGGTATTGGAAAGCTAGAAATATACCTTTGTGTGCTCTTTCCTCTGTTTCAAGTTCAAATAAATCTTTTTCTTCAAAAAGAACTTCCCCAGAAACTTCATAGCCTTTTTTTCCAGATAGAATATTTGATAATGTACTTTTTCCAGATCCATTAGGACCCATAATTGCATGAACTTCACCGGGATTTATATCTAAATATAGTCCGTTTAAAATAGACTTGTTATCAATCGTTGCATTTAAATTATTTATTTTAAGCATATTAACCAACACTTCCTTCCAGACTGATACCTACAAGTTTTTGGGCTTCTACAGCGAATTCCATAGGCAATTGTTGTAATACTTCCTTGCAAAAACCGTTAACAATCAGGCCAACAGCTTCCTCTGGATTTAATCCTCTTTGCTGACAATAATGCAACTGCTCCTCACTAATCTTTGATGTGGTTGCCTCATGAGCAATATTTGACTCAGAATTTTTATTTTTTATATATGGAACAGTGTGAGCTCCACACTTGTTACCCATTAATAAAGAATCACACTGAGTATAATTAGTTGAATTTTTTGCTTTTGATGAAATATCAACTAAACCTCTATAAGTCATATCTGAACTCCCAGCTGATATTCCTTTCGAAATTATTTTACTTTTAGTATTTTTGCCCAGATGTATCATTTTAGTGCCTGTATCAGCTTTCTGATGATTGTTAGTTATTGCTATTGAATAGAACTCACCAACAGAATTATCTCCTTTAAGAATACAACTAGGATACTTCCAGGTAATCGCAGAACCTGTTTCTACTTGTGTCCACGAAATTTTTGAATTTTTTCCTTTGCATAAACCTCTTTTTGTTACAAAATTATAAATTCCACCTTTCCCATCTTTATCACCTGGATACCAATTTTGAACTGTTGAATATTTTATTTCTGCATCATCTAGTGCAATTAATTCTACATTAGCAGCATGTAATTGGTTTTCATCTCTCATCGGAGCTGTACAGCCTTCTAAGTAACTAACATAGCTTCCTTTGTCTGCAATAATCAAAGTTCTTTCAAATTGACCTGTATTTGATGCATTAATTCTAAAATAAGTTGATAGTTCCATTGGACATCTAACTCCCTCTGGAATGTATACAAAAGAACCGTCTGTAAAAACTGCAGAATTTAATGTTGCAAAAAAATGATCACTTGTTGGAATGACAGAGCCTAAATATTTTTTTACTAATTGAGGGTGATTTTGAATCGCTTCTGATATTGGGCAAAATATAATTCCTTGTTTAGTCAACTCATCTTTAAAAGTAGTAGCTACAGAAACTGAATCAAATACAGCATCAACAGCTATTCCATTTAATCTCGCTTGTTCTTGCAAGGGTATTCCAAGTTTTTTATAAGTTTCTAAAAGTTTAGGATCCAGTTCATTTAAACTCTTTGGTTTATCTTTCATACTTTTAGGAGCAGAGTAATAATATAAATCCTGATAATCTATTTTTGGAAATTTAGGTTTTTGCCAATCTGGTTCTTTTAAAATTTTAAATCTTTCAAAAGCTTTTAATCTAAACTCAAGCATCCATTGAGGTTCTTTTTTAATATTAGAAATAAATTTAATAACATCTTCATTCAAACCTTTGGGTGCTTGAATATTTTCTATATCTGTTGAAAAACCATATTTATAGTCTTTTAAATTATTTATTTCTTTTTGTCTGTTATCCATTCTAAACTCTTGTCTCTTTATTATTATTTAATAAATCTTTTAGGCTTTTATTCTCAAAAAATGTATTTATGTGTAACTCTAATTCATCCCATAAATTATGAGTAACACACTTTGTGGCTTTACCATTGCATCCTTTTTTTGATTCTTTTTTACATTGAACAGTTTTTACTTTTTCATCTACAGCATGAAAGATATTTGTTAATTTAATATCGTTCGGGTTTTTATTAAGAACGTATCCTCCTTGAGTTCCTCTTATACTTTTAACAATTTCATTTTTTTTTAATTTAAAAAAAATTTGTTCTAAGTAATCTAAAGATATACCTTGTCTCAACGATATATCTCTTAACGATACTGGATTGATATTGTCAAACCTGGCCAAATCCACTAATGCCATTACTGCGTATCTACCTTTTGATGTTAATTTCATATTTTACCCTTAAAACGTGGGTTTTTATACATACCTGACCAAAATGGTCAAGTTTAGAGTTATAAAAAAAAACTCACATTTTGACGCTGACTTGTGATAAACGTACATTTTTTTTGAGAATAATAATCAATATCACTTTATGGATAATAAAATTTCAGAAATATTTATACCAGGACCTGCAGGAAGACTAGAAGCCAAATATTATAAAAGTAAAAAAAACACTTCTCCAATTGCTTTGGTATTACAACCACATCCTCAATATGGTGGAACAATGAATAATAAAGTAGTGGTAGATACTTTTTATACTTTTATGGATAACGATTTTTCAGTATGTAGAGTAAATTTTAGAGGTGTTGGCAAGAGTGATGGAGAATTTGATAATGGTCAAGGTGAACTTGCTGATGCGGCAGCAGCTTTAGATTGGTTAGAAAGAGAAAATTTTGATAATTCTCAATGTTGGGTATCGGGATTTTCATTTGGATCATTAATTGCAATGCAATTATTAATGAGAAGACCAGAAATTAATAGATTTATTGCTATCTCACCTCAACCAAATGTTTATGATTTTTCTTTTTTATCTCCATGTCCAACTTCAGGTTTAGTTGCTTATGGTAAAAAAGATGAATTAGTGCCAGTTGAATACATTGCTGAGCTTGATAAAAGATTGAGTGCACAAAAAGGTATTAAAGTAGAATTTAATGCAATATCTGAAGCTAACCATTTTTTTTCCAAAACAAGTAATGCTTTAATTAAGCATCTTGATAAATATATAAAAAAAGAAACAGCGCTATATTAAAAATTTTTTACTAATTTTCCACCAACTGTAAAATCTTTGCATCCAGTTGTGCTGCTAAAAGAAATTGGTAAATTTAAAAATGATCTTATTGCTAAATATCCAAATGCCTGGGATTCAATATAATCACCTTTTAAATTATAATTATCTATAATTTCTACAGAAATATTATTTTCATTTTTTAAATAAGTTTTAATAGAATCAATTAAATAAATATTTTTTCTACCCCCACCACAAAATAAAAATGTAATTTTATTTTTTTGACTAATATTTTTTAATCCTTCTGAAATCAAATATGCGGTAAAATCTGTTATAGTAGCACAGCCATTCTCTAAAGATAAACCTCTTGCAAAAGATACATCAAAATTTTTAATATCCATTGACTGAGAATAGGAATTTATTTTAAAATTATCTATTGCCTGATTTAGAATTAATTGATCAACTTTCCCTGCTTTAGCTATCTCACCATTTTTATCAAATTTTTTATATGAATTACTTCTTACCCATTCATCAATTAAACAATTACCAGGACCTATATCAAAAGCTGAAAGATTATTTTGAAAATTATCTGAGTCATCAATAACTTTTGTAACATTTGCTATACCACCTATGTTTAAGAAACCTATTGGAAATTTAAGATTAAATTTTTGATTAATTTTTTTTGATAAAATATGATGAAAAATAGGTGTTAAAGGTGCACCTTGACCATTATTTTGAATATCCGCTTTTCTAAAATCATAAATGACTTTTTTTTTGACTATTTGAGATAATAGTTTTCCATCTCCTAATTGATTGGTAATTTTCTCGTGTGGGTTATGAAAAATTGTTTGACCATGAAAACCTATGAAATCAATAGGATCTCTATATTTTTTTAATGATTGATTAACTGCATCAGCATGAAAAAGAGTTAAATTCCGCTCTAATTCTCTCAATTTTTCTGAATTTTGTAAAAGATCATTCTTTGTTTGAATTAAATCCCTTAATCGAATTAGTTTTTCCTGAAGATTTTTATCGTATTCATAATAATCATCTAAAATGTTTGAAAATTCATGGTATCCATCAGATCTTATTATAGATAAATCAATACCATCCATAGATGTTCCACTCATTAATCCAATTGCAGTATATAATTTTTTTTTCATTGATATGTTTTTTAAAAAAAATTTGTATATTGTAAATATAAGCTTATGAATAAATTTTTAAAAGAATTTAAAGATAGAGGTTTTTTCTATCAATGTACAAGTGAAGAGGAATTATCTAAAAAATTAGATACAGAAAAGATAAAAGGTTACATAGGTTTTGATTGTACAGCTGAAAGCTTGCATGTAGGCAGCTTATTACAATTAATGTGTTTACGGCTACTTCAGAAAAATGGACATCGACCAATAGTTTTACTTGGAGGAGGAACTACAAGAATAGGTGATCCATCTGGTAAAGACAAAACTAGAAAAATATTAAGTGAAGAAGAGATTGAAAACAATATTAAAAATATCAAAAATATTTTAAAAAAATTTTTAGATAATGATGATCCAAATACAAAACCATTATTTGTAAATAATTATAATTGGCTTAAGGATTTAAATTATATTTCTTTTTTAAGAGATATAGGAAAACATTTCACGATAAATAGAATGTTAACATTTGATAGTGTAAAACTTAGATTGGATAGAGAGCAATCGCTGAGCTACATGGAGTTTAATTACATGATTTTACAAGCATACGATTTTCTTGAATTAAATAAAAAAGAAAATTGTATCTTACAAATCGGAGGATCAGATCAATGGGGGAACATTGTTAATGGTGTTGAGCTAATAAAAAGGTATTCTAATAATCAAACCTTTGGTTTAACAACGCCCCTAATTACATTAGCAACTGGTACTAAAATGGGAAAAACTGAAAGTGGAGCTATTTGGTTAGATAAAAAATATTTATCGGCGTATGATTATTGGCAGTTTTGGAGAAACATAGATGATAGAGATGTAATTAAGTTTTTAAAAATGTTTACTGAAATTGAAATTAAGGAAATAGAAACAATTAAAGATAAAGATATAAATGAATTAAAAATTCTACTTGCTAATAAAACCACAGAAATGTTACATGGAAAAGAGGCAGCTAAAAATTCTGAGCAAGCAGCAAAAGAAGCTTTTTCTGGAAATACTCTAGGTTCAAACTTACCTAAAGTTGATATTCAATCAAATCAGATTGAGAATAAAATAAATATAGTAGATCTTGTTTTGTTATCTAAATTAGAAAATTCAAAAAGCGAAATCAAAAGACTTGTAAAAGGAAAAGCAGTTAAAATAAATGATAATGTTATTTTAGATGAAAAATTTGAAATTAATAAAAGTTTATTTAAAGACAACTATCTTAAACTTTCCCTAGGAAAAAAAAGACATATCAAAATAGAATTAAATTAATTTTTTTTAATTTTCTCTAAAGTTCTGGTAATAAATCTTGGTGTTAAAGTTTTTATTGGATTTACAGTAGTTTCTAAACTTTTAGGGGGACCTTTAATTTTAAAACTAACTCCAAAAACACCATCACCCACTTTCTTTCCAATCAGTAAATCTCCAAGTAAAGGTATTGAAGCAATAGATCTGTTAATTGTTGTCGCAGGAACCAAGGTTCCTCTTAAACTGATTAATTTATCTTCCACAATATATCCTTCCAATAAAAAAGATATAGCTGGACCAATTGCGTATAACTCCTGAATTTTCATAACTTTATTTTGATTAGTAAAATCCATTTCAAAATCTGTGAATCTAATACCCTCTCCTGTAAGTAAGTCTGCTATACCTTGGAGAGACGCAAGAGCCAACAATTTGGCTAACGCTGGAATTTCTTTAACTTTAAAATTATCAATTACTAATTTAGAAGTTGAAACTCCATCTTTTTTTATAGAGTAAAAGTCTAAATATCCATCTCTATCATCTTTAAATCCTCTTATAAATTTATATCTATCTACAAGTGGTTTTGCTCTAGATGAAAAAAGAGTGGTGATTTTTTCACCTTGATCATTTGTTCTAATTGTAAATTTTATATTTTGAGAATTACTATAAAAGGCCAAAATATCTGCTTCTTCTACTTTGTTATTAATAATATTTATCTTTCCATTTAAATTCTTAACAAAGTTTATTTTATCAAAGTAAACTTCCCCAAAATTTAGATCTACATTTAAATTATTTTCAAAAAGATTTTTTTCTTTTATATCATTGGAGTCTAATAAATTTGAAATTAAAGAATTTGCATTAAATGAAGTGCCATCAATTAAATAATTTTGGCCTTCTATTTTTTTTATAATGTAATTATTTATCTTATTTTCTGTATCTAAATAATTAAAATTTGCCTGATCAATTTTTATTATTTGATTAGAATCGTTAAGAGATAAATTCT
>CACBEJ010000009.1 GCA_902538255.1 uncultured Pelagibacteraceae bacterium | reverse complement strand
TTCTAAAAATTGGATTAACAAAAATATACTCTACCTCTCCTTTCTCATTAAATCTAACAAAGCCTATTGTTGTATTTTCATTTTTAAAGGTAAAAACTCCATCCGTTTCCTTTATTTCAAAATTTGAAACATCAAGAATGTTCATAAATCCTAGTAATTAAGGAGTAAAAGAATTACTACTATTGCAGCAATTATGGAGCTAACGACAATATAATTAAGCTTAATATTGAATTTTTTTTCTACAAATTCGGTAATTTTCTCCCAGAACAAAACAATCAAAAAAATAATAATAGCTGGAAGAATATATTTAATCATTATTTATGCTTTTATATTATAACCTTTTTTAAGAAGCGTTGTAACAATCACTATACAAATAATCAAAAAGCTTAACATTAAACCAACACTTATCCATATATTAAAATCTGATACTCCATAAAATGAAAATCTTAATCCATTTATCAGATATACCACTGGATTAAAATATGTAACTATTTGCCAAAACTCTGGAAGCATATCTAAAGAATATAAGCTTCCACCTAAAAAAACCATTGGAGTTATAACAAGAGTTGGTATGATTGACATTTGTTCGAAATTAGAACTCATCAATCCAATTAAAAAACCGAACAATGCAAAAGTAAATGAAACTAATACTAAAAGAAAAATCATTAATATTGGGAATTGCACTTCAACTTCAACAAAAAAAGTTGAAGTAATAAATATCATACAACCAACAATTAAAGTTTTGGTTGCTCCTGCACCAACAAATGCAAGAACTATTTCTAGAGTTGAAATTGGTGCAGCTAAAATTTCATAAATTGTTCCATTAAATTTAGGAAAAAAAATACCAAAGGATGTGTTACTTATTGATTGGGTTAATAATGTAAGCATCAACAAACCAGGTACGATGTATGATCCATAACTAATGCCATCAATATTTTCAACATACCCTCCGATTACTGAACCAAAAACAATAAAATATAAAGAAGTAGATAACACTGGCGATAATAAAGATTGCATCAATGTTCGTCTAAATCTATCCATCTCATGAAGATAAATTGCTTTAAATGCGTAATAATTAAATTTCATTGTTTTCCTTTACTAAACTTACAAAAATTTTTTCTAGTGTACTCTGTTCTGTTTTTAGATCCTTTAGTTTAAATCCTGCATCTTTTAAATCTTGAAGTAAATTTGTAATACCTGTTTGTTTTGCTTGAACATTGTAAGTATAATCAATTGACATTTTATCTTTTCCAATCTCAAGATTGTATTTTACTAAACTATTTGGTATTTCTTTAACGTCTTCCTGTAATTCTACCGTAAGTTTCTTATGACCCATTTTCTTTAATAATTCTTTTGTTTCATCAACAACTATTATTTCTCCTTGATTGATAACTCCTACTCTATCCGCAATAGCCTCTGCTTCTTCTATGTAGTGTGTGGTTAAAATTATTGTAACGCCAGTTTTTCTTAAACTTTCAACAACTTTCCACATGTCTTGTCTTAACTCAACATCTACTCCAGCAGTTGGTTCATCTAAAAACAAAATAGTTGGTTCATGAGATAATGCTTTAGCAATCAAAACTCTTCTTTTCATTCCTCCAGACAACTGTCTAAGTCTTAGATCTTTTTTATCCCATAAACTCAAATCTTTTAAAACTTTTTCAATATGTTTTTGGTCAGGTTTTTTTCCATATAAACCTCTGGAGTAGGAAACGTTATTAAATACGGTTTCAAATTGTTCCAGAGTAAGCTCTTGTGGAACTAAACCAATTTTTGACCTTGTTTCTCTATAATCATCAATAATATCAAATTCATCCACGGTAACTTTTCCTGAAGAAGGTCTTACTATTCCACAGATAATACTTATAAGAGTTGTCTTTCCTGCGCCATTTGGTCCAAGCATCGCAAAAATTTCACCCTTTTTAATATTAAGATTAATGTTTTTTAATGCTTCAAATCCATTGTCAAAGACTTTTGATAAGTTATTTATGGTAATTTGATCACTAGACATTTGATAACCATATATAGAGACAATTTATTGTATTACAATAAATTAAAATTTACGTTACATGAAAAACATATGAAAAAATTTTTAATATTTATTTGTTTTGTATTAGCATTGACTTCCAAAGCAACTAGTAAAGAAACGACTTATGATAAACAATTATTTGATAAAGCTTTATCGGAAGGAAAAGTTGTTGTTGTGAGTTCTTGGATTAAATATTGCTCGTCATGTGCGGGTCAAATGGAAGTATTAAAAAAAGCAAAAAAAGATTTTGAAAATATGGAATACTTTGCTTTTGATGTAACAAATAAAGAAATTGCTAAATTTTTTAATGTTCAATATCAAACAACACTTTTAATTTTTAAAGATAATAAAGAAGTTTACAGAAGTATTGGTGAGACAACCAAAGAACTTATTTATGACGCTTTAAAATCCTCTATCTAAATTTAATTTTCAAAATTATTACTGGCAAGAAAGTTGCAACCAAAAAAGATAAAAATAATAAAGATTGAGCTATAAAAGGTGAAAATATATCTGTAGGAAAAATTACTCCTACTAATAAACTTTTAGAAAAATCTGGAAATGGAAACATTAAAAATCCTGCAATTAGACCAATTATAATTGAAACATAAGCATTTTTTTCATCCACCTTATTATAGAAACTATAAAAAACAGTCACTACAAACGCACAACAAAATAAATCTGCAAGTAAGAACAAATATAAAATATCAAATCCTTTTGAAGCAACTCCAAAAGCAATTACAGACAAGATTAAAATAAAATACTTAGATAGTTTTAAGTAATCAGTTTTTTTATCTAAGTTAAAAGTTGCTTTGCCATCAACTACAAACAAGCTTGAAATAGCATTAACTAAAGTATCAACAGTAGATATTGTTAATGCAAGACCAAGTACAACGATCAATAAGGATAAAATTTCTGTTTGATCTTTTAATAATAAATTAAAAAATCCTAAATCTGGTCTAACAGATGGGTCCATTGAAAATGAAACCATTCCAATAAATCCCATTAAAAAAACTATTGGAACAATAATAAAGAAAGAAATTATCAAACCAGTTTTTAATGTTTGATAATCTTTTGCTGCATATACTCTTTGCCAATTTCCTTGATGAAATAAATTAGTTGCTGCAACTGCTATAAAAAAAGTTAATCCAGCAGTGTATCCTGGAATATATTTTGAACTTATTAGTTGAGGGTTTTTCTCATTAACTAAAGAAAAAGAAAAATTATCCCCTGAAGATGAACTAATGATTGAAATCAAAACAAATAATAAAACACCAATTACAATCATTTGAATATTATCAGTAAATATTGATGCTCTTAGCCCACCATAAAGGGTGTAGCTTAAGGTAGCTACCAAAACTATTAACGCTGTAATCCACAATTCTGTTCCAGATATATAATTGATTAATACAGCAACCGCCGTTACTTCTGCACAAAGAAAAATAAACATATAAAAGATTGTCATTAACAAAATTAACTTAAATAGGCTTTTGCTAAATTTCTTTCTCATAAACTCAACTAAAGAAGACCCTTTTGGAAACTCTTTTCTAATTTTTTTTCCAAAATAAATTAAGAAAATCATCGGAAAAGCTGTGCCTAATGCATATCCAATAACAGCACCTACTCCACCCCATGTTGCAGCCGCAACTGGACCAAATAGAATCCAGGCTCCTAAAGCTGATGCTACTAGACTTGTGGTAAGTGAAAATAAACCAATGTTTCTATTTGCAGTTAAATAATTATTTATTCCTCTAAATTTTTTAGAATGATAAATTCCCAAGAAAGCAAATATTAAACTAATTGTAATAACTAATGTTAATGAGGTTGATTGAGTTAAAAAATATGTTTTATCCATTTTATCCCTTTCTGAATTACCGGACAGGTTCTTTGGGTATGATCTCAGTCTGTTAAGACACCCCTTGTTGATATACTTAATATATTTTGTTTATTATTGAAAGTCTTTTTAAAATTTAATTATTTCTGATTTTTATGGTTCATTATTTCGATCATACATTGTGTAGCGTATTTTCTCCACTCAGATGAAGTTTTATTTTTTAAGCTATTAAGATGGTTTCTGTTACTTTGAATATCATCTTTATGTTTGATGTAATCAGCTCCATTTAAGTTTTTCTCCATTTCAGACAAATTTGTTTCCATTGCTTTTATCCATTCTTTCCCAAGCTCAACACATTTTTGATCATCTTTTTCATCACAAATTTGTTTAAAAAAATTAAAAATAACATCATCAGTATTTACTGAGGTATTCATTAACTATTGTTTACAAGTACCAATCGACTCTGGACCACACGTTTGACCATTGGTCCAAGTAGCTCCAGTTAAATTAGCTCCATCAAAATTAGCATTGGTAATGTTAGATGATGTAAAATTAGCTTCCATCAAATTAGAGTTTTGAAAATTAGCTTCGATCAATGTTGCGCCCATAAAATCAACTCTGGTTAAGTTTGCTCCAGTAAAGTTAGTTTTTTCAAAATTCGCACCAATTGAAACAGATTCATAAAGATTAGCTCTTACAAAAGTAGATTCTGGAAACGTACCAAATGATAGATTTGATGTCATCATAATGCTTTTATCAAAATTTACTTGAATAAAACTTGCAAAAGAAAGATTTGAATTTGGAAGATAACTTCCTTGTAAATCTTGAGAATCTGAAAATCTACAATTAGAATAATCTACACCTTCTGTTAAAGGATCGTCACATGCAGCATTTGAATTTGTAAAAAATAAAAAACTAAATAAAGCAAGTAAGATAATTTTTTTCATATAAAAAGTTAACAAATAAAATATGTCAAAACAATGAATGATTTAAATTTTAATAAAAAGTTTATATTCTTACTTTTTTGCCAGTTTTCGCACTTTTAGTTATTGCTGCAAAAATTTTGAGAGAAATTAAACCATCATTACCATTCACTTTTGGTTTAGCTTTTTTAGTAACTACATCAGCAAAATGGTTAATTTGATTTACTAATGTATTGTCATCTTTTTTGTTTTTATCTTCATTAACAAAAATCTTATTCCACCAGCTTCGTTCTTTTTTATAAAACCAATGTTTAAGATTAGGAAACTGTAAAGAACCTTTTGTGCCTCCAATCATATATGCAGATTGGTTTGTAATTGGGTATGCAGGATTTTCTCCAGCGGTTAATTCATAACTCCAAGGTGCAACAATTGTATCTGACAAATTTAGTGTACAAAGTGCTCCTGAATTAAAGATCAAACTTATTGTAGCTGTATCTTCTACTTGAAATTTTCTGGTTATATTTGTTGTAAACGCTTGAACATATTTTATTGAACCCAATAAATAACAAATCATATCAATATCATGAACTAAATTGATGCCTAAAGGCCCACCACCTTTACTTACTCTCCATTTTTCTTTGTAATAGGTTTTGTGTTTATAAAGCCAACATAAAACATTTGCTGAAACTATATTTCCTAATTTTCCTTTATCAATTAAACCTTTTACCTTTGATACTATTGAGTTATGTCTTCTGTGATAACCTATTAATAATGGTGTTTTATTTTTATTAGCACTACTAATAATTTTTTTAGCTGAATTAATATTATCTGAAATAGGTTTTTCTAACAATACTGGAATTTTATTTTTTAAAAAACTTACTGTATGCTTTTCATGGAGTTGATTTGGAGTAGCAACAATCACTGCATTTAAATTTTTTGAATTTAACAGTTCACCTGTATTTGAATACAATGGGATCTTGTATTTTTTAGATAAATTTTTAGCGTTATCACCAATCTCTACTATCGAATGAAGATTTGCTTTCTTTGATTTTTGAATAGCTTTTATATGTTGTAAACCCATTAGTCCTGTTCCAACAATTGATATGTTTATTTTTTTTTTCATTTTATGAGATTTTTATCTTTGTAAAGTACTTATAAAGTTTTTTGGGTTTAATTAAAGTACTTGGAAAATTTTTGTTATTTGGTGCATCTGGATAGTGTTGAGTTTCTAAACAAACACCCTGGTAAGGATAAAGTTTGTTTTTATATCGCAAACCCTGACTAGTATAAAGCTGTATCCCAGGAAGATTTGAGTAAAAATCTAATTGAATATTAGTTTTTTTATTTTTTAATGAGGCTAAATAATTTTTGGAATTTTTTTTAACACAAAATGTTAAATCGAATCCTAATGCATTTATTTTATTTAGTGTTATTTTTGTTTTTTTATTTTTGATAATATTTATTTTTTCTCCAATATTTTGAAACTTATTAAAATCATTAATAGTATTTCTAACTTTTTCAAATTTGCCAGTTGGGATCAATTTATTGTTCACCTCAAGATATTTTTCAGAATTAATTTTTAATTCATGATTAAAAATTGTTTCTTTTTTATTTTTATTTAAATTCCAATAACTGTGATTTGTTAAACTCACATGCGTTAATTTATTTGATTTGTATTGATATATGATAAATAAACTTTTATTCTTAATTTCAAATATACACTGTGAATTTAGATCTCCTGGAAAACCTTGATCTAGATTTTTAGATAATAATTGATAGATTATTTTAGCTTTTGAATGATGGTGTATTTTCCATTCCAACCTATCAAATCCTATTTTTCCTCCATGAAGTGTATTTCTTCCCTCATTGCCATGGAGTCTATAAATCTTTTTTTTAATCTTAAATCTTGAATTTGATATTCTTCCTGCGTACCGGCCACACGTAGCACCTACATAAAAATTTTTATTTCTATAATTTTTTTTAGAGCCAAGATTTAAGATTAAATTTATCTTCTTTTGCTTATCATAAACTTCATACAAACAAGCACCAATATTAATTGATTTAACTCTTAGATGCTTATTTTCTATTATTGAGCTTTGTACTTTCACAAAGCTTGTTACAACCAACCTTTATCAACAATGTAAGATTGATTTGTGCATCCACCTGATTGTTCTGATGAAAAAAACAATACTGCTTGAGCAAGCTCGTGGGGTAACAATCTCTCTTTTAAACATTGGTTTTTCATCAAATCTTTTTCAGATTCCTCGTTTAACCAAAGATCAATTTGTCTTTGTGTTAAAACCCAGCCTGGTACTACTGAGTTAACCCTTATGTTAAATTCACCTAAATCTCTCGCAAATGATCTTGTCAAACCAACTACTCCAGATTTTGCAGCTGTATAAGCTGCCATACCACCTTGTCCAACCATCCAAGAAGAAGATCCTATATTGACAATTACACCACCCTTATTTTCAATCATTGATTTTTTAACTGACTGAACTGTGAAAAAATAATGTCTTAGGTTTACATTCATTCTTTCGTTCCAATATTCTTCTGTAACATCATCAATTTTGTGTCTTGTGTCGTTAGCAGCATTGTTGATTAAGATATCAATTGGGCCTTTTTGATCTATTATGTCTGCTATTGTCTTTTGAAGTTGTTTTATATTTAACAGATCACATTCAATGAAAGTTGGTATTGAATATTTTTTATTTTTTATATCTTCAATTAATTTTTCAGCCTCTGACACTTTAATATCTATAAAATAAACCTCAGAACCTTGTTCACAAAAATGTTCAACAATTGAAGCTCCAATTCCTGATCCTCCACCTGTAATAAATACTCTTTTATTTTCTAGATCATAATATTTTACTTTCATTTTTCTAATCCTCCGCCTGTTATAAATGCTCTTATATTTTTAAAATCGTAATGTTTACAAATTCTATTAGCTTAATATTTTCTATTCTGTTTATTTATTTTAAATACTTATAGAGAATTTAAATTAAAAATATAGATTTTATTTAGCTTTATAACCTAAACCAATATTGTTTGTTTTTTTGCTCGCATCCATAATTTTTGGATATTCATAATTTAACCCTAAAAGCTGTCGCACTTTTGGACTTGAATTATTTTTAAAGTCTTCAGATAAATAAGTGACTAAATCCTCTACTGGTTTTATATATTTAGGAAGAAACTCTATCAATAATGCTGCTCTTTGGTGATTTGATTTATTTGGTGATGCTCCATGCCAACAGTTACCATTAAAAAAAACTAAATCTCCAGGATTAGCAATCATTTGTTGTTTATTTGAAAAATCGTCATTTTCATTTGGATAATGTAAATTCTTTTGTGATCCTGGTATGTATGCAGTTGCTCCTGATTGTTCTGAACAAATATCTAGAGGAATGGTAGCCTGACAGTTTTGTGCGAATGAGCTATTTAGACCCATAGGAAAAGTTTCACTATTATAAAAATCCCAATACGGATAATCTATATGAAGTTCCTGTCCTATTGACCCTGGTAACAATCTACTTGCGCAGTAAGATCCACAAAAAAATTCTGAACCTAAAAGTTTAGACATTAAGCTAAAAATAATGTCATTTGTAATTAACTTACTAAATACCTCTCCTTTACCAAATAAATTCCATATCCTTTGCTGAAGTTTAATCTTATCAGATGCTTCAGCCTCAGCATTAAAGTGAGTTTCTTTTTGTTCCTGTGTATCAGCAAAATGATTAACAATCTCTCTTGCATCTTTGATATCATTTAAATTGTATGCATTTTCAATAACTATAACTCCGGATTCATGCATTAATTCATTTATTGCTTTAGTAATATTAAAACTTTCTCTTGAGAATTTGCGCATAGACAAATCTTAAGTGAAAAAAAATTAAAAAAAAATAAAAAAAATTATAACTCTAATTCTTGAGCAAGATCGCCAATTTTTGCACCACCTGACATCAATCTTTTTACATCTTCACCACCAAGTTCTGATGATAATCCTGAACCAATCACTTCTCCTAAACTTAAAAAAGTATATCGATCAGCTATAAGGCGTGCATGAATTTCATTGTGTGTAATAAGTATAATTGCAATATTTCCAAGTCTTTGAACTTTTTTTATTGTTTTTAGAACTTCCATTTGCTGCTTTTGACCTAATGCTGATGTAGGTTCATCTAATATTAATATCTTTGCACCAAAGTAAATTGCTCTTGCAATAGCTAAAGTTTGTCTTTGTCCACCTGACATTGTTCCAACTGGTTGGTTTGGGTTTGAAATATTAATTCCAATTTTAGACATTTCTTCTATTGTTATTCTGTCCATCTCATCCATTTGCATTAAGCCAAATGGGCCAAGTCCTTTTTTTATTTCACGTCCAAGAAAAAAATTTCTTGTTACTGAAGTTAAAGCATTCAATGCTAAATCTTGATAAACTGTACCAATACCCGCATCAGATGCTTGTCGCGGTGAAGAAAAATTAACAGTTTCTCCATCAACTTTTATTTCTCCACTTGTCATAAGATGAACTCCGGATAACACTTTGATCAAGGTTGACTTTCCAGCTCCATTATCACCTAAAAGAGCATGAACTTCCCCTGGATAGACATCTAATGAAACACCATTTAAAGCGGTAAATGATCCAAATTTTTTTACTACATTTTTTAGTTCTATTAATGGTTTTTTGTCCATTAGATATTTCCCATAATTCGTTTCCTAATATTCTCATTTGTAAGAGCAGCAGTAACAAGAACAGCTCCAAGGAAGACTCTGTAGAATGATCCATCAATTCCTGGAATATAAAAGAAAGCTTCTTTTGCTATTCCAAAAATAATTGTACCTAAAATAATTCCACCTATTGTTCCAAAACCTCCTGTCAGCACGACACCACCAATTACTGCTGCAGCAATTGCTTCTAACTCTTTTAAATTACCTTTAGCTGTATCCGCAGTATTAACTTCAAATACTTGGCATGCAGCAAACATTGTTGCACAGAATGCAGTATTCACAAATAATGAAATCTTAACTTTGTTTGTTGGCACACCATTAGCCTTTGCAGCACTAAGATTTCCTCCAGTTGAATAAATCCAGTTACCTGCTTGAGTTTTGCTCAAAATTAAATAAAAAATTAAAGCTATAAGCGCCCAAATCATTAAACAGGAATACATTCCTTTAGCAAAAATGTTCCCATAGTTATTTACGTTCCAGTCTGCAGTAAAATACAACCAGTTAAAAATTGGTTCCATAATATCGCCTCCAAAAAAGTTAGCGACTGGTCTTGCAGTATAAATTGTGTCAATATAAGCTTTTGCTATATCAATATCAGTAACTGCTTTTGCAGCAACTTCAGGGACATTAACTCCAGCTTCTATTTTCTTTGTCAAAATTTCCACCATTGAGTCATTGCCAGATTTTTTTGCTCCAGCTAAAGATTTCTCTAAAGTTGCAATCATTTTTTCTGAATTTGAGGCAGTTTTGAAAGCAGCAACTTTTTCGTTAATATATGTTAATCGTTCAGTTAATTTTGCTACCGTGCTTGCCGGCACAGTGCTAAGAATTTCTAATAGTTGGTCATTTGGTAAATTTTTAGCCGCATCCCTTTCCATTTCTCCATGACCTGGTACATTTATAATATTTTTAATATCTGGTAAATCTGTAACAGTTGTTGATCCAGCAGTTTGATCGGGAGCTCTATTAAATGCTCTATAGGATACTTCTGTTAAACCTCTTAAAAAGAAAAGTCCGCCTAGTGTAACAATGAAAGAAGCTATACCACTTTTAACTATTATCCATCCCTGAATCCATCCAAAAGATAAAGTCATGCATAAAGTAATTAATATTGCAAGTAGTGGAGAAACATCTCTTATTTCAAATAACCTTAATCCCTCAAAATGAAAACCTCCCTCAAAAGATATGTAAGGAATAACAACAGCAAAACCCCATTTAAGTATCATTGCCATACAACCACCAGCAAAACCGATCATAGAACCAACGGAAAGATCAAATTCACCTGCAATGATTAACATTCCAGCAGCAAGTGCAACAATCCCTAATTGAGCAATTACCCTAAAATTATTTCTAATTCCTAAAGCATTAAATCCTTCACCAGAAAAAGGGTTCAAAGAAAATTGTCCTTCTGGAATAGAAAAGTATCCCAACATGCAAAAAAGTAAAACCATCACTCCAAAAGGTCCGACCTCTGGACGAGATGTTAATGCTGAGTACCATTTTTTTTCACCTTGTCGGTCTGACTCTTGTCTAGGTTTTTTTGTTGTTGATGTGTTCATTTATTTAAAGGCTTATTAATTTATAAAAAAAAAGGGCCGATTAAATAATCGACCCTTTAAATTATTACTGACTATCTGTCAATTCCTGCTAGAGCAGCAACTGAAGAAGCGTTAGACTTGTCAACGAAGCCAGGCCCTGATGGGATGTTAGCTCCTGGAAGAAGTCCAGCACTGTTGTTGTACAAGTGTAATACGATAACTGGCATATAACCTTGTAGTCTTTGTTGTTGATCGATAGTGAAAGAAACTCTTCCAGATCCGATTAAATCCATCACTGCCGGACTCAAGTCGAAGCATGAGTGGTGTACTGTCATACCAAGATCAACTAAAGCTTTATCAACAGCTTCACATACGTGTGGTCCTACTGAAAGGATTGCATTGATATCACTGTTAGCTTGTAAAGCAGCAGTAGCTCTAGTTTGAATAGTTGCAGGGTCAGATGTAGTATCAGTCATTTGCATAGGAACTGCAGAACCGTAACCTTCACATCTGTCTACAAGAGCTGTGTTGTATGCTTCTTGAATCATACATAATGCTTTAGTAGCACCTTCAGCTTTAGCTCTTTCACCAGCTTTTTGTCCAGCAAGTAATTCAGGCTGACCAACGTGCATTAAAGCACCTAGGCTAGCAGAAGACTCTAAACCAGAGTTCATTGTAATAACTGGAACACCAGCAGCAACAGCTGCTTTAATAGCTGGGCCTAATGCATCTGGGTCTGGTAAAGAAATTACCATTCCATCTGGTTGAGTAGCTGCAGCAGCTTGAATTGAGCTTGCCATGTCAGCCATATCAGCAGAAGGGTTGTAGATGTATTCAAAGTCAGCACCGATTGCTCTAGCTGCATCTTCACCACCTTTTTGAACTACTGGCCAAAAAGGATCTTTTCCTTCACCATGAGTAATCATGACGTATCTTTCAGCGAACGCAGAAGTTGCAAATAATGCAAGAGCTGCAATCGAAAGTATAAGTTTTTTCATTATTTCCCTCTTATTAGTTAGTTAATTTAATATATATATATTAATTATTAAGTCGGGATTAAAACACATTCAAACATAAGTAGTAAAGTAAAAAATAAAATTATTAACGATTTATATATAATATCTATATCTAATTTTATTTTGGTAAAATTAAAATAAGTTCAACTATTGGTTGATATTTATTTTTTATGATTTTTTTTTATTTTTTCATACTTTTAGAAAAATTAAATTTTTTTTATTAAATTATGAATAGAATTTTCTAATACGTTGCACTTCTTCCTAATCTTGCGGCACCTCTAACGCCACTAGCGTCTCCGTATCTAGGTTTTAAAAAAACACCCTCATATTCCCTTCCAATAACAAATTTTCTAACTAGTGAGTCTATTTCATGTAAAAAATCAATTTCGTTTGAAACTCCTCCTCCAAATATAAAAGCATCAGGATCTAAAATATTTATGATGCTTGAAAGTGACATTGCCAAATTTACTTTAAAATCATCTATAAATCTTTCTGCATCTAAATCATGTTTTCTGTTCAATTCAAAAATTTCATTTGTTTTTAAATTTTTTCCATAAAGTTTCTTAAATCTTTTTGCTAAACTTAAACCAGATAAAAAACTTTCAATCTCTGCTTCCCTAGCATTACTAGAGTCGAAATTTTCTTTTTTAGCTGCAAAATATGGAATTTGGTTGTGTCCCCATTCTCCTGCTACTCCATTCGAGCCAGTAATAATTTTTTTGTCTATTACTAAACCACCTCCAACTCCTGAACCTAATATAATTCCATAAACAATTTTGTAATGTTTACCTGAACCATCTATAGCTTCGGATAAAGCAAAACAGTTTGCATCATTTTCACAAAATACTTCTTTTCCAAGTGCTTTACGTAGATCACTTTGAAATGGTTTTTTTTCTAACCAAGATATATTTGGTGCATTTTTTACTAACCCTGTTTGAGGAGAGTGAACTCCTGGATGACAAACTCCAATCGGAAGTTCTTGTTTAAACTCTTGTTCTAATTTTCTATGAATATCTTTTATAGCAGTTATAATTTGAGTATACTCCTTTGGACACGATATTCTTGATCTGTGCTTTTCGCTCCCATTTACTTCAAGAACAACGCTCTCTATTTTAGTTGCACCAACATCAATACCTAATTGCATAACTAATAGGTGGCTCTTCCACCACTTAAATCAAAAACTGCTGCAGTTGAAAATGAATTCTCCTCACTAGCTAACCAAGTTACTAATGAAGCTAATTCCTCAACTTTTGCAAATTTGTTTCTGGGAATTTTTGATAACATATAATTTATATGTTCTTCTGTCATTTGATCAAATATCCTAGTCTTAGCTGCTGCTGGTGTTACACAGTTTACAGCTATATTTTTTTGTGCAAGCTCTTTGCCTAGAGATTTTGTTAAACCTATAACACCTGCCTTAGATGTACTGTAAGCGCTTGCATTTGGATTTCCTTCTTTACCTGCAATAGACGCAATATTAACAATTCTTCCATAATCATTCTTAGCCATAAATGGAACAACTGCTTTGCAACAGTAAAAAACTGCATTTAAGTTTAAGTTAATTACCTTGTTCCACTCTTCTAATGGATATTCTGCAACTGTGGTATTCATCCCAGCTACACCCGCATTGTTTATAAAGATATCAATTTTACCATGTGATTTTTCAACTTCAGATAATTTTGAATTTATTGCTTCATAGTTGCTCACATCAATTATTTGATAAGTTAAGTTTTCAGAGTTTACTTTTTCTAAAGCTTTTTTGGCCTCACTTTCGTCTATATCCCAAATTACTACTTTAGCTCCAGACTCAATAAATCTTTCAGTGATAGCTAAACCAAATCCTTGAGCTCCACCTGTTACTATTGCCACTCTGTTTTTCAAATCATATTTAATCATCTTTATTTTTTAAATTTTTTTGATCTTATTAAAGGAAAAGCTAAGGCAATTAAAGACAAAATAAAGAACGTTAAAGCTATTGGTCTTGTGAAAAACATTAACCAATTTCCGTCAAATATAACCAAAGATTGTCTTAAAGTACCCTCAACTAACTCACCTAAAATCAATCCAATGATAACTGGTACAACTGAGAAACCATATCTTCTCATAAAGAAACCTAGAACACCAAAAAATAACATTATCCAAACATCTATTATAGATTGGTTTAATGAATAGGTTCCACAAACTGAAACTGCAAAAATCATTGGCCATAAAATTTTATTTGGCACTAGTGTTATTCTTGCAAAAATTTTTGCTCCAAAGAAACCAAATATAAAAAACAAAACATTAGCAATTAACATTGCTCCAAAGATTCCATATAAAAAATCGGGTTGTTCTCTAAATAAATCAGGACCAGGTCTTACACCATGTATAATTAATCCAGTTAGGATAACAGCAGTTGTTGCACTCCCAGGAATTCCAAGCGCAAGTGTTGGAACCATTGCACCTCCTGTTGCTGCATTATTTGCTGCTTCTGCACCCGCAATACCTTCTATAGAACCTTTTCCAAACTCTTCGGATTTTTTTGAAAATCTTTTTGCTTCTGAATATCCAATTAAAGAGGCAACCGTCCCCCCTTCAGCAGGTAACACTCCAATAAATGAACCAATACCGCTGGATCTTAAAATTGTTTTCCAGGTTTTTTTATAATCATCTTTACTTGGAAGTTTTATTGCTTTTAAAGCTATTCTATTAAATACTTGGTTGATTAAAGTTGATTGAGTTAACATCTCACTCATTGCAAATAAACCAACTACTACCGGTATAAAACCAATCCCTTCAGTTAATTCATTAATTCCAAAAGTAAACCGATCAATTGAAGTCATAAAATCTTTACCAACAGTTGAAATTAAAATACCAAATGCACCTGCAATTAAATTCTTAATTGGACTTCCCTCTCCTATTGATGCAAGCATCGTTAAACCAAAAATAGCTAATGCAAAATATTCTGGTTGACCAAATTCATATGCAAGTTGAGCCAGAATAGGTGCGAAAAAGACAAGAATAATAACGCTAAAAATACCCCCAACTGTACTAGAAACAGTTGCCATTCCTAAAGCCCTTCCAGCCTCCCCCTTTTGTGCTAAAGGATACCCGTCTAAACAAGTTGCGGCAGCAGCTGGGGTTCCAGGTGTATTAATTAGAACTGCAGTTATTGCACCTCCATAAGTCCCTGCACAATAAATAGAGGTTAACAATACAATTGCTGATAATGGATCTAGTGTCATTGTAAAAGGTAAAATCAATGCTCCACCAGTTGTTGGTCCTAAACCAGGTAGAACACCTAATATTAAACCAAACAAAGTTCCAAAAAATAAAACCAACAATAGCTTTGAGCTAAACAAAGGAGCCATCATTAATAATAAATTGTCCATCTAGCTATAATAAATATTAGTTATAATTCCAGGTGGAAATCTTAAACCTAAAATTGTTTCAAAAAAAACAAAGACAATCACAGGAAAAATTATCCCAACAAGTAATAAATAAAATATTCTTTTTTCTCCCCAATAATAGGAAACAAAAATAGATAAAGCTGAAATTGCTAAAAAGAAATCTAAAGTTTTTGAAATCACCACAAAAATAAAAAAACTTAAAATTGTTAAATAAAATGATTTAGGTAATTTTTTTTCAATTTTCCAAGGATTTTTGATTGCTAAATAATAAATTAGTAAACTCATTACTATTATTAAAATCAAAAGTGCCTTTGGAAATGTTGCTGGTTGAATTCCTCTATTTAAAATAGGAGGAACAATATCAAATGTAAAAGTAGTGATTAATAACACTACAGAAGTTAAAATAATAACCAAACAAACTTTAAACTCGTCTCTAACAAAAAAGGGCAAACTTTTGTTTGCCCTTTTTTGTTTTTGTACATTCTTCATATCTAAATGTACTTTTGATTAGATTAGTTTATGTAACCTAATGCTTTAAGCTGAGCAGTCATTTCTGTAAGCATTTCTTCCATTTGCTTACCCCACTCGTCAGCACCAACTACACTAGTGTCATCAAGACCAATTTCAGTTAAGAAATTTTTATAATAGTTGTGGCTCATAGCTTTCATCATTCCAGCTTCTAATTGTTTTACTCTGTCTGCTGGAGCACCTTTTTTAGTTACGAAACCTCTAACAGTAGATAAAGAAACAGGTATACCTAATTCCTTTGCTGTTGGAGAATCTCCAATTTTTGCCATTCTATTATTTGCTAATACAACTGATACACAAAGTTTACCTTCATTAATTTCAGTTAGTGCTTCACCTAAGTTTAAAACACCTACATCAATATCTCCTTTGATAAGGTTAGTTTTAATTGGCGCAACACCTTTGTAAGCAACGATAGTTGGATCTTTTAATCCACCTTTTTTTGTAAATGCAATTGCACTAACATCGTCAATACCACCAGTATGAGTAGTTCCATATTTTAGTGATTTTGATTTTTGAGTACTAATAAATTTTTTAGCATCTTTAATATCGTTTTTACAATTTACAACAAATAACTGAGGGTCATCTGTTCCTCTAGCAAGTGGTTGCATATCACTTAACTTAACTTTAGTTTTTCCTAAAGCCATTGAAACAGCATGACCTGTTGTCCAAGTTAAAGTGTGATTTCCATCAGCTGGCAAAGACATCATATAATCCATAGATGCGGCCCCACCACCACCTTTTTTGTTTACTAATTGCATGTCTTGCTTAAGGACTCTTCTTGCTCTTAATAACATCATTCTAGTAGTAACGTCAGTTCCACCACCAAAACCAGCGTGTGTAATTGCTTGTATTGGATGACCATCAGCTTTAGCTGATGTGATCATTAATGGAAGAGCTACAACAAAAAATTCAGTTAACAGAAAAGCAGCTGCTAAAAATAGTTTAAAGCTTTTTTTCATTATTTCCCTCTTAAGTTAATTTATATATAATAATTTAAACATAATCTGCTACAAGACGTAAAGAAAAAAATGACTGAAAATAAATCTAACATAGCTCTTCTACTTGGTGATCCAGCTGGAATTGGACCAGAATTAATTTCAAAACTTTTAAATGATGAAATGACAAAAAAAGCAAACATCGTCATAATCGGTGAGAAACAAGTTTTTGAAAGCGGAAATAGTATTACAGGAATTTCACATAATATAGATGTTGTAGAAAATTTTGATGATGTAAATTTTGATAAAGCAAATAGATATTTGTTAGATATTTCCAAAGGTAAGAATCATAAATATAAATTAGCGGAACCATCAAAAGAATCTGGTGAAAGTGTATTGGAAGCTTTAGATTTAGCCTTAACTCTAGCTAAAGAAAAAAAAATAGATGCAATTAATTTTGCACCAATGAATAAAACAAGTTTAAAACTTGGGGGAAATAAACATTCAGATGAATTACAGTTAATGGCTGAAAAACTTGAAGTAAATAGTTTTTGTTGCGAATTTAATGTTATAGATAATTTTTGGACAGCAAGAGTAACATCTCATATTCCAATAAAAGAAGTTGCTCAACATATTACTAAAGATAATATCATTAAACCTATAAAATTAATTAATGAGGTTATGGAGTTGAATGGTGTAAAAAATCCTAGAATTGCCATTCAAGCTCTGAATCCACACGCAGAGTTTGGGACAGAGGAAAAAGATGAGATCATTCCTGCGATTGAAGAGGCAAAAAAACTTGGCTACAATGTTGATGGTCCATTGCCATGCGATACATCTTTTGTTGTAGCTTATAAAAATAAAAACCATGATTGTATGGTTGGTATGTATCATGATGCACTTCAATCTGGACTTAAGGCGTTTGGCTTTGATAGAGGAGTAACAGTTCAAGGCGGATTGACTGTACCAGTAACTACTACTGCTCATGGATCAGCATTTGCTATCGCTGGAAAAAATGAGGCTAATCTAGCTCCAATCTTAAACTCTTTTAAGATTGCTTTATCAATGTCGCAAAATAAGAAAAACTAAATTAATCCTGCGTCAACTGTAAAGTTTTGTTTTGTACATCCCGATGAAACATCAGACGCTAAGAATAAAACCATTTTTGAAACATCTTCAGGTAATAATTGTTTTTTTAAAGCCTGATTTTTTAATATTTCCTTTTTAAATTTTGGATTAAGCCACAATTTGGATTGTCTAGCTGTTGCGATTGAACCAGGTGCAATTGAGTTAATTCTTATATTATATTTTCCTAAATCTCTTGCTAAAGATTTTGTTAATCCATGAATTCCTGCTTTTGCAATACTGTATGCTGGAAACATTACTACTCCTCTAACCCAACTGACAGACCCTAAATTTATTATTGATCCACCTTTATTTTTTATCATGCTTTTTTTAACAGATTGTATTGCAAACAAATAATGCTTTAAATTAATCGCCATTCTGTCATCCCAATATTTTTCTGTAATTTTCTCTAAACTATGCCTTTGGTCGTTAGAAGCGTTGTTTACTAAAATATCAATAGGACCCTGTTTTTTGATTATGTTTAAAATTGATAATTTATATTTTTTTATATTTTTAATGTCACATTCCACAAAATTTGGAATTTTAAATTTTTTCTTTTTGATCTTATTAATAGTTTTTTTTGCCTCTTTTTTATCAATATCGAAAAAATACACTTCCACTCCTTGCTCACAGAGATGTTCAACAATTGAAGAACCAATCCCAGAGGCTCCTCCTGAAATTAAAGCTCTTTTATTTTTAAGATCAAAATATTCAGTTTTCATTTTTAAAAAAAATATTAATAACTCTTTATATATTCCAAAGATGGCATTGAAGCTGCTGCGCCTTGTTTAGTGGTTGAAATTGCTGCAACTTGATTTGCAAAAGTAAGTACCTCTTTAATTTGTAAATCTTTTGATAACCCTACAGCTAATGCAGCATTGAAAGCATCACCTGCGCCTGTAGTATCAAGTACTGGGTCTTTAAGTTCAAATGCTTCTACGAAAAAATTTTCTTTTTTATTTGCAAAATAACATCCTCTTTCTCCTAATGTTATAACAATGTTTTTAATACCTTTTTTTAAAAATTCCTCTGAAGCATTTTTGATATCTTTTTCTGTTTCAATTTTTTTATTTAAATAAAATTCTGCTTCAGTTTCATTAGGTGTAAAAAAATCTATTAATTTAAAATCATTATCCTTAATTTTGCATGCTGGTGCTGGATTTAATATTGTGGCTAATCCCTTTTCTTTAGCTTTTTTTAATGCATAGCTGGTAACCTCATAAGGTGTTTCTAGTTGTGTTAAAAATATTTCTGCTTTTGCAATAAAATTTAAATTTTTTTCAATATCATCATGGGTAATAGTTCCAGCAGCACCAGGTATTATATTTATTGCATTCTCACCTGTTTTTTCATTTACCATTATTCCTGCAACTCCAGTTGAGTGATTTTCATCTTGAATTATACAGGCAGTGTCTATACCCAATTCTTTATATAAAGTTAAAGCCATCTCACCATTTTTGTCTTTGCCAATTTTTGTAATGAAATTTACGCTTCCATTGAGTTTAGCTGCTGCAATTGCTTGGTTTGACCCTTTTCCACCTGGTCCAATAATATGTTGCGAACCTAGTATAGTTTGTCCTTTTTCAGGGATAGCGTTAGAAATGAAGCAAAGATCTGCAACAAACACACCAAAAACTAAAATGGTTTTCATTTTTTAAGTCCAAACGTTTCCGTCAGGCAAAATGACTCCTTTTGTAAGTATAAAACAGCCAAACGGTCTTGCGTCTGTTGTAGTAACAATGCAATAAGCTTTTTTAGCCTCTTGATAAAATTCTTGTCTTGAAATTGATCCCACATTCCAATTTTCTCCTGAGATTTTTTTTACAACTTCAATAAATTCTTTATGTGTTTCAGTTAATTCCTCAGGTTTATCATCTACTTCCATTCTTAAAGCTGGAGATCCTCCTTTTGAATTAATAAAACTATCTAGTGGAAAAACTGAAAGTATGGCAGAGGCTGCTTCTTTTATACCAACTCCGTCTAATCTTATTACTTTTTCATTTGTAGTATATGCTGGAAAATTAGCATCAGCTAATATCAGTTTTTCTCCATGACCCATAGATCTTAGATGAAAAAGTAAATCTGGGCTTAATACTGGATCAATTTTAATAAGCATGAATTATTATATTACATAAAAAAAAAGGGTGGAATTAAATTCCACCCTTTTTTTTAAATTATATACCTATCGATTATTTAAAATCGTTGGCGTTTTCTTTTGTTACTAATTGTGTTCCTGTATCAATGTTTGGATCAATACTTCCACCATTAGCTAACTCTAGAGCATATTTTACTCCATATGCGCCCATGTTGTAAGAAAACTGAGCAATTGTTGCTGTCATCTCTCCTTTTAAGATACTTGTAGCTGCATCTGGAGTAGCATCAAATCCTACTACAACAACATCATTCATGTCCGCATCTTTAAGAGCCTGCATAGCACCTAAGCCCATATTATCATTTGAAGCAAATATTGCTTTAATATTTGGATTTTTTAAAATAATCGACTCAGTTACAGATCTACCTTTCGCAGTGTCCCACTCAGCAGTTTGAGTTGCAACAATGTTCAATCCACAATTTTTAAAACCTTTTATTGCACCATCTCTTCTTAACAACGCTGTAGATTGTGACTCAATACCAGTTAAAATTGCAACATCTGAACCTTTAGGAGTTTTATCACAAATAAATTTTGCAGCTAACTCTGCACCATTCATATTGTTTGTTCCAATAAAAGTTACTCCTTCATTTATTCCTTTTGTATCAACAAACACTACTGGAACTCCACTCTTGATCGCATCATCAACGATCGGAGCAAAAGCATTTGGATCTCCTGGTGCAAGTGCTAAAGCATCAACACCTTTTGCCAGTTGGTCCTCTACTTGATTTATCTGTGCCTGAACATCTCCTTCTTGTGGAGGTGCAATTAAAATTAATTTAACACCTAGTTTTTTAGCTTCCTCTTCAGCACCTTTTGTTACAGATGCCCAAAAAGGATTTCCTGATCCAGGACCTTTAATACTGAATAGAATTTTTTTACCATGTCCATCAGCAAAAGAGACTGAACCTATACTGATCGATAAAAAAATTGCTGTAAAAAAAACAACAATTTTTCTTGTTAAGTTTTTCATTTATTTCCCCTATTGTTATTTAAAGTTAAATTAAATAAAAAAATTCAGAAGAGTTCAACTATTTATAAGTATGCTAAGACAATTTTGAATACAACTAAGGCGTGTAAATATATATAATTTATTTTCTAGTTCCCAAATCTCTTCTTAATACGTCTACATAAACTGCAAGAACTATTATTGAACCTATCAAAACTTGCTGCCAAAAAGAACTAACATCCATCAAATTGAGACCATTTCTCAGAATTCCCATTATCATTACACCTGCAAATACTCCTAGGACTGTACCTCTTCCACCAAAAAAACTTGCTCCTCCGATTATACATGCAGCGATCGCATCAAGTTCAGATTGAAGTCCAGCGTTGGGATAACCTGAGTCAGTTCTGCCTGCTAAAATTAAAGCACCAATTCCTGATAAAAATCCACATAGTGAGTAAACTATAACTAAAATTTTGTTAACATTTATTCCAGATGCTCTAGCAGCATTTGGATTTCCTCCGATTGCATAAATCCATTTTCCGGTTTTGCTATGATTTAAAAAAATCCAAAAAATTATATATACAATAGCAATTAATACTAAACTTACTGGAAGGTATTGCGATTTTTCTAATCCTAACCATTGAAGATCAATTCTTCCATGACCGAGGTACCTAACTTCATCTGTAAAACCACTTATTGGGGTTCCACCAGAAATTAAGTTTCCAGTTCCTCTAAATATATAAAGAGTACCTAAAGTCATTATAAAAGGATGTGGCATGCGAAGTAAGGTGATACCTAGGCCATTAAATAGACCACATAAAAAACCTGCAATCAATGGTGTGATAACTACAATGTACCAAGGCGCTCCAGCTTTAGCAACAACAGCCAATATCATTAATGATAACATCATTATTGAACCGACCGAAAGATCTATCCCAGCAGTCACAATTACCATAAATACTCCCAAGGCTAACATTGACTGCCAAGATATTTGTTTAAAAACGTTAGTTACATTTCTCCAAGATAAAAAAACATCTGGTTGCAAAATGTGCATAACCAAAATCATAATTACTAATAAAAGAAGAATTCCATATTTTTCTAAATATGGCATTAGTTTCAAATGAAGACTTACAATTTTTTTATCTTTATCTTCCATATTTATTTTTTTCCCATAATCCAACCAATCACTTCATCTCTAGATGTACTTGATAGGTTGGCTTCTGCAAAATTAGTTCCTTGAAATAAAGCCATCACTCTGTCACATACTGTAAATATATCATCCATTCTATGACTTATAACAATCACTCCAACACCTGTTTTTTTTAAACTATTAATAAGATCTAAAACTTTACCCACTTCTTTGATTGCTAATGCTGCAGTCGGTTCATCCATAATTACTACTTTAGCATTAAAGGCTGTTGATCGTGCGATTGCCACAGCTTGTCTTTGACCACCTGAAAGTTCCTCTACTTTTTGATCGGCACTTTTAACATTAATTTTTAACTTATCTAAATGAGCATTCGTTAACTCTTTAATTTTATTAAAATCTAATAGTTTTAAAAATCCTAAATTTTTCGTTGGCTCTCTTCCTAAAAAAATATTTTCACCAATAGGTAAATTACCTGCCAGAGCAAGGTCTTGATAAACCATTTCTAAACCTAAATTTTGAGAGTCTCTTGGACTTTCTAATATTTCTTCTTTGCCTTGGAAAAATAAGGAACCTGCGCTTGGTTTATAAAGTCCCGACAAAACTTTCATTAAAGTTGATTTTCCTGCTCCGTTATCTCCTACTACACCCAAACATTCTCCAGCATGAACCTTTAAGTTAACATTTTCTAATGCAGTAATAGTTCCAAAATATTTTGTTATCCCTTTAGCTTCTAAGAGTGGATTGGTAGTTGCCGACATAATTTATAAAATTATTAAAATATCAATTAATTGCAACTGGTTTTGAGGCCAATAATCGTACTGTTTTCAATTCAGCTTTTTTGCAAAATTTTGGTTTTAAATTTTTTAAAATTAGATGCATGTCCTTTAAAACAATATCCCCCATACTATAAAAGGCCCCTGTCAAAGCTCCTGCTCTATGCGCTGAAAACAAAATATTTTTGACTTTCCTAATTGGGTCATTTTTTCTCACTGGTTCCACAGGAAATACGTCAGTAGCTACATAAATATCTCCTTTTTTAACTCTATCGATTAAATCTTTAAAATTTACAACTGCTGCTCGACTCATCAATATGAATAGTGAGTTAGGTTTCATTTTGTTAATTAAATTTTTATTAACTAAATTTTTATTCTTAGTTGTTACAGCGGCTAAAACATAGATAATTTCACATGTTTTAAACATTTGATTTAAACTAACAGGTTTAAATCCGAAGCTTTTAATTTTATTCTTTGATAACCATGGGTCATAAACATTTATATCTTTAGTAAATGGAAGTAACATTGGATATAAAGATTTAGCTAAATCACCAAAACCCAGTAATCCAATTTTTTTTCCTGATAATAAAGATGCTTTTAAATTACTTTCTAACCCATATTTTTCTTTACCTTTTACAAAATCAAAATGAGCATTATGAATATTCCTTAATAGAGAAAGTGTCATTCCTAATGCAATTTCAGCAACAGGATTTGAAAACACTGGGGAAGTTGCAATTACATGGATTCCCTTTTTAGCACAATAAACATAATCAACGTTATTCATAAAATTACTTTCAACATTGATTATTGCTTTCAATTTTTTTGCTTTTGACAGAATTTTTTTATCTAAGTCTGGCTGACCCATAATGAAAGTAGCCTTATCAATATAGTTTTCATAAAATTGTCTTTTTTTTTTATCAGGTGCTACTAAAACCTTATATTTTGTTTTTAATTCTATTAATTTTTTTTTCGTAAAAATCAAATCCAGTGTTCTTGGGAAAGGATCAGATATAACAATTGGTTTTGACACTAAATTAAAATTTTTTTTACTTCTTCTTCGGTAAATTTTTTTGGTTTATCACATTTTGTTTGTATTTTTTGAGGAATTCCAGTATTTGCTGCCCTCATGGTTGACTCTATTATATCTAATACATGTAAAGATAAATCACCTGAACACCTGTGCTTTTTATTTTTCTGAATAGAATATAACATTTCAGATAAACCAACACTCCGATAGTTCGCATTTGTAGCAGCTTCATTTGATCTTCCACTAGAAGAAGTTATGTTAATTTTTCCTAAATGCATCTTATCTGTTTTATGTTCACCCCATTTTCCACCCTCTGTAACAGAAATAAAAACAGAACCACCAAACATATTGGGATCTGGAACAATAATCGATCCCTTTGTGCCATAAAGCTCCATGTGATTTCTTTGATGATTAATTACATCAAAAGAAAGTGTTACTTGAATTATAGCACCGCTGTGAAATTGGATTGTTGCTAAGTATGTTGTAGGAGTTTCAACTTTAAATGATTTATTTTTTTTTGGACCCGCTCCATAAATTCTTTTTTTAAAAGCTGTTAATGTTCTTCCTTGCACTTGTTTTGCTGGTCCAAGTAAATTTACTAAGGTTGTGAAAAAGTATGGTCCCATATCTATTACTGGACCTCCCTCTTTTCTATACCATGACTCAGGTTTTGGATGAAAAGACTCTACCCCTGGAAATGCAAAAATGGCATTACCTAATTTAATCTCTCCAATCAAATCAGAGTCGATTAATTCTCGAGCTTTTTGAATTCCTCCACCTAAAAATGTATCTGGAGCATTTCCAAGATAAAGTTTATTTTTTTTTTGCTAGTGAGACGAGTTCTTTACCTTTTGCAAAATAAGTTGCTAATGGTTTTTCTGAATAAACATGTTTACCTGAAGTCAAAACTTTTTTTGAGACTGAATAATGAGATTGTGGAATTGTTAAGTTTAAAATAACTTCTATTTCATTGTCTTTTAAAATTTCCAAAACTGTTTTAGATTTAATATTGTATAATTTTGCACATTTATCGGCTGCTTTTTGATCAATATCTGCACATGCAATTATTTTAAAATTATTAAAATATTGTTGCCCCCTAAAGTATGTCTCAGCAATATGACCACAGCCTATAAGACCGACCTTAAAAATTTTATTCATAAAGGTTTATACGCCTTGTCTTTGTTTATCTTTTCCTTCTTTATAAAGTTTTAAAGCTTCTTCATTCTCTTTAGTGGTTGGAATTTCTAGTGTAGGGCTATCCCAAAAAGATGAACCTTCAACCCATTTGTAAGCATGAGTTTTAATTGAAATAACATAAGTCACATCAGATGCTTTTGCTCTCTTAAATGCAGCTTCAAGATCTGAAAGTGAATTAACGTGTTCAGATTTTGCACCCATACTTTCCGCATGTTTTGCAAAATCTACATCAACTAAGCCAGGTGTATTAGAACTCTTTAATAAGTTGTTGTACTCTTTACCACCTTTAAATAATTGTAATCGATTAATAACTGCAAAGCCCCCATTATCACAAACAATTATAATCAATTTATTTTTTGTGATAACTGAAGAATAAATGTCAGTATTATTTAATAGATAAGATCCATCTCCTACAAAAGAAATTACTTCTTTATCTGGATTTGCCATTTTGATTCCTAAAGCTCCAGAAATTTCATAACCCATACAACTAAAACCCCATTCTGT
>CACBEJ010000008.1 GCA_902538255.1 uncultured Pelagibacteraceae bacterium | reverse complement strand
CAAAATCTTTATCAATTTTAAATTTCCCAGAACCTGAAAAAGTAAGGTTATTATTTTTGAAATTAATATTTAATTTTTGATTATTAAAATTGATATTTTTATTAGTTTGAGGGAAGAAAATTTTTAAAAAACTTTGTTGCTCTATAACTATATTTTTTAAGAGTAATTCTGAATTTATAATTAAATCCTTATCTTTTTTATTTATAAAGTATTTAATTTCATCTGCTTCATCAGTATTTAGCTGAATTTGTCCCTCACCATTAATTGATAAATTTTTGTCCTTATAATTTAAATTTAATTTGTGATTATCAAGTAAAATTAAATCATCAACTTCTGGAAGATATTTATTAATTATTTTAAATTTTTTATATTTTAGCCGAGTAAAATTAATATCAGAATTTAATATAATATTTTTAACTTTGAATTTCTCGTTTACTTCTAAAGAAAATTTATTATTTGTTTTAAATTTAGCATCATCAATCAGGATATTTTCAAAATTTAAATTAAATAATTTTAATAAATTTGAATTTAAACTTGACTGATCGTTTTCAATAACAGCATCAACAAAATAACTATTTTTTCTCTTTTTTATGCTTAGTTTTTTTGAAATAAATTTTATTTCTTCTGCTTTAAAATTTATTTCATTGAATAAATAATTGTCTTTTTGTAAATTGAAATTAAAATTAATTTTCTTAAAATTAGCCTTGTTTAAAAAATTAATACTTGCGTCTTTTATAAAACCTTCAATTTTATAATCATTCTTTAGCTTTCCATTTTCATCAATGTTCAAACTCAGATCTATAATTACATGACCTTTTTTCACAATTTTTTCTAATAAAAATAATTCTGGTTTATTATTTGTGGTCTGAATAAATTTAATTAGATCATTTAGTGGTATAGACTTAGTAGTTACCTTTATATTTGAAGATGAAATCTTATTATTAATTAAAGAACTGAGTGAAACTTGTGTTTTAATGCTTTCTAACGCTAAAGGTCTTTTTGAAAAATATACTGTAGTACCAACTGTTTTTGCATAAATTTTTAGTTTAAAAGGATCTAGTATTAATTTAATTTTTTTTAAATCTATATCTATTTCTTTATTTATAAGTGAAATTCTTTTTTTAATTTGATCGTTAAATTTATCAGTCTCTATACCTATAGTGCTAAGGTAAACTGTCAAAACAACTAACACTGATAAAAATAGGATAAAACTTTTTAAAATATTATTTTTCATTTAATTTATATAGCGATTGTTCCAAAAATTCATCGATATCACCATCTAATACTTTATCTGGACTAGTGCTCTCAAAATTAGTTCTATTATCTTTTACAAGTCGGTAAGGTTGAAGAACATATGATCTAATTTGATGGCCCCACCCTATATCAGATTTAGAACTTTCAACATTTTGATTTTCTTCCTCTCTTTTTTTTAATTCATAATCATATAATCTTGCTTTCAACATATTCATGCATGTTTCTTTATTTTTATGTTGAGATCTTTCATTTTGACATTGAACAACAATTTTTGATGGAATGTGTGTTATTCTAACTGCACTATCAGTAGTGTTTACGTGTTGGCCACCTGCTCCACTGGATCGATAGGTATCAATTCTAAGATCTTTTTCTAAAATTTCTATATTTATATTTTCATCTACAACTGGATAAATCCAAACACTTGCAAAACTTGTGTGCCTTCTTGCTCCAGAGTCAAATGGAGATATCCTAACTAATCTGTGTATTCCCGACTCTTTTTTTAACCATCCAAAAACATATTCACCATCTATTTTAATTGTTGCAGATTTTATACCAGCCTCGTCACCTCTATGTTCACTAATCAAACTTGATTTGAAACTTTTTTTATCAGACCATTTTAAATACATTCTTCTTAGCATATCAGCCCAATCCTGACTTTCTGTGCCTCCAGCACCAGCATGTATTTCTATATAACAATTTAAAGAGTCCGCTTCATTAGATAAAAAACATTTAATTTCGTTTTTTTTAACTTTGCTTCTTAGATCTTTAATATTTTGTAAAACTTCTTTTTGAACTTGTAAATTCTCTTCTTCAAGGGCTAGTTGATTCAAATCATCTAAATCATTTAGTTTCTCAATATTATTATTTAATGAATTAGTTAAATCTTCATAAAATTTCTTTTTTTTGATTATTCTTTGAGAGTTATTTTTATCTTGCCAAAAATTGGCGCTCATCATTTGAGAATTTAAAGATTGTAGTTTGGAATGGATATTGTTTGTTTCAAAGATACTCCTGTATTTTTTGATTTATCTTTTTAACTTCTTCTTTTAAATTTTGATAACTGTTATCCATTAATAAAACTTTAATATATTATTTGAATCTAATCTATCTGAATTTGTATAAAGTACTTTTCCATCAACCACATTTTCTTTTTTAAAAACCTCAATAATTGTATTCTTTGAGTTAAATTTTGCTTTTTGACCCGTTAAAGGGTCAACAACCATCATAACTGTTCCTTTAGCAGCCTTAAATGGTCTTGCGTCATATTTGTTTACAGAATCACTTATAAAACTTTTAAATATTGGCAAAGCTGTTTTAGATCCTGTTTCATATTTACCAAGTGGTGTTGGGTTATCAGAGCCTACATAAACACCAACAAGCAAATTTGAGGTAAAACCTATAAACCAAGTATCTGTATTTTTATTTGTTGTGCCAGTTTTACCTGCAATATTTAAATTTAAGTCTTTTAATTTTTTAGCTGTCCCTCTTTTAACAACTCCTTCTAGTATTGATGTCATTTGAAAGGCTGTTTCTGGGGAGAAAATTTGCTTGTAATTATTTTTAATCTTTGGATAGTCATCTGTTAAATACGAAATTAAATTGCAATCAATACATTTTCTTTTATCATTATTAAATATTGTATTTCCCTCACTGTCTTGAATTCTATCTATGAGTATTGGCTCAATAAGTTTTCCTCCGTTAACAAATACTGAATATGCAGATGTTAGATTTAATAATGTAGTTTCAGCAGATCCTAAAGAAATAGATAAAAGTTCTTCTGGATTATCATAAATATTTAATGCCTTTGAAAAATTAATAATTTTCTCTAAACCTAAACTTTGGGCTATTCTAACTGTCATTAAATTTCTGGATTTCTCCAAACCATTTCTTAATGTTGAAGCTCCATAAAATTTTTTCCCATAATTTTCTGGTTTCCACATTTTTAAATCATCTCCTTGATCTAAAACCAAAGGCGCATCTAAAACTAAAGATGTAGGTGTAAAATTATTTTCTAAAGCTAAGGCATAAATAAATGGTTTAAAAGCTGAACCAGGTTGTCTTTTGGCTTGTGTGACCCTATTAAATTCACTTTTCTTAAAACTAAACCCACCACTCAACGCCAAAACTCTTCCTGTAAATGGATCCATCACAACAATTCCTCCATTTATTTTAGGTAGTTGTTTTAAGTTAAAAATATTTTCTTTAATTTTTTCAACATAAATAATATCACCAGGTTTAAATAGTTTATTAAATTCTTTCTTTGTCCAAGAAATGCTTTGATACTCAATAATACCTTTAATATTTTCCTCTGTTTCTATTTCTGTTGAAAATTTATTTATCTTTTTGACTATTGCTAATTTCCAATTTATTGAATTTTCTAATTTATATTTTTTTAACCCTTTTTTCCATTCTGAATTATAAATCTTGTTAGTAATCGGTCCTCTCCATCCTTTTCTTTTATCATATGCAATTAATCCATCTCTAAGTGATTTTGTTGCAATTGATTGTAAATTTAAATCTATTGGTGTATTGATATTAAAACCTTGTTTGTAAACTTTATCATAACTCAAAATTTCAATTACACTCTTTCTTACATCTTCAATAAAATATTGTGCATCCTCTAAATAAATTTTTTTATTTTTTTTTAAAATTATTTTATCTTTGGTAAGTTTTTCATACCATTCTAAAGTTAAATAATTATTATCTAACAAATTTTTTAAAACTAAATTTCTTCTAAATTTTGCTATATCTGGATTTTTATAAGGATTATATCTGCTTGGAGCTTTTGGTAAAGCTGCTAATAAAGCAGCTTCTGAGTAATTTAAATCTTTAATTGATTTATCAAAATATTCTAAGCTTGCAGCGGCTACCCCGTATGCTCCACTTCCAAGATAAATTTGATTTAGATAAAGTTCTAAAATTCTTTGTTTAGATAAAGCCCTCTCTATTCTAAAAGCTAGAATTGCTTCCTTAATTTTCCTATTTAAACTTACTTCATTTGTTAATAAAAAGTTTTTTGCTACCTGTTGGGTAATTGTAGATGCTCCCTCCAACCTTTTAGATGATAAAATATTTGAAATATTGTTTATAACAGCTCTTATAACACCTTTAGCATCAACACCTGGATGTTTAAAAAAATTTTTATCTTCAGCAGATAAAAATGCGTTAATTACATTATTTGGAATTGAACTAAATGGAACAAATACTCTTTTTTCCTTTGAAAAATCTGCCACTAAATCACCATTACCGGAGTAAACTTTGCTGGAAACTGGAGGTTTGTAATTTTTTAGAAATTTATAATCTGGTAAATCGCTAGAATAAGTCCATAAGATACTTATTATCAAAATTGCAGATAAAAGAATAAAAGACATTATTAAAATAAAGATATTTTTTAAAAATTTATTCATTTTAATTTCATTATATCTTGGAATTTGTTAAAGATATGGCAAGAAAATTAACAAAATTTAAAAACTAAATTACTAATGAAATTAATATTCATAAAATTATGGAAAAAAATTTATATATTGATGCTTCGCATCCTAACGAAACTAGAGTTGTTCTTAAATCAGGTGAAAATATTGAAGATTACGAGTACGAAGGTTTAAAAAATAACTTAATTAAAAATAATATCTATTTAGGAAAAGTAAGCAGAATAGAACCATCGTTACAAGCTGCTTTCGTTGATTTTGGAAGAGAGAGGCATGGATTTTTATCCTTTAATGATATCCAATCAGATTATTATCAGATTCCAAAAGCTGATTTAGAAAAAATTAAAAAAGAGGAAGAAAAAGCTAGAGAGGAACTTTCAAGAGAGGTACAAGCTAAAGAAGAAGAAAATATTGCTGAAGGAAAACTCGAAATTGATGATCCTATAGATAAGACATTAGAAGAGGAAACAGAAGAAGATTCAAATAATAAAGAAAATATTTCTGAAAAAGAAAATTTAGGTATTGGAAAAGAAAAAAAAAAGGAACATAAACTAAAATTAAAAAGATATAAAATTCAAGAAGTTATTAAACCTAATCAAGTAATTCTCGTTCAAGTCATTAAAGACGAAAGAGGACAAAAAGGTGCTGCATTGAGTACTTTCATTTCAATTGCGGGAAAATATATAGTTTTGATGCCTAATACCCCTAAAGGAGGTGGTATATCAAGAAAAATATTTAATCCTGCTGAAAGAAAAAAAATAAGATCAATTTTAAATGAAATTGAAATACCTAAAGAGATGGGATTAATTGTCAGAACTGCTGGAAGCAATAAAACAAAAAATGAAATAAATAGTGATCTAACAACTTTGATTAATTCTTGGAGTCAAATAAAAGACAATGCAATAAATTCTATTGCTCCTTCTTTAATTCATCAAGAAAGTGAAATAATTAAAAGAACTTTAAGAGATATGTTTGACGAAAATACCCAAAATATAATTGTAGAAGGTAACGAGGGTTATAAGAAAGCTCAATCATTCATGAAGACAATGATGCCATCAAATTTAAAAAAAGTAAAAAAATATAGAGGAAAAACTCCATTATTTATTGAAGAAAATATTGAACAAAAATTAAACCAAATATTTGACTCTGAAATTAAACTTAAGTCAGGAGGATATTTGGTTATTAACCCAACAGAGGCTTTAGTTTCTATTGATATAAATTCTGGAAGTTCAATTAAAGGAAAAAATGTTGAAAGCACTGCTTTAGATACTAATATCGAAGCTGCAGAGGAAATTGCTAGACAAATAAAAATTAGAGATTTGTCTGGCTTAATCATTATAGATTTTATTGATATGCTGAGTTATGGAAATAGGAGGTTAGTAGAAAAAAAACTTAAAGAAAAATGCAGGTCAGATAGAGCGAGAATTCAAATTGGGAGAATAAGTAATTTTGGTCTTTTGGAGATGTCAAGACAAAGACTAAGAGAAAGTGCTATTAAATGGAAAGTTACGTTAACAGATGAATCATTTGCTCAAAAGCTTTTAAAAATTGTTGAATTAAAAGCTGCAATTAACAAAGCTAAATTTGTTGATTTAAAAGTTTGTAAAAAAATTTCAGATTTCCTAAAAGAAAATTTTGTAAATGACTTAACTTATTTTGAAAAAAAAAATAAAATGAAAATAGATATTATTAGTGACAATTCTTTAGTTATACCTGAATACATTATAGACATCAAAAATAAATCAAAAAAAACACTTGAGCTAATAGAGTATTACGAGAAATTAAAAAATTTAGAAATCCAAAATAAAGAAAATAAAATTTCAGAAAAGAAAGTAAATAAAAAAATCAATAAAAAAACTTATAAGAAAAAAAAATATTATAAAAAAACTAAATAATCCCTTTTGATGGAGATGATGGATTACCCATCAGAACTTTATCTATTCTTCCAGAATTGTAGGATTGTCTACCAGCAATAACAGCATTTTTAAAAGCAAGTGCCATTTCTAAAGGTTTTTTGGCTTTTGCAATTGCAGTATTAACAAGTACTCCATCGCATCCTAGTTCCATTGCAATTGTTGCATCAGATGCTTGACCCAAACCAGCGTCTATAATTAATGGAAGTTTGGTTTGTTTTCTAATTATTTGAACATTGATTTTGTTTTGAATACCTAGTCCTGAACCAATTGGTGCAGCTAAAGGCATTATTGCATCAGCACCTGAATTCTCTAGACGCTTAGCCATTAAAGGATCATCATTGCAATACACCATAACCTTAAAACCCTCTTTAGCTAAAACTTCTGTTGATTTTAATGTTTCTATCATGTCAGGAAATAAATTTTTTTTATCTCCTAAAACTTCTAATTTAACTAGCTTCCAACCACCTATTTCTCTTGCTAATCTTAAAGTTCTTAGAGCTTCTTTTGAATTAAAACATCCAGCAGTATTTGGTAAATATGTAATTTTTTTTGGATCAACATAATCCATCAATAAAGGTTTATTTTTATCTGAAATATTAACTCTTCTTACAGCAACTGTTACGATTTCCGCCCCAGACAGTTTAATTGCTTTTGCGCACTCAGACATATTTTTATATTTTCCCGTTCCAACAATTAATCTGGAATTAAATTTTTTACCTGCAATAATTAGACTATCTTTTTTCAAATTAACCACCTCCAATAAAATGAACTATTTCAATTTTATCATTTTTATTTAATTTTATTTTATTAATTTTTTTTTTATCTATTATTTCCTCGTTAAGCTCAATTGCTACTTTATTTAATGGTATTTTTAGATTTTTTAACACCATAGAGAGATTAGAATCTTGAATTATAGATTTGATTTTACCATTTATTTTGATTTTTATTTTTTTTATTTTTTTCATCGTATATAAGTGCTGAATGAATAATAAAATAATTATTATTAACGGTCCAAATCTTAATCTATTAGGAGAAAGAGAACAATCACAATATGGATCAACTACGTATGACCAACTTAAAGAAAATTGTTCCAAAAAAGCAAAAGAAATTGGTATTGATGTTGAATTTGCTCAATCTAATGTTGAAGGAGACCTTGTTAACATTATTCAAGATGCTAGGAAAAAATTTGATGCAATGATTATAAATGCTGCTGCATTTACTCATACCTCTGTAGCTATAAGAGATGCTCTAGATTTATTTAAAAAACCAATAATCGAGCTACATTTATCTAATATTTATAAAAGAGAAGAATTTAGACATAAATCACTTATAAGTGATGTGGTAACTGGAGGAATTTTTGGATTAGGTGCTGAAGGATATATTTTGGCCATAATTTCATTACAAAAGACTTTGCATAATGAAAATAGATAAAAAAATAATTAAAGAATTAAGTGATTATTTAAAAGAATTTAATCTTACTGAAATAGAGATAACTGAAAAGGATACAAAAATTAAAGTATCAAAAAATAATGTTTCAATAAGTAATCAACCTCAAGTTACTTCGTCCTCATCTCCTGTATCAAGTTCAGCACCTACTCAAACTCAAAATATTAAATCAGGAACTGAAATTACATCACCTATAATTGGAACTGCCTATCATGCTCCAGAACCAGGTGCAAAAAAATTTGTTGAGATTGGAAAAAAAATTAAAAAAGGTGATACAATAATGATTGTTGAGGCAATGAAAACCATGAATCATGTTCCTTCAACAGCAGATGGTGTAGTAAAAGAAATTTGTGTTGAAGACGGTCAACCTGTTGAATTTGGCCAAACAATTATTATCCTAGAATAAATAATGTTTAAAAAAATTTTAATTGCAAACCGTGGGGAAATTGCAGTTAGAATTATTAGAGCATGTAAAGAATGGGGAATATCTACAGTAGCCGTTCATTCAGATGTGGATAGAGAAAGTATGCATGTAAGAATGGCTGATGAAAGCGTGTGTATTGGTTCTCATCAACCAGCAAATAGTTATTTAAATATTCCTGCTTTAATGTCAGCTATAGAGCTTACTAATGCTGACGCAGTACATCCCGGATATGGCTTTCTTTCTGAAAATGCAAACTTCGCAAAAATTTTAGAGGAGAATAAGATTACTTTTATAGGAGCCTCATCAAAACATATTGAAATGATGGGTGATAAAATCCAAGCAAAAAGAATAGCTAAAGAAAATGGATTACCTGTTATTGAAGGTTCTGAAGGCGGTGTAAAAGATGTTTCTGAAGCAAAAGAACTTTGTAAAAAAATTGGTTTTCCTGTTTTAATTAAGGCCTCAGGTGGAGGTGGAGGCAAAGGTATGAAAATAGTTTATAAGGAAGAAGAATTTGAAACATTGTTTTCAACCGCTAAATCTGAAGCACAAAAATACTTTGGTAATGATGAAGTCTATATTGAAAAATTTTTTCAAAATCCAAGACATATTGAGGTTCAAATATTAGCTGGAAAAAATAGAGCTGTTCACCTTCATGAAAGGGATTGTTCAATTCAAAGAAGACATCAAAAACTGATAGAGGAAACACCAAGTCCAGTTTTAAATGATGAAATAAGAAAAGATTTATTTGAAAGAACAGTAAAAATGGTAGCTAAAATAGGTTATATGGGAGCTGGAACAGTTGAGTTTATATATGAAGATGGGAAATTTTATTTCCTTGAAATGAATACAAGAGTCCAAGTTGAACATCCGGTAACAGAAATGGTTACAGGGATCGATATAATCAAAGAACAAATTTGGATTGCTTTTTCAGGAGAAACAGCTTTGAAACAAAGTGATATAAATCCTAGAGGACATGCAATTGAATGCAGAATAAATGCTGAGGATGCTAGTAAAAATTTTCAGCCTTCGCCTGGTATTATTACTATGTGTCATCAACCATCTGGTTTTAGAACAAGAGTAGATGGCGCAATATTTCAAGGATATAAGGTAACACCCTATTACGACAGTATGGTTTGTAAGCTAATTTGTCATGGAAGAAACAGATTAGAAGCAATTCAAAGAATGAATAGATCTTTGGATGAATTTGTAATTGAAGGAATAACTACAACAATTCCTCTACATAAAAAATTACTTAATCATAAAAAATTTATCAATTCAGATTTCAATGTTAGTTGGCTAGATAAAGATTCAATTGTTTAATAGCATCTCACAAGCCAAACATCGTAAACAGGATGATCAAAAGGTGTGATCGATGGACTTGATGAAAACATCCAACCATTAAAAACAAAAACTTCATCATTATTTTTATTAGTCAAATCTCGAACTTGTATATAAGCAGTTATTTCTGGATTATCATCAAATTCTGAATTTTTACATTTCAGACTTTTAATTGATAAATCTTTAAACTTTATTAAATCTCCATTTTTAATTTTGAGTAAAGTATTTTTAGAGCTTATTTTGTCCAAAATTTTTATATCAGTAAAAACTCCCTCTAAATTACTTTTTGCATTTGAGTTTAAAACTAAACAAAAATAAAATAAAAAAACTAAATAGATTAATTTAAAATTATTCTTTCCAACTTGAGTATTTCTTTTTAATACCATCTTTATTTTTATTTGGATAATATGCTGAGTCAGTCCCAGTTAAATTTTCTTGATGTGGTTTTTGCCATTCATATTTTTCTAAGGTATGTTTTTTCTCAATTTTATTTGGTGTAAAATGTATCCAAGAATACCATTCAACAGGAATTTTTGACGCGTCAATTGTGTTTGAATAGATAACCCATCTTTTTCCGTTTTTACTCTCATAGTATTTATTACCTAGCTCATCAGTGCCAACTAGTTTTCCAAAAAAAATAGTTTTTAATCTTGTTCCAAAAGTGTCTTGATTCCACCAAGTGAAAATTTTTCTTAAAAGTGTCAACATAATATTTTTTTATTTATTCAATTAAAAATTGTAAAATTTAAATTAGACTAAAATATGAATATGTATATAAATTAATTGATTCATTATTCAAATTAAAATTTAAATTGAGGTCAAATGGCAAAGTATTTAATTGAAACTTATTATACCTGTACCTTTAAAGTAAATCATTATTTAGATGATATTAATGAGGCAGAGTTAAAAAATTTAGAAAAAAGAGATGATGGTAAATTTGAGGTTTTAGACGTAAAACTTGATAACAGAAAAACAAAAAGTCTAGATCCTAAGAACAATAAAGTCATTGAAAACAACAAAGTGGATGTAGTTACCGAAACGGATAAAAAAAACCCTATAAATAAAGAAAGCATAATAACAAATATAAACGCAGCTAACGAGAAGTCAGGTAAAAGGTTTAGCATGCCTGACAGAAGAAAAGGATATATACAAAAAGCTACTATTGGTGACCACAAAGTTTACCTACATACTGGAGAATATGAAGACGGAAAAATTGGAGAAATATTTATTGATACCAGTAAAGAGGGTGAACTTGTTAAAGCCTTAATGAATAACTTTGCAATTGCTGTTTCTTTAGGCCTTCAATACGGTGTTCCGTTAGATGAGTTTATAAGTGCATTTGTTGGCACAAAATTTGAACCATCAGGCAAAGTACATGGTAATGATAGAATTTTAAGTGCTACATCAATTTTGGATTATATTTTCAGAGAATTAGCTATTTCATATCAAAATAGAGAAGATCTGGCCCATACTCCAGCTATTGGTGGAAATGATGCCATCAATGCAGAAGATCAAAGTTCTGAAGATCAAAATCAATTATTGAAAATTGTAAAAGATATTACCAGTAAAGGTTTTGTTAGAAATAATTATAAAAAAAATCTAGTTGATCTTTCAGATGTAAAAATAAGTTTAAAAGGTAAAAAATAAGTTATTTTTTTTTTTTTAAAGCTAAATTTAATTCTTTCAATTGATCTGGATTTACTTCAGATGGTGCATTCATCATCAAATCTTGTGCGTTTTGGTTCATTGGAAACATAGTAACTTCCCTAATATTTTTCTCATTAGCTAGTAACATTACGATTCTATCAATACCAGGTGCTATTCCTCCATGTGGAGGTGCGCCATAACTGAGTGCATTAATCATACCACTAAATTTTTCATCTACTTGATTTTTATCATATCCTGCAATCGAGAAAAGTTTATACATAAGTTCTGGTTTATGATTTCTAATTGCTCCTGAAGATAATTCTATACCATTACAAACTATGTCGTATTGATAAGCAAGTATATCTAATGGGTTTTCAAAATCTTTTTCACTTAAATCTCCTTGAGGCATTGAAAATGGATTATGACTAAACTTAATCTTGTTTGTTGAGACATCTTTTTCGAACATTGGATAATCTACAATCCAACAAAATGCGAAAATATTTTCATCAATTAAATCAAGATCTTTTGCAATTTTATCTCTTGCTAGTGCAGTAATTTTTTCTAATTCATCTTGTTTTCCACAAGCCATGAAAATACTATCCCCAATTTCACAGTTTGTTTTTTTCATGATTTCAACCAATGCATCTTGAGAAAAGAATTTTCCTATAGGGCCTTTTGCTGAAATTTCGTTATCTTTTTTAAAAGTAAAATAAGCTAAACCAGAAGCACCTTCTTCTTTAGCCCATTTATCAATATTATCAAAAAAATTTCTAGGTTTATCTTTTGTATTTTTTGTAACAATACATCTTACTTTAGATCCAGATTTTACTAATTTTTTAAATATTTCAAATGAAACATCTTCTCTTGTAAAAATTTCAGTTATATCATTTACAATGAGTGGATTTCTTAAATCTGGTTTATCAGTACCATACTTAAGCATTGATTCCTTGTATGAAATCTTTGGAAATTTATCAAACATCAGTTTTTTAGTTGAAAAATTTTTAAATGTATTAACCATCAACTTTTCAACAACATTAAATACATCCTCTTGCTCAACGAATGACATTTCCAAATCTAATTGATAAAACTCCCCAGGACTTCTGTCTGCTCTTGCATCTTCATCTCTGAAGCAAGGTGCAATTTGAAAGTATCTATCAAAGCCCGAAACCATTATTAATTGTTTAAATTGCTGAGGAGCTTGTGGTAGTGCATAAAATTTTCCAGGATTTAAACGACTAGGTACTAAAAAATCTCTAGCACCCTCTGGGCTAGATGAGGTTAAAATTGGTGTTTGAAATTCTAAAAAACCTAATTTAGTCATTTCATTTCGGATGTATGAAATAACTTTGGATCTTAAAATAATATTTTCATGAATTTTTTTTCTTCTTAAATCTAAGAATCTATATTTCAATCTTATTTCTTCTGCATATTCTTGATCACTAAAGATTGGCATTGGGAGCTCTTTACAAGTACCTAAAACCTCATGCTGCTCAATAACAACCTCAATTTCACCAGTGTCAATTTCAGAATTAATTGTTTCTTTAGATCTATTAACAACTTTACCCTCAACTTTAATTACTGTTTCTAATTGCATTTTTTCTAAATCAGAAAAATATTTATTATCTTTATCAATTATACATTGGGTAATTCCATAATTATCTCTCAAATCAATAAATAATAAATTCCCATGGTCTCTTTTTTTATTTATCCAGCCTGAAAGAGAAATTTTTTTATCTACATCTTCTTTTCTTAATTCATTACACTTGTGTGTTCTGTATTTATTCAATTAAACCTCTAATGCTTCTTTTATAATTTTAAAATCGATTGGTTTCTTTCTTTTTAAACTAATTTCGTCGATTTTATATATGAAATCGGAAATTTTGCCATAAGTTCTATCAATTCTCTTAATTATAAATTCAATAAGTTTTTGGTCAATTGATATTTGACGATCAGAAAGATTTTTTAATATTAGTGCATAAATTAAATCGTCACCAGGTTTTTCAATTTGAGATAAAATAAAATTATTAGATCTTGAATTAAGATCATTTAATTTAAAATTAAAGTCAACTATTGGTATTTTTGAAGTTACTATTAAATACTTATTATCCTGATCTATTATATTTATAAGTGTAAATAATAAATTTTCATTTATTTTTTCGGTTAAATCCTCAACAATAATATTTTCATATATTTTAACTTGTTGAAGAAAGTCATTGTTAATATCTTCAGCATTAATTTTAATTCCTCTGTGCTTTTCTAAAAATATATTTATTAAATGACTTTTTCCTGAAAACTTTTCACCTATTAAGTTTATAAAATTTTTATCCCATTTTGGCCAACTATTTAAAAGGCTAAAAGAGTGTTCGTTGCTGTTTGAAACATAAAAATCCTGATCTTTAAAATTTTGATCATAATCAAATTTAAGTATTTGCTGATTAAGATTTGTCATTTAAAACCCAAATTTTATTTTTAATTTCAAAATCATAATTTTTTCCACTCATAACTTCTAAAAACTTATCAGGAGTTCCATTAAAAATAACTTTATAAAAATTATTTCGATTATCGAACTTATAAATTGAAAAATTATATATCAAATCCATATCAGATAAAATTTTTTCAAATTTATTAATTTTTATATTATTTGAGTTATCAATAGAAATATTTAAAGATAACTTTACTGAAGTATTGATTTGATTTTGTGATTTCCAAAAATCTTCGTAGACTAATTTTAAATTACCAATAAATTCAAATAACTCTTCTTCTTCATCAAAATTAATTTCAGTATATTTTAAATTTTTAATATTTTTTTTTTGATTGAAATAAATTTTATTAAATACTCTTATTTTATTATCATCTTTAAACACAATCATAATTATGTGATCATTTATATTGTATTTATTTATAATTTCTTTGAAGTCATAAGTTTCTAAATTATTAATATTTCTTTTTATTAAACTAAAATCATCAAGATCTTGAGTGGGTAAGATATAATTTAAAAGACTATATTTTTTGTTATTTAAATTCCAGCTGGAAAATAATTTATCCTCAGAGAACATTGAAACTTGATTTTTATTCTGATCAACAAAAACTGGAATGAATAAGAAATCTTTTTTTACAGGTAAAGACGGAAATACATTTTTTGACTCTAGTAAATCAAATATATTTTTTTTATTAAATGAAACATTTAGGACAAGATAATAAATTTCATCTACAAACTTTTCTTCCTTAATAGAGAAAGTTTCTATCATTCCTTTTATTTGATTTATTGGCGTTTTTTTTAATTTTATTTGATCTTTACTTTGGACAATTGAAAAAATTAGTTCATTAAATGCCTTTAAAAATCCTTTATCAATAATTTGATTTTTATTAAAATTTATTTCAAAAGGTGTTGATATTTCAATATCATTTATAGAAAATGTCTTTGCAATACTATTTTCTGTGGAAAAGAAAATATTTATTAAAGCAAGAAATAAAAAAAAATTATATAAAAGCCTTAATTTATAAAGTTTAGAAATAATTTTCATAAAACATATTAATGAATAAAAAAAAATTTACCTATAAAAAAAGTGGAGTTAATATCAAAGCTGCAGATAAGTTTGTTGATTTCATTTCTACAGTTTCAGCAAAAAAAAGAGGCAAAAAAAAGTTTTCGAATATAGGTGGGTTTGGCTCAATAACAAATATACCAAATAATATTAAACAACCTAAAATCGTAGCTTGTACAGATGGTGTAGGAACCAAAATTGAAATTGCTAATACGTTAAATAAATTTGATACCATTGGAATTGACTTGGTTGCTATGAGTGTAAATGATTTAATCGTACAAGGAGCTAAACCTTTGCTTTTTTTAGATTATATATCAATAAATAAAATTGATCTTAAAAAACTTAAAGCAATAATAAAAGGGATTAACAAAGGTTGTAATCAATCAGAATGTGAGCTCGTCGGAGGTGAAACTGCTGAAATGCCAGGTACGTATGAAAAAGGTAAATTTGACATCGCAGGTTTTGCTGTAGGAGTTGTAGGAAAGAATAGAATTTTAAATAAAAATAAAATAAAAAAAAATAATCTTATAGTTGCAATTCCTTCCAGTGGTTTGCATTCTAATGGGTATTCTCTTGTAAGATATTTATTAAAACTAAAAAAAATAAATATTAAAAAAAATAAATTTTTAAAATCTGAGCTTCTAAAACCAACCAAAATATATGTTAAAGAAATAATGAATTTAATAAATAACAACTTAATCAATGGCTGTGCAAATATAACTGGAGGAGGTTTGTCTGATAATATTAAAAGAATTATACCAGATAAACTCTCAGCACATATAAGTTTAGATAAAATTGAAACTTCTAAAATATTTAATTGGCTTAAAAATAATGGAATTTCTGATAAAGAAATGCTTAAAACATTTAACTGTGGAGTTGGTTTTTGTCTTATTGTTGAAAGTAAAAATTTAAAAAAAATAAGTAAATTTTTTTCAAAAGATTATAAACCATATGTAATTGGAAAAATTTCTAAGGGTAAAAAAAAAATTAAACTAAATGGCTCTATCAACTGGCTACCATAGAGTAAGAACGGCTGTATTTATTTCAGGTACAGGAAGTAATTTGAAATCTCTAATTAAATTTTCTAAAAGCAAAAAATCTCCTATATCTGTTAACTTCATTATTTCAAATAATCCCAAAGCAAAGGGTTTGAATTATGCAAAAAAATTTAAAATTAAAAAAACAGTTTTAAATTTTCAAAACAAAATACTAAGTGAGAATAAATTACTTTCTATTTTAAAAAAAAATAATATTGAAATGATCTGTCTAGCTGGATTTATGAAAATTTTGTCAAAAAATTTTATTAAAAATTTTAAAGGAAAAATTTTGAATATACACCCCTCTTTGCTACCTAAATATAAAGGATTAAATACTCATGAAAAAGCATTAATTAATAAAGAAAAATATTCTGGATGCACCGTTCATTTTGTTAATTCCAGGTTAGATTCTGGAAAAATTATACTCCAAAAAAAAGTTAAAATTTCAGAAAATGAAACAGTTGAGTCTCTTGCAAAAAAAATTCTAGTTCAAGAACATAAATTATACCCAAAAGCTATATTAAAAATTTTTAATCTTTAAAAAAGAAATCTATTTCAATTTTAGCATTCTCAACGCTGTCTGATCCATGGACTGAGTTTTTATCAATTGAAATTCCAAATTTTTTTCTAATAGTGCCCTCTTCTGCATCTTTTGGATTTGTAGCTCCCATTAATTCTCTATTTCCTAAAACTGCATTTTCTTTCTCAAGCACCATAACAACAATTGGACCTGAGGAAAGATAATCACATAAATCATTATAGAATGGCTTTGATTCATGCACTTTGTAAAATTTTTCTGCCTCTGACTTTTCTATTTGAATTTTTTTTTCTTTTAAAACTGAAAAACCGTTGCTTCTAAACATTTCTTTAATGTCATTTTCGAGATTTCTTTCAACCGCATCTGGTTTAATAATTGATAAAGTTTGTTCTAGATTATTCATAATGATCCTCTATTAGTTTGTTTAATAACCTAACTCCATAACCAGTTGCTCCACCTGAGTTTAATGCTCCTCCATATTTTGAAAATGCCATCCCAGCTATATCTAAATGTGCCCAAGGTGTTTTATTTAAAATGAATCTTTGTAGAAATTGAGCTGCAGTTGTTGATCCAGCTCCACCAACATAATTTATGTTTTGCATATCTGCATTTTTTGAATCTATTAATTTATCAAAATTTTTATTTAGTGGCATTCTCCATACTTTCTCCTCAACTTCTTCTCCTGAAATAATCAACTGTTTAGATAATTTGTCGTCATTTGAAAATAAACCAGCATATTCTGAGCCTAATGAGACGATTATTGCACCAGTTAATGTTGCTAGGTCTACTATGAATTTTGGTTTAAATTTTTCCTCCGTATAAGTTAGTGCATCTGCAAGCACTAGTCTGCCTTCGGCATCAGTATTTAATATTTCAACTGTTTTTCCACTGTAAGATTTTACTATGTCTCCAGGTCTTTGTGCATTGCCACCTGGCATGTTCTCAACTAGTCCAACAACTCCTACAGCATTTATTTTTGCTTTTCTTAAAGCTAAACTTTTCATTAATCCTACAACCACTGCTGAACCAGCCATATCATAAGTCATGTCTTCCATAAATTTAGCAGGTTTTAATGAAATTCCTCCTGTATCAAAACAAACTCCCTTTCCCACAAAAGCTAAAGGCTTAGAATTATTTTTTAAGCCATTCCATTCAATTGTGACCAAATAAGATCCTCTTATACTTCCTTGACCAACTCCAAGTAAGGTATTCATTCCTAATTTTTTTAGTTTCTTTTCATCATAAACATTAATCTTTAAACCAAATTTTTTTAAAGAACTTATTCTTTTTGCATATTCATCAGGATGTAAAATGTTGCCTGGCTCTGATACTAAATCTCTAGCATAAAAGGTTCCTTCCTCTATAGCTTTAAACTTAGATAAAACTTTTGTTGAAGGTTTGTTTTTACCCACAACTGTAATTGAAATTTTAATATTACTTTTTTTTGTTTTATATTTATTGAAATTATAAGATTTTAGTTTTAGCCCATGTAAAAAGTGTCCAATCACATTTTTTAATTTATGTGAAATACTGTCTGCATGAACATAAAATTTATCTTGTTTAGATTTTTTAAATATATCATAAAATTTTGCTCCTAGATTTTCAATATCAGCTGGTTTGCTATCTTTTTTAAGTGAAATTAATATAATTTTTCTTTTTGAACTAATATCAAAAGCAAGTATGTTATTTTTTATATCTTTTGCTTTTATCAAATCTGAGACAAAAGAATTCTCATGAGATGATAAATGTTTTCTTATTGGTGAAATATTGAATTTTTCATCAACAAATAAAACTAAGCTAGATGAGTTCCTATTATAAGAACTATTTCTATAAGAACTATTTCTGTAATTTATTAAAATTGACATAAATTTTAAATACACTCTCTACGAGATGGATGCTATATATGAGTAAAAATAGCATATTTCAATGAAAAAAATTATTTTTAGAAAATTTCTAACAGATTGCTCAATTTTTTTTTTGATTAGCATAGTAAGTACTAGTCTAATTATATGGGTTTTTCAGGCTGTAAATTATCTAGATATAATTATTGATGATGGACGTGGCTATGATGTTTATTTGCAATATACACTTTTAAATTTACCAAAAATAATTAGCAGGATACTGCCATTTGCCTTTTTTTTCACCTTTTTTTACATGATTGCTAAATATGAAAATAATAATCAGCTTTTGATATTTTGGAATTTTGGAGTAAACAAAATTAAATTTGTAAATTATCTATTATTGTTTTCAATTTTTTTATTAATAATTCAAATAACGATTACTTCACTGGTTGTTCCTAAAACACAGAGTATATCTAGGTCATTAATTAGAGTTTCTAGTTATAATTTTTTAGATAATTTTATCAAAATTAAAAAATTCAATGCTGATGTAAAAGAAATAACAATTTATACTGAGAGTGTTGATGCTAATGGAGATTATAATAACATATATATAAAAAAAAATACTGGTTCAAATAATTTTCAGATTACCTACGCCAAAAAAGGAAGGCTAATTAGCAGAAATGGCGTATCATTTTTAGAACTATATAATGGAGAAAATACCAATTTATTTAACGAGAATTTAACTAATTTTAGTTTCTCAAAATCTGAATTTAACTTAACATCTTTTAAAACCGATACGATCTTAGTTAAAAAAACACAAGAACATTTAACTAAAGATCTTTTTGAATGTATTTTTGTATTAAAAAGTAATATTGAAAAAAAGGTCAGTACAATTAGAAAAAAAGTATTTAATTGTGAAATAAGTAATATAGATAACATTTTTGCAGAAATATATAAAAGACTTATTATTCCAATCTATTTAACAAGTCTTATTTTAATTGCTTCGTTGCTGATTTTAAATTCAAAAGAAAGAATAAACTACAATAAATACAGAACAATTATTTTTCTTTTAGGGTTTTTCTTGATTGTTTTTTCTGAGACAACAATACGATTTATAAATGATTCTATTTTTAATAATACATTAATTTCTTTGATACCAATAGTCATAACAATGATGTTGTATTTTAAAATGTATTTAAAATTTAATTTAAAAAGTAAATAAAATGAAAACGTATACTAAATTTTTAGTAGGTATTTTTTTAAAATCATTTTTGTTTGTGCTAATGATAATATTGAGTTTAGTTTTTATTATCAATCTAATTGGAGAACTAGATTTTTTCAAAGATATTGAAACCACAACTTTTTTTACAATTTATTTAGCATTAATAAATTCACCCTCTATAATTTTTGAAATTTTCCCATTTATTTTTTTGATTTCGACTCAACTTTTTTTTATTAAACTATTTGATAAAAACCAAATTCAAATATTTAAATACACTGGACTCAAAAATTCTAAAATATTTATTACTATATCGATTGTTTCAATTGTGCTAAGTTTTTTTATTATTGCAATTTTTTATAATGCATCATCAAATCTTAAAAGTTTTTATTTAGAGTTAAAATCAAAATATACTACAGACGGCAAATATCTTGCTGTAATTAACAAAAATGGACTTTGGATTAGAGATAAAATAGAAGATAAAATTTTAATTATTAATTCTTCAAAAATTGATGAAAATTTTTTAATTGACAGTTTCATTACTGAATTTGATCAAAACTATAATGTTGTAAGAAACATCAAAAGTAAAAAAATTAATATAATAGATTATGAATGGGAAATTATGGATCCTGAAATATTTGAAAAAAATATTAGCTCAAGAAAAGATATAATTAAAATAAAATCAAATTTTGATTACAAAAGAATTCAGAGTTTATTTTCAAATTTAAACTCACTTTCAATTTTGGAATTAATTGAATTAAAAAAAAATTATGATTTATTAAATTATTCAACAACGGAGGTAAATATGCAAATTCAAAAAATATTTTCCTATCCATTTTATTTATTGTTGATGAGTCTTTTTTCAGGTTTAATAATGCTTAATACCAAAAAATTTAAAAGTAATACTGTTAAAATTTCCATAGGATTATTCTTGTGTGTGGTAATTTATTATTTTAATAATCTTCTTTATGTTATGGGTTTAACCGAAAAAATTGATATCAAATTATCAATTTGGATACCAATAATATTTTTAACGATTATAACTTTAATGATGTCAAACAAGCTCAATGAAAAATAATTTAAAAATAATTTTAATATTGTTAATCGCAAATTTTTTTGTAGCCCCAAATATAGAGTCTCAAGAGATATTTAATTTTAATGTAACGAATATAGAAATTTCAGAAAATGGTAATTTGTTTAAAGGTCATGGTGGTGGTGAAGCAAATACCAATGATGGTATAAAAATTATTGCAGATAGGTTCGAATACGATAAGCTTAATACAATCTTAAGCGCAGAGGGGAAAGTAATTTATGAAGATACCAAAAGAAATATTATTATTGAAGCAACTAAAATTATATATTTAAAAAAACTTGAAACTATTAAAGCCTCTGGTGATATAAAAATTACAGATAATTTTCAAAAAATAATTTTAACTTCAGAAAATTTAAAATATTCGAAAAACAAAAAATTATTTGAAGCAGATAAAAATGTTGAAATAAATGACATAAATAGAGATCTATACATAAGTGCGGAAAAGATTTTATACTTTTCTGAAAATCAAGAAATCATAGCAGATACAAATGCACAATTAATCAATAATAAAAAAAATATTTCTGTAAAGGCAGAAAAAATTTCTTATAAAAAAAAATTAAATAGATTTTTTACATCAGGTGTAACTGAAGCAGATATTTATTCTAAGTATAAATTTTTATCAAAAGATGTGAATTACGATGGAATTTTAGAGGAGCTATCCTCTGTTTCTAAAACCCAGATTAATAGTAAATTTTCAATATTTGAATTAGATGAATTCAATTTTAAAATTAAAGATGAGTATTTAAAAGGTAAGAATATATTAGTGTTTCGCAATGAAAAATCTGGAGAAAAAGAAGGAGATAAATTTTTTATTGAAAATGGTTTTTTTGATTTAAAAAATGAAAATTTTAAAACTGGCCCAATAAAAATAAATTTAAAAAAAAATACCTTTGACAGATCAAAAAACGATCCTAGATTATATGGTATATCTTCATCTAAAACTAATAATGTTACTTCATTGAAAAAAGCAGTTTTCACATCTTGTGAAAAAACAGACAAATGCCCTCCATGGAATATTCAAGCTTCGGAGATAAAACATGATAAAGATAAAAAACAACTAATATATAAAGATGCAGTTTTGAAAGTTTATGATGTACCTGTTTTCTATTTTCCAAAATTTTTTCATCCAGATCCTACAGTAAAAAGGCAGTCTGGATTTTTATTACCAAGGCTTAATAATTCAAATATTTTAGGGTCTTCGATAAGTACGCCTTATTTTTATGAAATAAGCGAAAATAAAGATATGACTTTCACACCAAATATCTTCTCAAAAGATATACAAATGCTTCAGACTGAATTTAGGCAACAAAATAAAGACTCATATTTGATAACTGATTTTGGATTTGTAAAAGGCTTTGAGTCTTCGGAGATAAATAAGAAAAAAAACATTAATCATTTTTTTGGTAAGTTTACAAAAAAATTTGAGTTGAATAATTTTATTGATAACAAAATTAATTTATTTGTAGAAAGATCAAACAAAGATACTTATTTAAAAATATTTAGTAGTAATTTATCTCAATCAACAATTAAACCTAAAAATCCAGATGTTTTAAATTCAGGTATAGATTTTTTTCTTGAGCATGAAAAATTTAAACTTACAGGTGGGCTAAATATATATGAAGATCTTACAGTAACTGATAAAGATCGCTTTCAATATATTTTGCCATATTATAATTTTAATAAAAATATTAACCCTTTAGACATAGGAACATTAAATTTTAGCTCTAAAGGAGATAATATTTTAGATAATACAAACAATATGAAATCAAAAGTTATTAATGACTTGAGCTTTAAAACTAACAACTTGATTTTTGATGAACTGGGAATAAAAAATAATTTTAATGTATATTTTAAAAACCTAAATAGTATTGGAAAAAATGTTTCCAATTATAAATCTAGCCCCCAAATTGAATTACAATCTTTATTTGAATTAAATTCTGAATTACCTCTAATTAAATATGATGAGAGCACAACAGAAACATTAATTCCCAGACTATCATTAAAATTTAATCCAGGTGATATGAAAAATCACTCAGATGCTGAAAGAAAAATTAATATTAATAATATATTTGATGCTAACAGAATTGGAGTAGATGATACTTTTGAGGCAGGAGGCTCATTAACGTTAGGTATAAATTATAAAAAAGAAAATAATTTAGATAATTCAAAATATATTGAATATAATTTAGCAACTGTGTTTAGAGATGATGATGAGAACAATATTCCATCTCAAACTACATTGAATAAAAAACGATCTAATATTTTTGGATCTATAAATTATAATTTGTCTCAATATGCTAACTTGGAGTATAACTTTGCATTAGATAACAATTTTGATAATTTTGAATATAATTCAATTTCACTTGGATTATCATTAAATAATTTTATAACAAAATTTAATTTTATTGAGGAAGAGTCACAAGTTGGAAATACAAATATTTTTGAAAATGTATCAATTTATAATTTCAATGAAAATAATATGGTTTCATTCAAATCAAGAAGAAATAGAGAGATAAATTTAACAGAATATTATGATTTAGTTTATGAGTATAAAATTGATTGTTTAACGGCAGGAATAAAGTTTAATAAAACTTATTATGAAGACAGAGATCTTAAACCATCCCAAAACATAATGTTTACAATAAGTTTTTATCCGCTTACATCAATTGAACAATCATATAAAAAATGAGTATAAGAAAGTTAATAAATAAATTTTTTATAACAAAATTTCTTCTTTTTATTATCTTAAGTTTTTATTTCAATACAAAAGTATTAGCTACTGATGGCAAAATTATTATTAAAATTGAAAATGAAATAATAACCAATTTAGATATAGATAATGAAGAAATTTATCTTAGTATTTTAAATCCAAATTTATTAAATATAGATAAGCAGAGTCTTTATGTAATAGCGAAAAATTCACTAATACGAGAAAAAATAAAATTTGCTGAAATATCAAAATATAAACTTAATAAAATCGATGATAATTATTTAGAAAATGTAATTGAATCAATTTATTTAAAAATAGGAATAAATAACAGAAAAGAATTTATTAATTATATAAAATCATATGGTTTGAGCTTATCCACTATAAAAGAAAAATTAACTTATGAGGCTTTATGGAACCAATTAATTTACCAGAAATACTTTTCAAAAGTAAAAATTGATATAGATAAAGTTAAAAATGATATTCTCTCTAAAAAAAATACATCGAAAAGTTATTTGCTTTCTGAAATTCTTTATAGTGTTGATAAAAAAGATGAAAGTAGAAAAGTAGAAATAAAAATTTATGAGAGTATAAAAAAAAATGGGTTTGAGAATACGGCATCAATTTTCAGTATTTCAGAAAGTTCAAAAACTGGAGGTAAATTAGGATGGATTGATGAAGGTTCAATAAACAAAGAAATAAAAGAACAAATTAATAATCTTAAGATAGGTGAGATTACTAAACCTATAGTGGTACCTGGTGGATTTTTAATTTTAAAAATTGAGAATAAGAAGGAAATAGAAAATAAAATTGATATTAACACAGAGCTTGAGAAGCGAATAGCTTTTTTACAAAACACTCAATTAAATCAATTTTCAAATATATATTTTATGAAGATTAAAAAGGACTTTTTAATTAATGAAAAATAAACCTATAATAATATTAAATGGTGAACCAAATAGCATTTTTTTAGAAATTTTTTTTAAATCATTAAAAAACAAAAATTATAAAAGTCCAATAATTTTAGTTTCATCTTATGAACTTATAAAGTTCTATATGAAAAAATTAAAATTTAACAAAAAAATTAATATAATTGATTTTAATAATTTTAATAAAAGCAAACTTATTCGAAATTCAATAAATTTGATTAATGTGAAATTTAAATTAAATAATAATTGGAATAAAATTTCAAAAAAATCTAATAAGTTTATTTATAAATCATTTAATATAGGATTAAAATTGTTGAATATGGGAGAAACTTATAAATTAATTAATGGCCCAATATCAAAAAAAAATTTTCTAAATAAAAAATTTCCCGGTATTACTGAATATATTGCAAGTAAAGTTGGGACAAAAAAATATGCGATGTTGATTTATAATAAAGATCTGTCTGTTTGCCCATTAACAACCCACATACCTTTAAAAAAAGTTGCCAAAAAAATTACTAAAAAAAATATTCATGATAAAGTTTCGTTAATTACTTCTTTTTATAAAAAATATAGATCATTTAAACCTAAAATTGCTATTTTAGGTTTAAATCCACATTGTGAAAGCACAGACCAATATAACGAAGATGAAAAAATAATTAAACCTTCTATAAAATATCTTACAAGATTGGGGTATCGTGTAACTGGGCCTCACGCAGCTGACACAATATTCTTAAAAAAAAATAGAAAAAAATATGATGTGATATTAGGAATGTACCATGATCAAGTTTTGACACCAATTAAAACAATACATGAATATGATGCAATTAACATTACTATTGGTCTTCCTTTTATAAGAATATCACCTGATCATGGTCCTAATGAGAGAATGATTGGAAAAAATTCATCTAATCCACTAAGTTTAATACAAGCTATAAATTTTTTGGATAAAAATTGATCAAAGCAAAAAAAAGTTTAGGTCAAAATTTTTTAGTAGATAAAAATATTCTTGAAAAAATTACAAACACAATAAAAATTAAGAATAAAATAGTACTTGAAGTTGGTCCAGGAACTGGAAACTTAACATCCTATATACTAAAAAAAAATCCGAAAAAACTTTTTGTAATTGAAAAAGATAATCAATTAGCAATTGATCTTGAAAGAAGGTTTAATAATCAAATATCAATAATCCATGAAGATATTTTAAAAATAGATGAAACTACTTTTTTTAAAGATAAATTAATTGTTTTTGGTAATTTGCCTTATAATATTTCTACAGAAATAATAAGTAAATGGATAATTAATTTAAAAGATAAGTTTTGGTTTGAATGTCTTGTTTTAATGTTTCAAAAAGAGGTTGCTGATAGAATAATTGCTGAACTAAATACTTCAAATTACGGAAGATTATCAATTATTTGTAACTGGAAACTTAATATTAGAAAGATATGCGATATAAAACCAGAGTCTTTCTTTCCAAAACCTAAAGTAGATAGCTCATTATTATTTTTCTATCCAAAAACAAATTTTGTTAAAATTAATAATCCAAATAACCTTGAGAAGGTTACAAGAATTTTTTTTAACCAAAGAAGAAAAATGTTAAAAAAGCCCTTTAATCAACTCTTTAATGGAAATCAAAATGTTTTAAACAAACTCAAAATTGATTTAAATTTAAGACCTCAAAACCTGAGTTTGGATACTTACTATAAACTAGCCTCTGAGTATGAAAAATTAGGAAGTTAATTTGTCAATATGATTTCTAATATATTCTGGATCGTAATCTTTTGAACCATCATTGATCTCAGCATCAATCAAATTTGTAATTTTTGTATAACATTTATCTAGATCATTATTAATTACAACGTAATCATAATTTATCCAATGCAATACGTCTCTTTCAAATTGCTTCATTCTTTCCTTAGCTATTAATTTGTCACTCGCATGTCGCTTAGATAATCTTTCAAACAAAACTTCTCTGCTTGGAGGGAGTATAAAAAAATTGATTAGTTTGTAATCTAAGTTTTTATTCTTTATTTGATCAGCCCCCTGCCAATCAATATCGAAAAGTACATTTTTAGCTCTATTTAATTTGTCTATAACTGGTGTTCTTGTTGTTCCGTAAAAATTATTAAATACTTTTGCATATTCAAGGAATTCCTCATTTTTGATCAATCTTTTAAATTCTAACTCATCAACAAAGTAATAATCCTCATTTTGATTTTCTTCGGGTCTAGGTTGTCGGGTAGTATGTGATATTGAGATTTCATAATTATCTTTTTCAGATAATTTTTTAACCAGAGTAGTCTTACCTGCTCCTGAAGGAGAGGATAATATTATCATTACCCCATCTTTTTTTGATGGCATTAAAATTTCTAGTTAGCTTTTCCTTCGATAAATTTAACTGCATCACCAACAGTTAGAATTTTCTCAGCTTCACTGTCTGAAATTTCAGATCCAAATTCTTCCTCAAAAGCCATCACTAGTTCAACAGTGTCTAGACTGTCTGCTCCTAAGTCATCTATAAAACTAGACTCCTCTGTAACTTTAGCTTCGTCAATACCTAAGTGATCTGCTACAATTTTTTTTACTTTGCTTGAAACATCTTCTGACATATTGATCCTTTTTGTTATAAATTCTTAATAGTTTAAAAACTTGTTTTGTCAAGCCATATACATGCCTCCATTAACATGCAAGGTCTCACCATTTATGTAGCTTGATTGACTTGAGCATAAAAAAAGGACAGCATTTGCAATATCATCTGGTTCTCCTAGTCTTGCTGATGGGATTTTTGATATTATAGCCTCTTTAAATTTATCATCTAATTTATCAGTCATTGCAGTTTTAATGAAACCTGGAGAAATACAATTTATATTTATATTTTTCTTTGCGTATTCTATTGCTAAACTCTTTGACATGGCAATAATCCCAGCTTTAGATGCAGTATAATTAGCCTGTCCAAGATTTCCTGTATGACCTACAACTGATGTAATATTGACAATCTTGCCAGATTTATTTTTAAGCATTTTTTTAATTGCAGATTTGCTCATTAAAAAAGTTGATGTTAAATTAATATCAATTACCTTTTGCCATTCTTCTAAACTCATCCTTATTGCCAAATTATCTTGAGTAATACCTGCATTATTAACTATACAATCTAAACTGCCGCCAAGTTCTTTAGTTGCGTGTTCGACAAATTTCTCAATTTTATCACTTTGAAAAATATCAAAATTTAATATTTTAATATTTGCATATTTACCTTTTAGTTCCTCAAGTTTTTCTACTCTTGTTCCTGAAGCTAAAATATTTGCTCCAGCTTGATTTAATTTTCCAATTATTGAATTTCCAATTCCACCTGAGGCACCTGTAACGATAATATTTTTATCTTTCAAATCTATCATATTTTAAGACCTTCAATATCACTTAAAGAATTAATTGTATCAATTTTTATGTTTCTATTAATTCTTTTTACCAAACCTGACAAAACTTTCCCAGGTCCAATTTCTATAAAATGATCTACATCATTTTTTATCATATTTATTACACTTTCTCTCCATCTAACTCTATTCTCTATTTGCTTAATTAATAGATTTTTTAGTTCATCTAAATCTTTGATTTCATTGGCGGTTACATTTGAAATCAATTTATTTTGACCATTTTTGAAACTAAGCTTATTTAACTCTTCTGTCATAATTTTTGTAGCATTATTCATTAAATTGCAGTGAAAGGGGGCGCTTACAGGAAGCTTGATGTTTTTTATTGAATTATCATTTAGAATTTGAATTAACTTATCCAAATCTTCCGTTTTTCCACTTAATACAATTTGACCTTCAGAATTATCATTTGCAATTTGTGCTTTTAAATTTTCTTTATTTTCTCTCAAAATTTTTTCAATTAAATCAACTGATGAACCTAATACAGCAACCATTCCTCCCTGCCCTTTAGGTACAGCGTTTTGCATTGCATCCCCTCTAATTCTTAATATTTTTATTGTATCTGAAAAACTTAGATATCCCGCGCAAGATAAAGCTGAATATTCACCTAACGAATGTCCAGCAAAGTACTTTGCTTTATTTAAATCTAAATTAAATTCATCTTTTACAAGATTAAATATTGAATAACTTATTAGATATATTGCTGGCTGTGTATTGGTTGTTAAATCTAGCTTTTCTTTTGGCCCTTCTAGAATAAGTTTGGAAATAGAAAAATTTAGTGTGTCATCTGCCTGTTTAAAAAGGTCTTTTACTATATTAAATTTATCGTAAAGCTCTTTTCCCATACCCACTATTTGAGATCCCTGACCTGGAAAAATTACTGAAAACATATAAAAAAACTAATTATTTTGCCTTTTTAACTATTGTAATTGAACTTTTATAATAGTATATCCTCACTTTTTATTAAAGAACTTAAATGAATTTATACGAACATACAATTATTGCTAGGCAAGATACTTCACCAAGTGAAATAAAGCAATTAACAGAAAAATATTCTAAAATTGTTGAAAAAAATGATGGAGAAGTTATTAAAACTGAAAACTGGGGATTACTAAACTTATCTTATCTAATTAAAAAAAATAAAAAAGGAAGCTACATACACTTTAAAATAAAGGGTAAAGGTAATGTTATTGATGAATTAGAAAAAAATGAAGCTATAGATAAAAAATTACTAAGATATTTAACAGTTAAAGTAAAAAAATTTGATTTAGAGAAGAACTATTTTGGAAATAAAGAGGATAGTGAAAAAAAAGAAAGTGCTAAAAACTAATGCCAAAAAGACAAAGTGGAAATAAAAAAGGTAAACAAAGTAATTTTGCTAAATTAAGTATATTTCAACCAAATAAATATAAATTTAAAAAAACTTGTCCATTATCTGTGAAAGGTGCACCAGAAGTGAACTATAAAAATATTAAACTCTTAAAAAAATATGTTTCTGAAAATGGTAAAATTTTACCTTCAAGGATTACGAATGTATCTCAAAAAAAACAAAGAGAGCTATCTCTATCAATTAAAAGAGCTAGAAATTTAGCGCTAATATAAAATGAAGGTAATATTATTAGAAAACGTAAAAAGAATTGGATCTATTGGTGAAGTAATAGATGTAAAAAGAGGTTTTGCTAGAAACTTTCTAATTGCTAACAAAAAAGCTCTTTATGCATCAAAAGAAAATATAAAAGAAGTTGAAAAAATTAAAGCTGAGTTATCTAAAAAAGATAACGAAAAGAAAAAAGAAGCATCTCAACTTGCTGAACAAATTAATGGTAAAGAGTATTCTGTCAAAAAACTAAGTACAGAAAATAATGAATTATATGGTTCAGTTAAACCAACTGAAATTTCAAAACTTATTCAAGAAGAAAACAAAATTGATATAAAGCCCTCAATGATACAACCAGTTGAAGAAATAAAAGCTTTAGGAAAATTTAAAGTTAAAATTTCTTTACACTCAGAAGTTGATGCTGAAATTACAATCAATGTTTCTTCAGCTGATACAATTCAATAATTATACATTCTTTTCCCCAGTAAAAATACACAATTTGATTTAATTATTTTTCATGTAAATTTATTCTCATGGAAAAAAATTTAAGTATAGTCAAAGATCAATTTAAGGAGTTACCAAATAACATTGAGGCAGAGCAAGCAGTTATAGGATCTATCCTTGTAAGCAATGATATTTTTGATGAAATAAATACAATAATTTCCTGTATTAACTTTTATGATCCAATGCATCAAAAAATATTTGAGGCAATTGAAAGTCTTATCTTCAAAGGAATGTTAGCTAACCCAATTACTTTAAAAAATTATTTTGAAGATGAAAAAGATGATATAAATGTTCCAGAATATTTAGTTAAAATTACAAAATTTTCTACATCAGTTAGGCAAGCAATAGAATACTCAAAAATAATTTACGATATGTTCGTAAGAAGAGAATTAATAAAAATTTCTGAACAAACTATTGATAGCGCAAAATTAAATGATCTTGACACTAATGGGCAATCTATAATCGAAAGTTCTGAAAGATTATTATTTGATTTAGCTGAAAAAGGTTCGTTCAATTCTTCTTTAGTAAAATTTGATGAAGCAATGAAACAAACAATTGAAATGGCTTCAGCTGCTTACAAGAACGAAGAGGGAATCGTTGGTGTTCCAACTGGTTTAAGAGATTTAGATGATAAGCTTGGTGGTTTACATCAATCAGATTTAATTATTATTGCTGGTAGGCCATCAATGGGTAAAACCTCACTAGCAACAAATATTGCATTTAATGCTGCTCAAAAACTACAAGAGAGTGGTAAGAAATCATCTATAGCTTTCTTTTCACTTGAAATGTCTTCAGAACAGTTATCTACCAGAATTATTTCTGAGCAAGCTAGAATAAGTTCTAATGACATTAGAAGAGGAAGAATATCTGACGATCAATTTGACAAGTTTTTAGAAACATCAAAAAATATTTCTGAACTGCCTCTTTATATTGATGAAACTCCAGCAATAAGTATTGCAGCTTTAAGTAATAGAGCAAGACGTATTAAAAGGCTTTTTGGTCTTGATATGATTGTGGTTGATTACATCCAATTAATGAGAGGAACCACATTTAATAAAGATGGAAGAGTTCAAGAAATATCACAAATTACTCAAGGACTTAAAGCAATAGCCAAGGAACTCTCTGTTCCAGTAGTAGCCCTTTCACAGCTATCTAGACAAGTAGAACAAAGAGATGACCACAAACCTCAATTAGCAGACTTAAGAGAATCGGGTTCTATTGAACAAGATGCTGATGTTGTAATGTTTGTTTATAGAGAAGGATATTACTTACAAAGAAAAGAACCACGTGAAGCGACAGTTGAACATGCTGAATGGCAAGCAAAAATGAATGAGGTTGCACATTTGGCTCAAATTATAATTGGAAAACAAAGACATGGTCCTATTGGTAATGTAACTCTTGAATTTGAGGAAAGATTTACAAAATTTAAGGATACTCAATTAAGTTAAATTCCAATATAAAGAGCTTGAATGATAGCTCATTTTTATCAAAACGTTATCCTTAAAAACCCTAAAGCAATATTTGTGTTGTTAATTATTGCTATTTTAAGTTTTGGCTACTATTCAAAAAATTTCAGGTTAGATGCTTCATCAGAAACCTTGTTAATAGAGGGTGACCCAGATTTAGCATATTTAAAGGAAGTCTCTGAAAGATATGGATCTAAAGAATTTTTAATTCTTACCTATACACCAAATGAGGGAATGGCAACTGACTCATCAATTAATAATTTATTAAGTTTAAAATATAAAATTCAGAGCCTCAATTGGGTACATAGTGTGATTACATTATTAGACATTCCACTTTTAAATAATTCAGAAGCTCCTCTTCAGGAGAGACTGGAAAGCTTTAAAACCTTAAAAGATGAAGATGTTGATAGAGATCGAGGTTTTAAAGAAATTTTAAATAGTCCTGTTTTTCGAAATTTTGTCATTAGCGAGGATGGTAAAACTAGTGGAATTATTGTTAACATTAAAAAGTCTAAAAAATTAGAAAATATAGAAAATAAATCAAAAGAAGAGATTGAACTAATTAAAGATCAAATCAAAAAACAAAACCATCAGAATATTTTAGAAATTAGACAAGTAATTCAAAGTTATGGTGATGTTGGAAAGATTTATCTAGGAGGAATACCAATGATTGCTGATGATATGATGACTTTTATCAAAAGCGATATAATAGTTTTTGGTTTGGGAGTTCTATTATTTATAATTGCTACTTTATGGTTTGTTTTTAGAAACCTTCTTTGGATAATAGTACCTATAAGTAGTTGTCTTTTTTCTGTGGTAATAATGATGGGATTACTTGGATTACTAGGATGGAAAGTTACAGTCATCTCATCAAATTTTATTGCGCTTATGTTGATTTTAACAATGGCAATGAATATTCATATGAGTACTAGGTTTCTTCAGCTTAAAAAAGATTTTCCATCAAAAAAGAATTTTGAAATTATTTCTTTAACAACTTCAAAAATGTTCTGGCCAATCCTTTATACTGTTCTAACAACAATTTTTGCGTTCTTGTCTTTAATTTTTAGTGAAATAAAACCTATTATTGATTTTGGCTGGATGATGACTTTTGGTTTAATTACATCATTTATCATTACATTTACTTTGCTACCTACCCTTTTAAACTTTGCGCCTACGAATAATATTTCAGTGAAAAAAGAACAGAAATCTAAGATCACAAATTTACTCGGTTTAATTTCTATAAATAGTAAAAACTCTATCTTCTTAGTTACTGGAATAGTTGTAATATTCAGTATTATTGGAATTAGTAAGCTTGAGGTTGAAAATAGTTTTATAAATTACTTTGATAAGAATACAGAAATTTATAAGGGAATGAAGCTTATAGATGAGGAGTTAGGTGGAACCACTCCTTTAGAGGTTATTATAAAATTTCCTGAGAAAGAAAAAGTGAAAAAATCTGAAGAAGATGATGAATTTGAGGATTGGGGTGATGAAGAAGATACCAATGATGAAAAATACTGGTTTACTAAAGATAAAATTGATCTAATTACATCTGTTCATAATTACTTAGATAGCTTACCAGAAATTGGTAAAGTTCTCTCTTTTTCATCAATAATTGAAGTAGCTACTCAATTAAATAATAATAAGCCTTTAGGTACTTTAGAAATGGGAGTGCTTTACTCTAAAATTCCTGAGAGCATTAAAACTGAAATCATCGATCCTTATCTTTCTATCGAAAATAATGAGGCTCGAATTAGTTTAAGAATTATAGATTCCCAGGAGGATTTAAGAAGAAATGATTTAATTAACAAAATTAATTTTGATCTTAAAGATAAATTTGGTTTAGAAGATAAAGATTACAAGCTTGCAGGTGTCTTAATATTATTTAATAATCTATTACAAAGCCTGTTTAAATCTCAAATTTTAACATTGGGATTGGTCATGATTGGAATATTTTCAATGTTCATAATCTTATTTAGAAATATTAAACTTTCATTAATTGGCGTTGTTCCAAATTTTATTGCTGCTTTTTTTATACTAGGAATAATTGGATTGTTAGGAATACCCTTGGATATGATGACGATAACGATAGCAGCAATTACAATAGGTATCGCAGTAGATAACAGTATTCATTATATTTACAGATTTAAAGAAGAGTTTAATAAAATAAAGGATTACAACAAAACATTAAAAACTTGTCATTCAACTGTTGGGGTAGCTATACTTAACACTTCAATAACGATTGTTTTTGGATTTTCAATTTTGGTGTTATCAAAGTTTATCCCAACAATTTATTTTGGTGTGTTTACAGGACTAGCTATGTTATTAGCTATGATATCAGTATTAACGCTACTACCTGCATTAATCTTAATTATTAAACCTTTTGGCAAATCATCTTAATGTTAGAAATCATAAAAGATTTTTATAAAGCAATATCGATAATTGATTTAATTTATTTAATTTTAACAATCCTTTCTTTGATAAATTGTTACAAAAAAGGCTTCATTTTAAGTATTCTCTCAATAGCTAAATGGTTGTTGGCATACATAATTACATTAATTCTGTTTCCTAAAATTAAACCTTATGTAAAAGACATAATTGATAATGAGTATGTGCTCGATGTTGGCTTGGGAATAGTAATATTTGTGGTTGTTATCTTTTTGGTTCTATTAGTTAATAAAGGAATCAGTAAAGCAGTCAGATATACAGGAATCGGTGGCTTAGATACGACATTTGGATTCTTTTTTGGTTTTATAAGAGCATACATTATTTCTGTATGTATCTTTTCAGGTGTACATATCGTTTATAATTATGATAAATGGCCAATAAATTTTGACAAATCATACGTCTTTCCATATTTGGAAAAAGGTAGTAGTTATCTAATAAAAGAATTTCCTAATGAAAAAACATATCAAGACTCTAAAGAAAAAATTACAGATCTATAATCCAAGACTTAAGGAAGAATGCGGAGTTTTTGGTATTAGCAATGCAAAAGATGCTTCAGCTCTAACAGCACTTGGACTACATGCTCTACAACACAGAGGTCAGGAAGGTTGTGGAATAGTTACTTTTGATGGAGAAAAATATTATTCTGAAAAAAGATTTGGTTTAGTTGGTGATAATTTTAACAAAGAAAAAATACTTAATAATCTTAAGGGAAATTATGCAATTGGCCATAACAGATATAGCACAACTGGTAATAATATATTAAGAAACATTCAGCCCTTTTTTGCTGACACTAATGCAGGTGGTATTGGGGTTGCGCATAATGGAAATCTTACTAATTCGATAGCTTTAAGAAATAAACTAGTTGAAGATGGAGCTATATTTTACACTACTTCAGATACTGAAACGATTGTTCAATTAATTGCTAAATCAAAAAGACCAAAAACAATTGAAAAAGTAATTGATGCAATTTTTCAAATTCAAGGTGGCTATGCATTAGTGATGTTAACTCAAAACTCATTAATTGGTGTTAGAGACCCTTATGGAATTAGACCTCTAGTAATCGGTAAGCTTGGTAATAGTTATGTTTTAGCTTCTGAAACTTGTGCGTTTGATATAATTGGTGCAAAATTTGTAAGAGAAGTTGAAAATGGTGAGATTGTTTTAATCGAAAATAACGTGGTGAGAAGTATTAAGCCCTTCCCTGTAAAAAAAGTTAGACCATGTGTATTTGAATATATTTATTTTTCAAGACCAGACAGTCTGATTGGAGGCAAAACAGCATATGAGCATAGAAAAAATATTGGTAGAGAACTTGCAAAGGAAAATGATACTGATGCTGATATAGTGGTTCCAGTACCAGACTCTGGAAACGCTGCTGCTATGGGTTTTGCTCAAGAGTTAAAAATGAACTTTGAACATGGATTAATTAGAAATCATTATGTTGGCAGAACTTTCATTGAACCAAGCCAGAAAATTAGAAGTTTGGGTGTTAAATTAAAATTAAATGCTAATCAAACTACAATTAAAAATAAAAAAATCATTCTAATTGATGACTCTCTTGTAAGAGGAACCACCTCATATAAAATAGTTAAAATGCTTTACGAAGCTGGTGCAAAAGAAGTCCATGTTAAAATTGCGTGCCCTGAAATAAGATATCCAGATTTCTATGGTGTA
>CACBEJ010000007.1 GCA_902538255.1 uncultured Pelagibacteraceae bacterium | reverse complement strand
ACGTTCAGTTTTCTCTTATTGAATATGATGGGTCACATTCATATTTTAGAGCTTATTTAGTTGGTTTACTTAATACTATTTTAGTTTCTGTAATTGGAATTATTATTGCAAGGCTCTCGACAAACTATTTAATAAATCAGTTTGCTGCTTTTTATGTAGAATTCTTTAGAAACATCCCATTACTTTTACAAATATTTTTTTGGTATTTTGCTGCTTTAAGAGCTCTACCATTGCCTCAGGATGCGGATGCAATGTTAGGTGTTTTTTTCTTAACTATTAAAGGTTTGTACGTTCCAGCATTTGTTTGGGAAAATCTTAATATATTTTTATATTCAATAATTGCAGCAATAATTGCAATAGTTGTAATTAGAATTCATGCAAGAAAAGTTCAAGAAACACAAGGTAAACAGTTACCAGTTTTTTGGATATCAGTAGGTTTAATTTTTATATTACCTTTACTTAGCTTTTTAATTGGAGGTGTGAGTTTATCGTTTGAAATTCCTAAATTAAAGCAATTAGCTACAACATCATTCAAATATGAAGGTGGTATAAGCTTACCCCCTGAATTAATAGCTTTAACTTTATCGCTGGCATTATATACAGCAACTTTTATTGCAGAGTGTGTAAGAGCTGGAATTCAAGGTGTAGGTAAAGGTCAAAAAGAAGCAGCTGCATCAATTGGATTGAATCCTAACCAAGTTTTAAAATTAGTTGTTATGCCACAAGCATTAAGAATTATTATTCCACCAACAACAAACCAATATTTAAATTTAACTAAGAATTCTTCATTAGCTGCTGCAATCGCTTATCCTGACCTAGTACTAGTTTTTGCAGGAACAGCTTTAATGCAAACAGGTAAAGCAATTGAAATAGTTTCAATAACGATGCTTACCTACCTAAGCTTAAGTATTTCAATTTCAATTCTTATGAATTGGTACAATAAAAAAATTGCTATTAAGGAAAAATAAATGTCAAAAATTAATTTTTTAAAACCAGATAAAGATAATTTGACTACCTTTTTATATATGGGTTCATTTTTATTTGTTATTAGTGTTATTGATGTTTTTCTTAATTCATTCTTTAGTTTAAACATCACTGGATTCTTACCTGCATCATTAAGCTTTATAATTCCAATTATATTAGGTTTTATAGGACTGTATTTTATTAGAATTGAACACAGTGGTAATAAATTTCTAGATCAAGTAAATAAAAATATTAATACAAATAATTTTAATGCAATCTTATCCTTATTAATTATTTTTATTATTATTAAATCAATACCACCAGTTTTAAGTTGGTTTGTGGTTGATGCAAGTTTTGCTGGTGATAGTAAAGATGTTTGCTCAGGCACTGGTGCTTGTTGGACTTATATAAAAGTCTGGTTTAGAAGATTTATGTATGGAATGTATCCAAATGCAGAACAATGGAGAATAAATTTATCTTTTATTGCTTTAGCTCTTTTAGGTTCTGTAGGATATTTTGCTACAGAAAAATTTAAAAAATATTTAACTTTATATTATGTTGTAATTTATCCCTTTATAGCATTCTTATTTATTTTCTTTTTTATATCAGGTGGTCCTATATTTTTTGATTTTTCTTATGGAATAATCGCTGCAGTAATTTCAATAATTATTGGTTTCTTTATTCCAAGTAAATTTAAATTTTATTATTTTATATTTGTACCAATTACTCTTTATATTGCTTTAAAATATTTCATCTTTTATGAGGAATTAATTGAATTAGGTAAACTTGATGGATTAAATTGGGTCGAAACTGGAGCTTGGGGAGGATTATCACTTACATTTATAATTTCATTTTTCTGTTTAATTTTCTGTTTTCCTATAGGAATGGCATTTGCTCTTGGCAGAAGATCAGATTTTCCATTAATAAGATATATATCAATTGGGTTTATTGAATTTTGGAGAGGTGTTCCGTTAATTACAGTTTTATTTATGTCTGCTGTGATGTTTCCAATGTTTTTACCTGCAGATTTTTTTATAGATAAATTGGTGAGGTGTATAATAGCTATTTCTTTATTTGAAGCAGCTTATGTTGCTGAAGTTATTAGAGGAGGTTTACAAGCATTGCCACGTGGTCAATATGAAGCTGCAAAATCATTAGGTATGGGATATTGGAGAATGCATATATTTGTAATCCTTCCTCAAGCTTTAAAATTAGTAATTCCAGGTATTGCTAATACTTTTTTAGCTCTAGTTAAAGATACTCCTCTAATATTTGTAGTTGGTTTACTTGAAATAGTAGGAATGTTAAATTTAGCCAAAACTAATCCAGAGTGGTTAGGTTTTGCCATGGAAGGCTATGTTTTTGCTGCAATAATTTTCTGGATTATTTGTTATGCAATGAGTAAGTATAGCTATAATCTAGAACAGAAATACAAAACAGAGCGATAAATTATGTCTGACAGTATCATTCAAATAAAAAACGTAAATAAATGGTTTGGTGATTTTCAAGTTTTAAAAGATATTAATCTTGAGGTTAAACCAAAAGAAAAAATCGTTGTTTGTGGTCCATCAGGATCAGGTAAATCTACATTAATTAGATGCATCAATAGATTAGAAGAACATCAGCAAGGTGATATTATTGTTGATGGAAACACTTTAACGGAAGATACAAAAAATATTGAGCAAATTAGAGCAGAAGTTGGAATGGTATTCCAACAGTTTAATTTATTTCCTCATTTATCAATTGTAGATAATTGTACTCTTGCACCAATTTGGGTAAAAAAAATGCCAAAAAAAGAAGCTGAAGAATTAGCTTTAAAACATTTAGAAAGAGTTCAAATTCTTGATCAGGCTCATAAGTTTCCTGGTCAATTATCAGGTGGTCAACAACAAAGGGTGGCTATAGCTAGAGCTCTTTGTATGGAACCTAAAATAATGTTATTTGATGAGCCTACATCAGCGCTAGACCCAGAAATGATTAAAGAAGTTTTAGATGTAATGGTTGATTTAGCAAACCAAGGTATGACAATGATAGTTGTTACTCATGAGATGGGATTTGCTAAAGAGGTAGCCGATGAGGTTATTTTTATGGATGAAGGAATGATCGTAGAAAGAGCAGAAACTAAAGAGTTTTTTGCTAACCCAAAGAATGACAGAACCAAGCTATTTTTAAGTCAAATTTTATAAAAAATATATAATTTATAAGGCATAATTTTACATATGTTCAATCTAAATATGTTCAATTCACGTTCAACTAATGCTTGACAGTGTTTTAATAAACCTAATTTTCTGTGAAAAAAAAATAAATTTTTCTATTGCAGTAGCATTAATAAATAGGTTGAATGAGCTTTATAAAATTTAATTAAGAGGGGTCTTAATGGACGATAATTTCAATAAACACTTAGGCAATAAGCTTAAGCTAAGAAGATTAGCTTTAGGTTTAACTCAAACTAAAGTAGCCAAAGCGATAAATGTAACATTTCAACAAATTCAAAAATATGAAAAAGGGACTAACGGGGTAAGTTCAATAAGATTACTTCAACTTGCAAATTATTTAAAAGTTCCAATCAATTATTTCTTTGAAGATTTTTCAGAATATTTAGTCAATTTAGAAAAATCACAAGAAGGACATATGAATGTAAATTATAATTTTTTAGTAAAATTATATTCAGAACTCAATGCTGATCAAAAATTAAAATTTAATAAGTCTTTACAAATTTCAGGTTCAGGAATTTCAAAAGCAGTTTAATTTAAATTTTATTAAGACCCAATGTTAAATTTTTAGCTTATGTATTTTTCTATAAATTTTTGTGGCTCCTCGGGCAGGACTCGAACCTGCGACCAATTGATTAACAGTCAACTGCTCTACCAACTGAGCTACCGAGGAATATAAAAAGCAAACTTACTTTTTTTTATAACTAAAACAAGAATTTTTTTGGAGGCAACGCCCGGAATCGAACCGGGATACAAGGATTTGCAATCCTCTGCGTAACCATTCCGCCACGTTGCCATCTTATTTTTAGCTAATAGCTACAGATGCCTTTTTATATTAAATTATTTCTATTAGTCTATTAAATAACGATTCAAATTGATTATTGTTAATTTAAATTATTAAATTATAAACTTTAACATCAATGAGTAGCGATAAATATATACATTCTGATGTAGAAAATAGAATTTATTCTTATTGGGAAAAAAATGGTCTATTTAAACCTAAAGAAAATTCAAAAAAATTCTCAATTGTTATACCGCCACCAAATGTAACAGGCAGTTTACATATGGGGCACGCGCTTAACAATTCTATTCAAGATTTGTTAATTCGTTATCACAGGATGAATAATTTTGAAACTTTATGGCAACCAGGTACAGACCATGCTGGAATTGCTACCCAAGCATTAGTAGAGAAAAAATTGACCTCTGAAAAAATTGATAAAAATGAAATTGGTAGAGAAAAATTCATTGAAAAAGTTTGGGAGTGGAAAGAGCAATATGGAGACATAATAATTAACCAATTAAAAAAACTTGGTTGTTCTTGTGATTGGTCAAGAAATGCCTTCACAATGGATGAGAATTTATCTAAGTCAGTAATTAAGGTTTTTGTAGATCTTTACAAAAAAGGTCTAATCTATAAAGATAAGAAATTAGTTAACTGGGATACGGTTTTAAAAACAGCTATTTCAGACCTAGAAGTAGATCAAAGAGAGGTAAATTCTAAAATTTATTACATCAGATATCCAATAGATGGAACCGAAGAATTTATTACAATTGCAACAACTAGACCCGAAACAATGCTCGGTGATACAGCTATTGCTGTTAATCCAAAAGATGAAAGATTTAAATCCTTTGTTGGTAAAACAGTTACTATCCCAATAGTTGGAAGAAAAATAAAAATTATTGAAGATGATTATGCAGATCCTGAACAAGGAACTGGAGCATTAAAAATAACTCCCGCACATGATTTCAATGACTATGATGTTGGTCAAAGAAACAATCTTGAAATCATAAATGTTTTTACTGAATCAGGAAAAATAAATGAAAACGCTCCAGAACATTACATAGGTCTTGATCGCTCGGAAGCAAGAAAACAAATTTTAAAAGAGCTTAAAGAAAAAGAATTTTTTGTAAAAGAAGAGAATATTAAAAATAAAGTTCCTTACGGAGATAGATCTAATTCAATAATTGAACCTTTCCTAACAGAACAATGGTTTGCTGATGCGGGTAAATTATCTGTTAAAGCTAAAGAGGTTGTTAATTCAAAAAAGACAAATTTCTTTCCTGAGAATTGGTCAAAAACTTATTTTCAATGGATGAATAATATTGAGCCATGGTGTATTTCAAGACAACTTTGGTGGGGACATCAAATTCCTGCCTGGTATGGTCCAGATAAAAAAATTTTTGTTGCAGAAAATGAAGATGATGCAAAACAACAAGCAAAAAAACATTACGGTAAAGATGTTGAATTAAATCGTGATCCAGATGTTTTAGACACTTGGTTCTCATCTGGCTTATGGCCTTTTGCTACACTTGGTTGGCCAGATGATAATAAATATGTAGATAAATTTTATCCAACATCAGTATTAGTTACAGGTTTTGATATTATATTTTTTTGGGTAGCTAGGATGATTATGTTTGGTACTGAATTTTTAAACAAAGAACCATTTAAAGATATATATGTTCATGCATTAGTTAGAGATGAAAAGGGACAGAAAATGTCTAAGTCTAAAGGTAATGTAATTGATCCTTTAGATTTAATTGAAAAATATAGTGCAGATGCACTTAGATTTACTTTGTTATCAATGGCCTCACCTGGTACAGATGTTAAGCTTTCTGAAGATAGAGTTAAAGGTTATAGAAATTTTTTAAATAAATTATGGAATGCAAATAATTTTTTAATCACTAATGAATGTGATTTTAAAGATATAGATAAAGTTCCTAGTTTAAATGTAAATATTAACAAATGGATTTATTCAGAACTTGTTGAAACCAAAAATAAGATAGAAAAAAACCTTGAAGATTATAGATTTGATGAAGCAGCTAAAAATGCTTATCAATTTGCATGGCATTCGTATTGTGATTGGTATTTAGAACTATCTAAAACTATACTCTTTTCAGATGATGCAAAAGCTAAAGCAGAGGTAAAAAAAGTATCATCTTTTGTATTTAAACAAATTTTGATTTTGCTACATCCTTTTATTCCTTTTGTAACTGAAGAAATATGGCTCAAAAATAAATTTGATAATGACGGTAGTGATTATTTGATGCTTAAAAATTGGTTATCTGGAGAAATAAACAAGGATAGTAGCACCAAACAGGTTGAAAATATCATTAATATTATTTCAGAGATTAGATCATTTAAAAATGAGCTAAATGTAAGTCCAGGCTCATTTATTGATGTATCAATAAGTAATATTAACAAAAACCAAAAAGATTTTATTAATAAAAATGAAATTATTCTTAAGAAACTTGGCAGAATAAATACGATACTAGACAAAGATTTAGATAAACCAGCTGCGACAATGGTTGTTTCTGGTGATTTGTTTAAGATTTATTTTGATAAAGACGTTGATTTAAAATTAATAAAAGAAAATTTAACAAATAAACAAAGCAGGTTAGAGCAAGAGATGAATAAAATATCTCAAAGATTAGAAAATAAAAGTTTTGTAGATCGAGCTCCAAAAGAGATTGTTGAACAAGAAAAAAATAATTATAATAATTTAAAGAATGATATTGATAAAATATCAGTAACAATAAAGGGTATATAATGGCTAAATTCAATAAAAAGAAACTTCCAAGCAGACATACATCATTAGGGGCAGATAGAGCTCCACACAGATCATTCTATTATGCTATGGGGGAAACTGAGAAAGATGTAGCTAAACCCTTTATTGGCGTCGTTTCCACATGGAATGAGGCAGCGCCTTGTAACATTGCTCTAATGAGACAGGCTCAATCAGTTAAAAAAGGAGTTAGAGCAAATGGCGGAACTCCAAGAGAATTTTGTACAATTACTGTTACTGATGGTATTGCAATGGGTCATGAAGGAATGAAGTCCTCATTGATATCTAGAGAAGTAATTGCAGATTCAGCTGAACTTACGGTTAGAGGTCATTGTTATGATGCTTTAGTTGGTATTGCTGGATGTGATAAATCTTTACCAGGTCTAATGATGTCTATGGTTAGATTAAATGTACCAAGTGTATTTATATATGGTGGATCAATCCTTCCAGGCAAATATAAAGGAAAAGACGTAACAGTTGTGGATGTATTTGAGGCGGTTGGAAAACATTCAACAGGTCAAATGTCTGCTGCAGAACTTAGAAAATTAGAATTAGTTGCTTGTCCAAGTGCAGGCGCTTGTGGAGGACAATTTACAGCAAATACAATGGCATGTGTATCAGAAGCAATTGGATTAGCATTACCTTATTCAGCAGGAACACCAGCGCCATATGAAGAAAGAGATAAATACGCAAAAGCTAGTGGTAAAACGGTTATGAACCTTTTGAAAAAAGGAATTAAACCAAGAGATATAGTTACAAGAAAGGCTTTAGAAAATGCTGCAACTGTAGTTGCTGCAACTGGTGGTTCTACAAATGCAGGATTACATTTACCTGCTATTGCAAATGAAGCAGGAATTAAATTTGATTTAATGGATGTTGCTAAAATTTTTAAAAGAACACCTTATCTTGCAGATTTAAAACCAGGTGGAAAATATGTTGCTAAAGATATGTGGTTAGCAGGCGGCGTTCCAATGTTATTAAAAACTTTATATGAAGGCGGATATATTCATGGTGATTGCATGACAGTTACTGGAAAAACTATGAAGGAAAATTTAAAAGGTATTAAATTCAATCCAAAACAAAAAGTAATGAGATCTTATAAAAATCCATTATCACCAACAGGCGGCGTTGTTGGATTAAAAGGAAACTTAGCACCTGAAGGTGCAATTGTTAAAGTTGCAGGACTTAAAAAATTGCAATTTACTGGAAAAGCAAGATGTTTTGAAAATGAGGAAAGTGCAATGAAAGCTGTTCAAAGCAAAAAGTATAATGATGGTGATGTAATTATAATTAGATACGAAGGACCTGTTGGAGGTCCAGGTATGAGAGAAATGTTATCTACAACAAGTGCAATTTATGGACAGGGAAAAGGGGAGAAAGTAGCCCTTATTACAGACGGTAGGTTCTCTGGAGCCACAAGAGGCTTTTGTGTGGGTCATGTGGGCCCTGAGGCCGCTCTAGGAGGTCCTATAGGCCTTTTACGTACTGGAGATATCATTGATATCGATGCCAAAAAAGGAACGATCAACGTAAGACTTTCTAAAAAAGAATTAGCTAAAAGAAAAAGAAAATGGAAAGCTAGAAAATCAGAATTTGGATCTGGTACTTTATGGAAATACGCACAAACAGTTGGACCCGCATATTTAGGAGCACCAACACACCCAGGTAAGAAAAAAGAAGTTAAGGATTATTCAGAGATTTAATGAAAATTCGTCCAGTTATTTTATGTGGAGGTGCTGGAACTCGACTTTGGCCAAATTCTAAAAATCATCAAGCTAAACAGTTTATTAATTTTGGTGATTGGACTTTACTTGGAAAAACTCTTGAGAGAACAAAAACATCAATATTTGATGCACCTGTTATAAGTACAAATAAAAAATATCTTAAACAAATAAAACAACATCTTAGAAAATACAAAATAAATAATTACAAAATTGTTCTAGAACCAGCAAAAAGAAACACTGCACCAGCTATATTAAGTATGGCTTTGATTAAAGACATTCCAGACAATCAACCTTTAATGTTTTTTTCAGCAGATCATTTAATTGAAAAGATGAGTATTTTTAATAAGGCTATTAATAAAAACAAAAAGAATTTAAGTGATCAAAATATATTTATATTTGGGATAAAACCAAGCTCACCATCTAGCGAATATGGTTATTTTTTAACTAAAAAATTCAAAGGTAATATTAATAAAGTAACTAGATTTATTGAAAAACCAAAAGAAGCTAAGGCCAAACAAATTATAAAGAATAAAGGTTATTGGAATTCTGGAATGTTTTATCTTAGAAAAGATTCTATTATTAATAACTTTAAAAAATATCAGCCCAAAACTTACAGAAATTGTTTAGATGCAGTTAGCAAAGCAAAATATAAGGCTAATACATATTATCTAAATAAAGCTTCATTCATAAAAGCGACTGCCAAATCATTTGATTATGCAATTCTAGAAAAAACTAAACAAATTAACGCTATCAAATTAGACATTCCTTGGTCAGATCTTGGTAGTTGGAAAGAAATTTTGAAGATGTATGACAAAAATAAAAACAAATATATTAAAAAAAAAAATGTCTATTACCGTCCATGGGGTAGATACACAAATCTATTCGAGGGCAAAGAGTTTTTAATTAAAGAGTTGTATGTAAAACCAAAAGGTATTTTGAGTTTACAAAAACACCATCACCGAGCTGAACATTGGTTGGTCACACAAGGAAATGCTAAAATAACTCTTAATAAAGATATTATAATTAAAAAACCTGGTGAACATATATTCATTCCGTTAGAGGCTATTCATAGAGTTCAAAATCCAGGAAAAAAACCTGTTAAAATTATTGAAGCTCAAGTTGGCTCAATTTTGAAGGAAAGCGATATTGTAAGATATCAAGATGTATATGGTAGAGTGAAGTAATGGAGTTATTAACAATAATTTTATTAGTAATAATTGTTCTTCTTACTTATCTATTATTAAAAAAAGAAAAAGTATTAGGTATTAAAACTGAAACTAAAAATAATAATGATCAAATTAAAGTCGTAGAAAATAAAGATTATAGAAAAAATATTTATGATTTATTAAATTATATTCCTGAGGGAATAATAATTTTAGACAAAGGTAAGAAAATTCTTTTTAGCAACAACTCTGCTAATAAATTATTTCAGATAAAACTAGAAGAGAATATAAGCGGCTTTTTAAGAAACCCTGATCTTTTAAGTTCAATTGATAAATCATTCGAGGGTAGCAATATTTCAGATCTTGAAATTGAAATTAGAAATCAAGCTGTTCAAAGATTAAATATAACAATTTACCTTGATCAGAATAATCTATTTTTTGATGAAATATGTTGTGTCTTATTCATAAGGGATTTAACTGAATTCCACAAATTCCAACAATTAAAATCTGATTTTGTGGCTAACGTATCACATGAACTAAGAACACCTCTACAATCCATCAAAATGGGACTTGAAACATTTGAAAATAATTCAGATTTAAAAAAGAATTCTGAGGTAAATAATTTACTTCCTGTAATGAGCTCTCAATCTGAGAGAATGGAAAATTTAATCAGAGATTTATTGTCATTATCTAAAATTGAATTACAGGAACATATACGACCAACGCATGAAATAGATCTTATAGAATTGATTGATTATGTTATTAAAACTTATGAAAAAATAATTAGTAAAAATAATATTAGTATTAAATTTAATAAAACTGATAATTTTAAAATAATTGGTGATAGAGATAAATTAATAGAAATTTTTACTAATCTTATAGATAATTCAATCAAATACAGTGATAAAAATAAAGAAATTACAATCACTGCTAAAAAAGATGGTGAGTTTAATACTGTTTCAGTAGCAGATCAGGGAATAGGTATTCCAAAGGAGTCTATACATAGAATCACTGAAAGATTTTTTACTGTTGATCCAAGCAAAAGCCGAAGTGTAGGTGGTACAGGTCTTGGTTTAGCTATTGTAAAACATTTAGTCTCACAACATAGAGCAGAGATGGATATTAATAGTGTTGAAAATGAAGGAACCACAATAGATATCAAATTTAATCCTTTGTAATTCAACTAAAAAGTTAGTCATTGTAACAAAAGTTTAACCTTCCTTTAATAAAATGTTTAAGAATCAATTTTATTAAGACCGAATTATGAATCTAAAAAGGAGAATTATGAATAAAATAATAAGCGTAATATTTGGATTTCTTTTAGTATTAAGTTTTACAACAAATAGTTACTCAAGAGACCAAATCAAAATTGTAGGGTCATCAACTGTTTACCCATATGCAACAGTGGTTGCTGAAAAATTCGGTAAAAGTGGAAAATTTAAAACTCCAGTTATTGAAAGTACAGGTACTGGTGGTGGAATGAAATTATTCTGCGCTGGAGTTGGTGTTAATCATCCAGATGTAACAAATGCTTCAAGAGCAATTAAGCCAAAAGAAAAAGCATTATGTGAAAAAAATGGAGTTTCTGAAATTATTGAAATTGTAGTAGGTAACGATGGAATTTCATTTGCACATGCAGTGAGTGCTCCAGATGCAGATTTTACAAAAGAGCAATTGTGGAGAGCTTTAGCTGCTAAAGTTGATGTTGATGGCAAACTTGTTGAAAATCCATACAAAAAATGGAGTGATATAGATGCAAGTCTTCCAAACAAAAAAATTGAAATTTTAATAGCACCCCCAACATCAGGAACTAGAGATGCGTGGAATTCTTTAGTTATGGGTAAAGGATGCACAAAAACTGCAAAAACACTTTATGACGCTGCAGGTAAAAAAGCAAAAAAAGAATGTGCTAAAATGAGAGAAGATGGTTATGCAGTTGAAGCTGGTGAAAATGACACTTTAATTGTTCAAAAACTAACTTCAAACCCAGACGCTTATGGTTTCTTTGGTTATAGTTATCTAGTTGCTAATAAAGATAAGGTTAAAGCTGCTTCAATTGAAGGTGTGCAACCATCTTTAGAAGGTATTCAAGATTATTCATATCCAATTGCTAGACCATTATTCTTTTACGTTAAAAAAGCTCATATTGGTGTAGTTCCAGGTATTGAGGAATATTTAAAAGAATTTACCTCTAAAAAATCTATGGGTAACAGAGGTTACTTAGCGAAAATTGGATTAGTTCCATTAGCTTCTGATAAGTACAAGGTAACTAGAACTGCAGCTTTGGATCTAAATACAATTAATATTAAATAAATTTAAACTTATCCCCAAAAAAAGGCCGGTATTTACTGGCCTTTTTTTTTATTTCAATCAAGGCTTTAATTTGTAACAAAATTGTAACATTTAAAAGATATCAATCTGAGCGAATGAATTTCGTATTAATCTTTTTAATAACAATATTTTCATTATCATTATTTTTCTACGGTAGATCAAAAACTAAAAGTATTTCAATTGAGAAAAATATAAAATTAAATGCTCTACCAAAATTTTATGGGTATTATTTAGTTTTATGGTGTTCTATACCTTCATTGGTATTTCTTTTAATTTGGACACTATTTGAACCAGTAATTATTAAATCAATTATTATTGAAACTGCTGCTAATCAAGGAGCTATTTTTAATGATAAAAATGAAGCTAACTTAATTTATGAAAAAATTAAAGCTATATATGCTGGAACTTATTTTGGAGATATAGATACTATTTTAAAAGAAAGTGCACTTTCCTACGCAAAATTTATAAATCTTTTTACTAATTCCAAAATAGTATTAATTTTTGGTATCGTTATTGCATCGGTAATTTATTCGTTAAAAAAAATAAAAAATAATAATAAAGCAAGAGACGATGTCGAGGTTATTTTAAAAGGATTATTATTTGCATCATCATTAATTGCAATTTTAACAACTTTAGGAATAATATTTTCTCTTCTCTTTGAAAGTATAAAATTCTTTTCTGTAATCAATATTTTTGATTATTTGTTTGGAACAAATTGGAGTCCTCAAAGAGCTTTTGTTAGTGACGCTTCTGCTATCACTGCTGCAGAATATGATGAATTAAAAGATGCATTTGGATTTATTCCATTAATAGCCGGCACTTCCTTTATTGCTTTCATCGCAATGCTTGTTGCTGTCCCAATTGGACTGTTTTCTGGAATTTACATGGCCGAATATGCATCAGTAAAAATCAGAAGAATTTCAAAACCAATTATTGAAATCTTAGCTGGTATTCCAACTGTTGTTTATGGTTTTTTTGCAGCTTTAACAGTTGGACCCTTCTTTAGACAAATTGGAGAAAATTTAGGATTAACTGTTTCGTCAGAGAGTGCTTTAGCAGCTGGATTAATTATGGGTATAATGATTATTCCATATGTTTCATCACTATCAGACGACGTAATAAACTCTGTTCCTCAATCATTAAGAGATGGATCATATGCTGTAGGAGCCACTAAATCAGAAACGATAAAAAAAGTAGTTATACCTGCGGCATTACCTGGAATTATTGGTTCTGTTTTGTTAGCTGTCTCGAGAGCTATAGGAGAAACCATGATAGTTGTGATGGCAGCTGGTCTTGCTGCAAATCTCACAATTAATCCTTTAGAGTCTACAACAACTATAACTACACAAATAGTAATGATCTTAGTTGGAGACCAAGAATTTGACAGTCCAAAAACTCAATCTGCTTTTGCTTTAGGTTTAACATTATTTATAGCCACACTTGTTCTTAATTATATAGCTCAAAGAGCAGTTAAAAAATATCGTGAGAAGTATGACTAAAGAAGAAAGATTAAAAAAAAGACATAGTGCTGAAAAAAGATTTAGGTTTTATGGTCTGGCATCAATTTTTGTTGCTTTATTATTTGTATTAATCTTAGTGCATAATATTTTTTCAAAAGGTAGCTCAGCATTTATGAAAACGGCTATAAATGTAGAGGTTTTCTTTGATCAAGAGTTATTAGAAATTAAAAATGGTGCCACTGAGGATCAAATTTTAGAAGCTGATTTCTATGACATTACAATTGAAAGTCTTTTAAAAGTATTTCCAGCTCAAGATTTAGATCAAGAAAATCAGTTAATTGATTTATTCACAACAGATGCAGAAATCGAGATTAAAAGAGCCTTTTTAGAAAATAACAATCTAATTGGAAAAAAAATAAATTTAGAAATAACCGCATCTGATGATATTGATCAACTTCATAAAGGAAATTATCCAAGAGATTTGCCTGAAGATAGAAGAAGAATTTCAGATTTTCAATTAATCATTTATGATAATTTAGTCGAAAATAAAAAAATTATTAAAAATTTTAATAATTATTTCTTTAAAAATGGAGACTCACGTGATCCTGAGCTTGCTGGTATAGGTGGTGCTCTAATTGGATCATTCTATAGTATAATTATTTGCTTATTGTTAGCATTTCCTGTTGCAGTGTTAGCATCAATTTACTTAGAAGAGTTTGCACCAAAAAATAAAATCACAGATTTTATTGAAATTAATATTAATAATTTAGCTGCTGTGCCGTCAATAGTTTATGGTTTATTAGCACTACAAATATTATTAGCAACAATTCAATTACCTAGATCAACACCATTAGTAGCTGGAATTACATTAGCACTCATGACTTTACCTAGAATAATCATACCATGTAGAGCATCATTAAAAGCTGTACCACCATCAATAAGAGAGGGCGCATTGGCTGTTGGTGCCTCTAAGTTTCAATCTGTATTTCACCATGTAGTTCCTTTAGCATTACCTGGTACACTTTCAGGAACTATAATAGGATTAGCACAAGCATTAGGAGAAACAGCTCCATTAATTTTGATAGGAATGGTAGCTTTTGTTGTTGATATTCCATCAACACCAATTGATCCTTCTTCGTCTTTACCTGTACAAGTCTATTTATGGTCAGAGTCTGCTGAGAGAGGATTTGTTGAAAAAACATCAGCCACTATTATGATGTTATTAAGTTTTTTGATTGTAATGAATTTTTTAGCAGTATACTTAAGACAAAAATTTGAGAAAAGATGGAACTAATGAATAATGTAAAAATAAAATCTAAAAATCTAAATGTCTATTATGGAGAAAAACAAGCTTTGTTTGATGTGAATTTAGATTTAAACGAAAAAGAAGTTACTGCTTTAATTGGGCCATCTGGATGTGGAAAATCTACTTTCATCAGATGTATTAACCGCATGAACGATGTAATCGATATTTGTAAAGTATCTGGAAACATTGAAATAGATGGTGTTGAAATCAACGATAAAAATTTAGATGTAGTATCTTTAAGAGAAAGAGTAGGAATGGTTTTTCAAAAACCAAACCCATTTCCAAAAAGCATATATGATAATATTTCTTATGGTCCAAAAATTCATGGAAAAGGTGAAACTAAAAGTGAATTAGATGAAATCGTGGAAAATAGTTTAAAGAAAGCTGCATTGTGGGAAGAAGTCAAAGATAGACTCGATGAACCTGGAACTGGTCTTTCTGGTGGTCAACAACAACGTCTTTGTATTGCTAGAGCAATTTCTGTTAATCCTGAAGTTATATTAATGGACGAACCTTGTTCAGCCTTAGACCCAATAGCAACAGCAAAAATTGAGGAATTAATAGATGAGCTTAAAAAAACCTATACTATAGTAATTGTTACTCATTCAATGGCACAAGCAGTTAGAGTTTCGCAGAAAACAGGGTTTTTTCACCTTGGTAAACTAATAGAGGTAGGCAAAACAGAGAAAATTTTTAAAAATCCTGACAATAAAATGACACAAGACTATATTACAGGTAGATTTGGATAAATTATGAGCAATGAACACACAGTAAAATCTTATGAAGAAGAATTAAGGCACTTAATAGACTCTGTTATAAAAATGGGAAGTCTAACCGAGTCTCAATTAATTGATTCAATGGATGCGGTAATTAAAGTTGATAAAGATTCAATTGATAAAATTATTAAAAGTGATGATGAAATAAATAAATTCAGATCTAAAATTGATACTCAAATAATGACATTGTTGGTAAAGAGAGCGCCAATGGCAATTGATTTAAGAGAAACAATTAGCTCATTAAAAATATCTCAAGATTTAGAAAGAATTGGAGATTTATCTAAGAGTAATGCAAAGAAAGTTAAACCTCTTCCATTAGATTTACCTGAAGAACTTTTAGGTAATTTAAAAAGATTAGGCGAATTAGTTATAAAGCAATTAAACGATGTGCTAGATAGTTACGTTAATAAAAACTATGATAAGGCAAAAGAAGTGTGGGAAAAAGACGAGCAAGTAGATGACCTTACTTATATTGCTATGGAAAGTGTAATTGATTTTCTCTCTAAAGATAAAAAGAATTTAGACTTTTCAACACATTTAATTTTTGCAACAAAAAATCTTGAAAGAGCTGGAGATCATATAACAAATATTGCTGAGTCAATTTGTTATTTAATTAAAGGCGAGTATCTAAAAGGAAGCAGACCAAAAGGTAAAGTTATTCAGCAATAAAATGAATGGCAAAATATTTATTATTGAGGACGAACCTTCAATAATTCAACTAGTTCAACATAATTTAGAAAAGAATGGTTTTTTAGTTTCATCTTCATTGAATGGCAATGATGGCTTAAAGGAATTAAAAAAATTTCAGCCAGATTTACTTTTATTAGATTGGATGTTACCTGATCTCTCCGGTATTGAAATTTGCAAAAATATTAGAAAAGACAAAAGTTTTAAAAATTTACCTGTGATCATGTTAACTGCTAAAGGTGAAGAAGAAGATAAAATTAAAGGGTTAGATAGTGGTGTAGATGATTATTTAACTAAACCTTTCAGTTTCAATGAGCTAATGGCGAGAATTAAAGCAGTTTTAAGAAGATCTAATCCAAATACTGTATCAGATAATTTAAAGTTTGATGACTTAATGTTAGATAGAATTGAAAAAAGAGTTTTTAGAGACGGTCAAGAAATTAAACTTGGGCCAACTGAGTTTAGGTTATTAGAGTTTTTTTTAACAAATCCTAAAAGAGTTTATTCTCGAGATCAAATACTAGAAAGTGTTTGGCCAAATAATGTAAATGTCGAAAGCAGAACTATAGATGTTCACATTAGAAGATTGAGGCAATCAGTTAACTTAAAAAATAAAAAAGAATTAATTAGAACAGTTAGATCTTCTGGTTATTCACTTATTTAAGAAAATCCTTTTTACCAAATACACAGCAATCAACATACCAATCAATTCAGCAACTATATAAAAAGGAGTGTTTAAATAACTTATACCAGTAAACGACTCTGTGAATGTTCTTGCTATTGCAACAGCAGGATTTGCAAACGATGTTGATGAAGTAAACCAATAACCAGCTGTAATATATAACCCAACAGATGCAGCTACGGTAATTTTACCTGACTTCATGGATCCAAAAATAATGATTATTAGTCCTAATGTAGCAACAATTTCTGATACAAAAATATAGATGCCATCTCTTGATTTTGTCGATAATTCAAAAATTTGATGTTCAAAAAAGAAATTAGCTAAAGCCACACCTAGTAAACATCCAAGGATCTGAGCTGAAATATAAAAGGGTAGAAGACGTTTTTTTAACTTTCCTGTAATTGTCATAGCAATACTTACAAATGGATTGAAATGAGCTCCAGATACATCTGCAAAAACAGTTATTAACACAAATAATCCAGCTCCAGTTGCTATAGTATTTGCAATTAGCATTACCGCTGTATCATTGGTAAGATTTTCTGCCATTAAACCTGATCCAACTATCATCATTACCAGGAAGCAACTTCCAATAAACTCTGAAAGAAAATATCTATTTTTATTTTTCATCTAGCCAATCTTTAATTTTATTGCTTATAATATTAAAAGTGTTTCTAATGATTATTTGCTTTTCTTCGTCATTTGCATTTTGAAGTTTAGTTACTGGATCGTCTATATCCCAGTGTATAATTTGGTTTTTATCAGGCCAAATAGGACATACCTCATTATTTGCGTTATTGCATACCGTTATTACGTGATCCATCATTATTTCATTATTTAAAAACTCTTCAAAGTTTTTAGAACTATAATTAGTTAGATCATAATTTTTATTTTTCTCTAAAAAACTTCTAACATCAATATTGATTTTTCCTGATGGATTACTACCAGCACTAAAAGCTTTAAATTTATTTGAGTATTCATTATTGATAATACTCTCAGCAATAATGCTTCTTGCTGAATTACCTGTACATACAAATAAAATATTTTTCATTAAAAAATAATTTTATAAATACCAATTACAAATAATGGAATTTGCAATCCAAAATTTGTTAAAATAGCCTTATCCTTTAATAAGAAACCTGAAATTGTCCATCCAACAACTCCAAGCCCATGAAAATAAATATTCAGTGGGTAAATATTAAGATTTGTAAGTAAAATACCAGTTAACACTAAGAATGTACTGATCCATTTGAGATATTTTTTTAAAAATGACATTCAAAATTTATATGAATGTTTTGTTAAAGATTTATTACAATAAACTTTAATGTGATTTAATTTTTTTGAAGTTCATAGATAGAAACATAATGTTTCTTCTTAGGCAGTGGGATTATGGTTGGAACTTTAGTCAATCTTGGTTTTATTGATTTATTTCCTACAATTATATTTTTGTCATAATTTTCCAAATCAACCTCAGGATGAGGATTTCCATCATTGATTAATGGCCACGCGTCACAAGCTCTATAACCAAATAAAATTAAGGGTCTTGAGTTATTCATTTGATTGTGTCCAGACCCATGAACTGATCTACAATGAAAAAATACCACTGTTCCGGCCGTCCCAGTTATGGAAACACTATCCTTAGTTCCTATTTTATTTTTCTTAGTGTCTATTTTTCCAACAAAATAATTTTCTTTGCTGTGGTGACTGTACAATTTCTTTTTGTGTGAATTCTTTATTATTTTAAGCGGCCCATTTTTTTCATAGCAATCATCTAAATATATACCAACTGTAATTAAATCATCGTTTGTATGAGGGTAAAAAGCCCAATCTTGGTGCCATCCAATTTCACTACCTTTTTTCTTATTTGGTAGTTTAAAATTTAATTTACCTAGATGAAATCTTACTGTTCCACCTAATAATTTTTTAGCTATGGATATAATCTTTTTATCTCTAGATAATTCATAGAAAACTTTATGCCTATTCTGAGGATTATTAAGTCTTAAAATTTCTTTATTTTTTGAAGAACCTGAATTGTAGACAAAATGGTAATTATCATAGGACTGAGTTCCATTTGCACCATTACCTTTTTTTCTTTTTTTTTCTTTTGAAATTACTTCATTAACAATTTTATTTATTTTATTTATCTTTGTTTGAGAAATTAGATTTTCTTTAACAAGAAAGCCATTTCTTTTAAATAAATTAAAATCATTCATAAATGTAGGTTATAAATAAAAATAAATCTTCTTATTAAAAAATACAATGTTTAATTAAATTATTAATAAAATTTAGTAATTTTTAATTATTTATTTAATGCATCTTCAAGATAATCTAATCTATCTTGACCCCAAAAAATCTCATTATTTAAGACATATGAAGGAGCACCAAATACATGGTTATTAACTGCATCTTTTGAATTTTTTTGGTACTCAATGTTTACTTCGTCAGTTAAAGCTAAGTTCTTCATTTCCTCAAAATTTAAATTTAATTTTTCACAAATTTCCTGAAGTATTTTGTGATCTGAAAGATCTTTATCCATAGACCATAAATATTTTAAACACTCATTTCCAAAATGAAGTTTATTTCCCATTTTATTTGAGGCGATTACAAATTTTGCTGGCAAATGTGGATCACTAGGTGGAAAAAATTTTGGCTGTTTAATAATTGGCAAACCTAATTTATTTGAAATTCTCTCCATTTCCAAAAGTCTGTACTTTTGTCTTGCAGGGTGTCTTTTAGGAATTGGTAATCCTCCGGTATTTGGAAAAATTTCACCAACTAAATCAAGTGGTTTTTCTATTACTTCTAAATTATATTGACTTACTATTTTTGTAAATCTATCAGCACCTAAATAAGTAAATGGAGACAAGACACTAAAATAATATTCAATTTTCATTATTTATTTAATTAAGTGCAAACTGCTTAATTTTTTCAAATTCAAAATGATCTGCAATGTCCTTTTTAGCATAATAAACATCTTGAACTACACCAACCTCATTAATTAGAACGTCAGTTACAGCTATATCTAAATGACCTTTTATTCTTGTTGGAATATATCCTTTTAACATAGCAGGAATAATTTTATGTGGCTTAAACAACATTGCATTGATTGTTTTACTCATTGATCTTTCAATTTCATATTTTTGGAAATATTCAAAATTTTCATCTGCTAATACTGTGAATGGTAAATTTTTATGTTTATCCATATATAATTTTAAATTATCTACTGGTGAATGAAATATTCCGACATGCGTAAAGTTATTTCCAAGCTCACCAAATCTCTTATTAATTTCATTAAGTCTTAGATTGCAGAAGCTACAACCAGCAATTCTATAGAAAGTTAATAAGACTTTTTTTCCTAAAGTCTGAGATAAATTAAATGTGTTACCATTTTGATCTGGTAGTGTAATTTCTTCTAATTTATCATTAACATTTATTTTCATATTCCATTAACATACAGAAATATGAAGCTAATGTTAACAACCTTTAAATGACGCAGACATGTTTTTAATTAGATCAAAATATAATGTTTTCCCAGGATTTAGAGTTGCTCCTAAAGGATCAACTACACCAGTTTTTATATTCATATCTTTTGCCACTGCTTTAATAATATCAGGATTAAATTGAGGCTCTGAAAATACACAAGCTACATTGTCATGTTCGATTACTTCTCTGATTTCAGCTAATTGTTCTGCACCAGGCATGACATCTGTATTCACTGTAAAAGCACCCAATATATTTACATTAAATCTTTTTTCAAAATATTGATAAGCATCATGAAAAACAATTGAAGCTACACTTTCATTTAATTCAGATGTTACATCGCTTGTTAGTTTATCAATATCTTTATATGCCTTACTTAAATTAGCTCTGTAGACTGTCTCATTTTTTGGGTCATTCTCAATTAGATGTTTAGACATTTCAAATAGAATTACTTTTGCATTAATAGGATCTAACCAGATGTGTGGATCAAATTCACCATGGTTATGACCTTCGTGCCCATCATGATCATCGTGATCATCATGATCATCCTTTTTAGCATGAGAGTCGTGGTCGTGGTCATCATGATCTTCTTTTTTACCATGATCGTCATGTCCATGATCGTCGTGGTCATCTTTCTTTGCATGTGAATCGTGGTCGTGATCGTCGTGGTCGTCTTTTTTACCATGATCATCATGTCCGTGATCATCGTGATCATCAAAAATATTTCTTTCTCTAAATTTTAAAACTTGAAGACCTTTAACTTGCATTAATTCAATTTTTTCAGCTTTCTTAGCAATCGATCCTAATGGTTTTTCTAGGAAATTTTCTAAATCCTCACCAACCCAAAAAATTATATCTGCATTTTGCAACATTTTTGCATGAGATGGTTTCATTGCAAAACCGTGTGGAGAAGCATATCCATCTACAATTAAATCAGGTTTAGCCACTCCATTCATAAGGTAACTAGCTAACGAATGTATTGGTTTAATTGAGGCAACTACTTTAATATCAGCACTAGCTGGTAGAAAAAAAGTAAATAAGGATAAAATTGATATGATTATTGGTAGTTTTTTTAAATTTTTCATAAATACACTATTAATTGGTTGTTATAATATAACACTATGTAATAATATAACATTTACAAGTCAAGGGTTAAATGAATTCTAATAGTAATATTTTAGTTAAATTAAATAATGCCGGTTTTCGCCAAAGTGAAAAATGGTTAGTAGAAGGTGTTTCTCTTACGGTTGAAAAGGGTAAAATTGTAACCCTCATTGGCCCAAATGGTTCTGGGAAAAGTACTACTGCTAAAATTGCTTTAGGAATTTATAAAAATATTGAGGGCAGTGTTGAAAAATATACAACTAAAGTTGGTTATGTTCCCCAAAAAATTTCAATAGATTGGACTTTACCTATTAGAGTTTATGATTTTATGCTTTTAACAGAAACTATAGAAGACAGTGCTATTGATGAAGCATTATCACTAACAGGTGTAATTCATCTTAAAAATAAAAATTTGGGTAGTTTATCTGGTGGTGAATTTCAAAGAGTTTTAATTGCAAGAGCAATTTCTAAAAAACCAGAATTATTAGTATTAGATGAACCAGTACAGGGAGTTGATTATACAGGCGAAATTGCTTTGTATGAATTAATTAAAAAAATATCTGATACTTTAAATTGTGGAATATTGTTAATTTCTCATGATCTGCATATGGTGATGTCAGCAACGGATCATGTAATTTGTTTAAATGGCCATGTTTGTTGTTCAGGTTCACCATCGTATGTAGCGAAAAATAATGAATATAAAGCTTTATTTGGTGAAAAAGCATCTCAAATTTTAACAACGTATGAGCACAAACATGATCATGTTCATTCTGATGAAGGAGAAATAAAGAAAAATTAAATGTTTGATGATTTTTTTATAAGAGCACTAGTTGCAGGTATTGGAATCGCTTTTGTAACTGGTCCACTTGGATGTTTTGTTGTGTGGAGAAGATTGTCTTATTTTGGGGATACGCTTGCACACTCCGCTCTTCTTGGAGTAACAATGGCTTATACATTTGATTTAAACATTGCTATTTCAGTATTTTTAATTTCATCAGTCATTGCATTAATACTAATTCAGCTTCAGAAAAAAACTAATCTTCCTGGTGATGCATTATTAGGTCTTTTAGCACATTCATCATTAGCTGTTGGATTGGTAGTTATTGGTTTTCTCACATTTATAAGATTTGATATTATGGGTTTATTATTTGGTGATATATTAGCGGTAAATACTGATGATTTGTTTGTGATTTGGACAGGTGGAGCTTTAATTTTAATTGTGCTTAAGTTAATTTGGAAACCTTTACTTGCATCAACTGTAAATTATGAATTAGCAGAGGCAGAAGGTTTAAACCCCGATAGAGCAAAAGCTATATTTACAATATTAATGGCAGCTGTTATTGCTATTTCAATTAAAATGGTTGGATTATTATTGATTACAGGTATGTTAATTATCCCTGCAGCAATGGCGAGAAATATCTCTGATAGCCCTCAGAAAATGGTTCTATTCTCTATAATTGGTGGGTTATTATCAGTTATTTTAGGACTATATTCTTCATTAGAATTTAATACATCTTCAGGACCTTCAATTATAGCAGCAGCATTGATATTATTCATATTATCTTTGTTTAAAATTAAACAATCGATTAAATTAAAAAACTAATAGGAAATTTAAAAATGGAAAAACAACACAATCTTTCAAAAAACCAAAAAATTATTTTTGATTTGATTGATAAATCTCGTGGCCCCATGAAAGCTTATTCAATTCTTTTTAATGTTCAAAAAAAGGGAATTAAAGCGCCATTACAAGTTTACAGAGCTTTAGATAAATTAGTAGAAATTGGTAAAATTCATAAGATTGAAAGTAGAAATGCTTTTATTGCGTGTCAAAATTCTAGTTGTCAAATTTCAAAAGCTACCGCTTTTTCAATTTGTGAAAGTTGTGAAAATGTATCTGAGATAAGTAATTCAAAACTATCAAAATATTTATCTAATTTTTCAGATAACTCCGGAATGAAATATAACAAATACAATTTAGAATTTTTTGGTTTATGTAAAAAATGTAAATCAAAATAATGGGCACAGTTTCATTAACTTTAGACGAAATATTTGAACTAGCTAAAAAAACTCTTTTGGCAAATGGTTGTGATGATGAAACAGCATCAATTTTATCAGACTTAATTAGAAATGCTGAAAGAGATGGTTCTTTATCGCACGGTTTATTCAGATTACCAGCCTATGTAACTGGACTTAAAAGTGGAAAGATAAATGGTAAAGGGAAACCCGAAGTAAAAAAAATATCTCCATCAGTAATTAAAGTTGAGGGAAATAATTGTTTAGCACCTGTTGTATTAAATAAAGGATTGCCTGAATTAGCAAAAGCTACAAAAGAAAATGGTGTAGCCGTTTTAGCAATAAATAATTCACATCATATGGCTGCTATGTGGCCCGAAACAGAAAAGTTAGCAGAAGATGGTTTAGTCGCATTTGCTTGTACTTCTTATAAGCCTGCTGTAGCACCTGCTGGTGCTATAAAACCATTATTTGGAACAAACCCAATTTCGTTTGCTTGGCCACGTTCAGGTAAAACACCTGTTGTTTATGATATGGCAACAGCTTCAATGGCGATGGGAGAAGTTCAAGTTGCTAAAAGAGAAGGGCACAAAGTTCCTCTTGGAACTGGTTTAACTAAAGATGGAAAAGAAACAACTGATCCAGGGGAAATTGCTGATGGTGGAGTTTTATTACCCTTTGGTGGTTACAAAGGTTCTGCAATTGCAATGATGGTAGAATTAATGGCAGGCGCATTAGTTGGAGACAATTTTAGTTTTGAAACGGCAGCCAAAGACAATAATGATGGTGGTCCTCCAAGTGGTGGTGAATTCATACTAGCAATTAATCCAGACAAAACATCAGGTACTAATTGGCAAAAACATGCCGAGGAATTTTTTGAAAAAATGAAATCAATGGGTGAAGTAAGATTACCTGGAGAAAGACGTCACAAGAATAGAATGGATACTGGTCCAAGAAATATTAACGAAGAATTAGTAAATAAAATTAAATCTCTAAGCTAAATTAATCTCAATTGGTGTGTGATCAGAAGGCTTTTCTCTTCCACGTGGATCTTTATTAATATTAATATCTTTAATTTGATCAATTATAGAATTTGAAACTAAAAAATGATCAATCCTCATACCGTTATTTTTTTGCCATGCACCTCTCATATAATCCCAAAATGTATATCCTTCTTTATCTTCATAAAAATATCTGTATACATCATTTAAACCAAGATTAATCATTTCTCTAAATTTTTTTCTTATTTCAAGTCTGTATAAAGCATCGTCTTCGAAACTTTTAACATTATAAACATCTTCTGCTGAAGGGATAATATTGAAATCACCAGCTAAAATAATATTTGAATTTTTTTTAGATAAAGTTTTTAATTGCTTTATTAATTTATCAAGCCAATTTTTTTTATAATCATATTTTTCAGTATCTACAGGATTACCGTTAGGGGTGTAAATATTTATTAATTGTATATTTTTTTTCTTATATTCAAATTCAGCTGAAATTATTCTTGATTGTTTTAACTTATCCTTAATTAAATCTGTTTTGACATTTTTTAGTTTATTTTTAGATATAATTGCTACACCATTATAACTTTTTTGACCAAACACATGACTTTCATAGTTCATTGATGAAAAATCATCATATGGAAAATTAACATCTTCAGTTTTGATTTCCTGCATCATTAAAATATCAGGTTTATATTTTAATAAATAGCTTTTAATATTTTCAATTCTTGCTCTTACCGAGTTTACATTCCAAGATGAAATGAGCATTAAAGTGAGAAAGAAACTCCACAACCACATGAAGATTTGGTTTGTGGATTAGATATTTTGAATTGTTCACCTATAAGTTCAGAAACATAATCAACCTCAGACCCTTTAAGTAAATCAGCAGATGTTTTATCAATTAAAATATTTTGATAATTTAAATCATCATCTTGTTTTGATTTATCAAAAGTAAATTCATACTGAAAACCAGAACATCCCCCACCTTTAATAGCGATTCTAAAGAATGATCCTTTGTCTTTTTTTGCTAACAAATTATCTATTTGTTTTAACGCTTTATCCGTAAATTTAATTTCTTTAATCATGTCTGAACACTGATATTACTAATATAATACTTAATTATTTAAATTAAAGGATGAAAAAAGACACTTTGTTAGGCGTATTTAAAAGTAACGGTAGACTTAATAAAGAAGCTAATTCAAAATACAGATCTCCTTTTCAACGTGACAGAGATCGAATAATTCACAGCGCATCATTTAGAAGATTAAAGCATAAAACCCAAGTATTTGTTAACACTGAAGGGGATCATTTTAGAACTAGGATTACACATTCAATTGAAGTAGCACAAATAGCTAGATCAATAGCAAAATACCTAAAATTAAATGAAGATTTAGCAGAAACCTTAAGTCTTGCTCATGATTTAGGTCACACTCCATTTGGCCATGCAGGAGAGGATGCTCTAGATGAATGTATGCAAAATTATGGAGGTTTTGATCATAATCTTCAGACACTAAGAATAGTAATGTTTTTAGAGAATAAATATTTTAAATTTGCTGGACTAAATTTAACTCTTGAAACTTTAGAGGGACTTTTAAAACATAATGGACCAGTAGATGATCTAACTAGGATCAACAGACTAATTGGATCAAAAGTTTTTAAAAATAAGATTAATTTTAATAGTTATCCATCTTTAGAAGCTCAAATATCCGCCATATCAGATGATATTGCATATAATAATCATGATATTCAGGATGGAATTAAAGCCAATTTATTTGAACTTGAGGAATTAGTTGAAATAGATTTTTTCAAAAATATTTATCAAAAATATAAAAACAAAATTAATAAAAAAAATTATAAAATTGCTATTTACCAAATTATAAGAGATTCAATAGATATTATGATAAGAGATTTACTAAGTAATACTGAAAAAAATATTAAAAAATTTAATATTAAGTCATTAAAAGATGTATCAAAATCAAATCAATTAATAGTTTCTTTTTCAGATAAAATAGAAAATTCAGAAAAAGAAATCAAATCATTTTTAAGACACAGAATGTATGACAATAAATCAGTCCTTAATAAGAATCAAAGAGGTAATATGATAATTAAAAAATTGTTTAAAATCATTAAATTAAATCCTAGAAAATTTCTTACTAAAGAGCAATTGACTAAAGACAAATATAGAGCTATTTCAGATTTTATATCTGGTATGACGGATAGATACGCAATTAACCTTTATAACGATAATAAATGAATATTTTTGAATTATATTTAGATAAAATTAAATCAATTATTGTTGAGCTTGGTAAAAGAAATCAACTCATCATTCCAGAAAGTTTCAATGGTATTAATGCAGAAATACCACCTCCAAAATTTGATTGTGATATTTCAACTAATGTTGCAATGGTTTTATCTAAACTAAATAAAACCTCTCCAATCGAATTAGCAGAAAAACTTGCACCTGAAATAAAAAATAACGACGATCAAATAGATAATATATCTGTTGCCAAACCTGGTTTCATAAACATAAAATTTAAGCCATCTTTTTGGTCAAACTTTATTAAAGAAATTATTAATAACGCAGAAAAATTTGGAATTAATGAGAAAGAGAAAAAAAATAATTATTTAGTTGAATTTGTATCAGCCAATCCTACAGGGCCTTTGCATGTTGGTCACTGTAGAGGAGCTATTTTAGGCGATGTCATATCTAATGTGTTAATGTTTAATAAACATAAGGTTACAAAAGAGTATTATGTAAATGACTATGGTAACCAGATTATAAATTTTACTAAATCTGTATACTTTAGAATTAGAGAAGTAAAACTTAATGAAAAATTCCCTCAAGATAACCCTGATTTATATCCAGGAGATTATCTTATAGATTTTGCGAAAAATATAGTTTCAGATAATTCAGATCTAAATTTTGATAATTATGATGAAATTAGAGATAAGCTAACAGCTTTATCGATAGAACAGGCTCTACTTTTAATTAAAAAGAACCTTAATAGTTTAGGAATTAACCATGATAATTTTGTTAGTGAAAAAAGCATTGTTTTAAATAATGAAGTAGAAAGTGTAATAAAATTTTTAGAAAAGAATAAATTTGTATACAAAGGAAAAATTAAAGCTCCAGCTGGAGAAGACGATAAAAACTGGGTAGAAAGAGAACAGTTACTTTTTAAATCTACTGATTTTGGTGATGATAAAGATAGAGCATTGCAAAAATCAGATGGAGCATGGACTTATTTTGCAAGCGATGTTGCTTATCATAAAAACAAAATTGATCGTAAATTTGATTATTTAATAAATATTCTCGGTGCAGACCATGCTGGATATATCAAAAGAATTTCATCTTCAGTTGAAGCATTGTCAGGAAAAGAAGATAAATTGATTTGTAAAATTAGTCAGCTTGTAAAATTAATTAAAGATAACAAACCATTTAAGATGTCTAAACGAAAGGGAGACTACATTACCGTTGATGATTTAATTGAAGAAGTTGGAAAAGATGCAACTAGATTCATCATGCTCAACAGAAGTAGTGATGTAGAATTAGATTTTGATTTTGATGCTGTAAAAGAAAAATCAAAAGACAATCCGTTATATTATGTTCAATATTGTTATGCCAGAATTTCATCTGTCTTTAGACATATTGATAAAGATTTAAATTCAAACATTAAATTAGATGATTTTAGCTTTGAATATTCAAATGATGAGATCAAAATTTTAAAAAAGATTTCAGAATGGCCTAAATGTATCGATGCAGCTAGTTCAAAATTAGAACCACATAGAATACCTGTTTATTTATATGATTTGGCTTCACAATTTCATTCGTATTGGAATCTTGGTAAACAAAACCCAGAAAAAAGATTTATTAATGTTCAAAAAACAGTTTCACCAGATAAATTAATTTTTTTAAAAGCAATATCTAACGTTGTAAAATCAGGAATGGACATAGTTGGTGTAGATACACCAGATAAAATGTAATGCTAAAAGAAATTAAGTATTTAATCTTTATTCTTGTAATAGCTTTATTTATTTTTTTAACCGGTAGATATTACTTTTCAGATGAAAATAAGAAAAAATCATACAGATCTTATAAAAATAACGATGAAAAAATTAAATTATATTCACAAAATTTACCTATTTTGGAGAATGATACACAAAATGTAATAGAGTACGTTAAGCAAACAAACAAAAAAAAGAAAAAAAAGTTTAATTTTTGGAAACTTTTAGAGAATGATTAAGAATAGAAGAGCTTTTATAGTTGGTTTAAAATCATCAAAATTATCAAATATAGAAAAAACTTTTTTAAAGAAATATAAACCATGGGGTGTTATTTTATTTTCAAGAAACATTAGCTCAATTGAACAAACTAAAAAGTTAACTGATAAAATAAAAAAGATTTTTAAAGATAAAAAATACCCAATATTAATTGATCAAGAAGGTGGACGAGTAAATCGATTAAGTAAAATTATTTCATTTGATAATTTGACCTCTGAATATTTTGGCAATTTATTTAAAGAAGATAAGAAAAAATTTAATATTATTTATAAATTATTTATCGATAAAACCTCGTATTTGCTTAAATCAATAGGTGTTAATATAAATACAGTTCCTGTTTTAGATATTCGAGTTAAAGGGGCTAGTAACATTATTGGAGATAGGTCTTTTTCAAAAAATAAAAAAAATATCTCTAAAATAGGTGATATTTGCATTGATTATTTTCATGAAAATTCCATTGGAACTGTGATGAAACACATACCAGGGCACGGATTAGCTAAAGTAGATAGTCATAAATTTACTCCTGTGGTTACAAAAAACTTAAACTATTTGAGTAATAATGATTTTTTTGCATTTAAGAAAAAAAAGAGTTATTTTGCAATGACAGCTCATGTAATATATCGAAGCATCGATAAGTTAAATACAACTACACACTCTAAAAAAATTATTAATTTAATTAGAAAAAAAATTGGTTTTAAAAACATTTTGATTTCAGATGATTTATCAATGAAAAGTTTAAAAGATGATTTAAAAACCAATACTATCAAAACATTTAGTGCAGGTTGTAATCTTGCTCTTCATTGCAATGGTAAAATGTCTGAAATGAAGGTGGTTGGTGATAATTCACCTAAGGTTAGTAATTTTATCATAAAAAAAACATCACTATTTTATAAAATTTTAAGTTAATATCTGAGCATGACTATTTCTGATTCTGCATTATTTAATGTCGATATAAATAACTATAATGGTCCTCTAGATGTACTTTTAGATTTAGCAAAAGCACAAAAAGTAGACCTTGAAGAGATATCAATTACAAAGTTAGCAGATCAATTTCACGATTATATTACAAAAGAAAAAGACTTAAATTTAGAAATTGCTTCAGAATATTTATTGATGGCAACTTGGTTAGCATATTTGAAATCTAAATTATTACTTCCGGGAACTCCAGAAGAAGAATTTAAAGTACAAGAGGTGGCTGAAAAATTAAAATTACAACTAAAAAAATTAGAGCTAATAAGATTGCTTTCTGAACAAATGCTTAAAAGAAAAAGACTGGGAAGAGAAATTAGGTCAAGAGGAATGAAAGGAAATATAAGATCTATTTATAGCACAGAATACAATTTAAGTTTATTTGAACTACTTAAGTCATATTCAACAATTATTATGACCAAAGACTTTCAAAAAATTAATATTCCAAAATTACCTGTCTTTACTGCAGAGGATGGAATTAAAACTATCAGAGAGTTTTTTGGTAAATTAATTGATTGGAAAAAACTAGATGATTTAATTCCTAAAAATTTTAAAAGCGGCTCAATATACAAACGTACTGGGAAAGCAGGAATTTTTGCTGGCTCATTAGAATTGGTTAAAGAGGGAAATCTAACAATAAAACAGGATAAGTTATTTGATGATATTTATGTGAAGGAAAATAATGATTAAAAAAGAAAAAATTTCAAAAAATAATATTGTTAAATTTCCATCTAAGTTATCTGAATTAGAAAAAGAAATTGAAGCAGTTATTTTTGCTGCTGCTGAGCCATTGGATGTTGATACAATTGAAAGTAAAGTTACTAAAAAAGGAAGCATCTCTAAATCATTAGAAAAGTTGCAGCAAGAATACTCTAAACGTGGAATTAATCTGGTTTGCATAAAAGAAAAGTGGTCATTCAGAACTTCTCCTAATTTGTCAAATATCATGTCACAAGAAAGGACAGTCGAAAAAAAACTTTCTAGAGCTGCTGTAGAGACTTTAGCAATAATTGTTTATCACCAACCTGTTACAAGAGCAGAGATTGAGGAGATAAGAGGCGTTGCATTTGGTATAAACACTCTTGAAATATTGATGGAGCTTAATTGGGTGAAGCCAGGTGGTCGTAAAGATGTACCAGGTAAACCAATTCAGTATGTCACAACTGATGAATTTTTAAGTCATTTCAATCTACAAAAATTATCTGATTTACCTACAATTGATGAATTAGGTGCTGCTGGATTAATTGACAGCTCTAGTGTCGATAATGCAATTTTTGGAACTAGTAAATTCTACAAAGAAAAACTAGAAGAAAAAAAAGAGGATATTTATTCCAATATTGATGAGATGCTAAACAGCACTCTTGATACAGAAGAGAAAGATTAACAAAAAAGTAACTTTTAAATTAATCATAAAAAGGTTATAAGTTTTTCATGAGCATAGGAATTTGGCAAATAGCAATCGTAGTTATATTAGTAGTCTTATTATTTGGACGAGGTAAAATTTCTAGTCTGATGGGTGATGTAGCTAAGGGAATTAAAAGTTTTAAAAAGGGAATGGCGTCAGATGTTACTGACGATACAGAGCCAAAAAATATTTCCGACGAAAATAAAGACTCAGAAAAAAAAGATTAAATCACATGCCTACTATTGGTTGGTTTGAGATATTAATTGTTGTTGGTATTGCAATTGTTGTTTTAGGCCCAAAAGATTTTCCAATCATGTTAAAGAAAGCCGGTTCTTGGATAGGAACTGCTAAAAGATATGTAAGCAACATTCAAAATGAAGTTTCTAATTTAGAAATTGATGAAGAAAAAATTGATAATGAAATAAAAAAAGAAACAAAAAAAGATGAGCAATGAAGAAAATGAAGGTGGATTTGTTAGCCATCTAACAGAACTAAGAAAAAGATTAATACATAGTTTTATATTTCTAATAATCTTTTTTGTAATTTGTTATATATTTGCAGAACATATCTACGGTTTTTTAGTTGATCCATTTGCTCAAGCTGTGAAAGATGATGGATCTGATAGAAGGCTTATTTTTACCGCCTTACAGGAAACTTTTTTAACGTATATTAAGGTATCTTTTTTTACAGCTTTTTTTGTAACTTGTCCTTTTATTCTAATGCAAATATGGAAATTTATTGCACCAGGATTATATAAACATGAAAAAGTTGCTATACTTCCATACCTTATCTTAACACCTATTCTTTTCTTTTTAGGAGGTATGCTTGTTTATTATTTGATAATGCCTCTTGCTATTAAATTCTTTTTATCATTTGAAAGTGCAGGAATATCTACAAGTCTGCCAATTCAATTAGAAGCAAAGGTAAATGAATATTTATCACTTGTTATGAAGTTAATTTTTGCATTTGGAATAAGTTTTCAACTACCTATAGTTTTAAGTTTATTAGCTAGAATAGGTGTTGTAGACAGTCAATTTCTAAAAGAAAGAAGGAAATATGTTGTTGTAATTATATTTGCTACTGCAGCATTACTAACACCACCAGATCCAATCACTCAAATTGGTTTAGCCATTCCATTATTAATTTTATATGAATTATCTATATTTTCAGTAAAATTTATAGAGAACAAAAAATTAGAAAAAACTGATGCATAATTTAAAAGAAATAAGAAAAGATTTTTCGAAATTTGAAAAAGATCTTGAAAAACGCTCGGTTACAATTGATTTTAATAATTTAAAAAAACTTGATAAGTTAAATAGAGATTTAATACTAAAAAAAGAAAATTTAGAAAAAGAAAAAAAAGATATTTCAAAATCTAAAGATGAAAGTCTATTTAAAAAATCTAAAGAAATATCTACGGAATTAGAGAAGATTTCTGATCAACAAAAAAATACCAAAACTGAATTAGATAAAATTTTATCTAGTATACCAAACATACCACATCAAGATGTTCCAAATGGAAAAGATGAAAATGATAATGTGGAAGTTTTAAAAGCTGGTAAAATTCCTGAATTTGATTTTAAACCTAAATCCCATTATGAACTCGGTGAAAATTTAGGCATGCTAGATTTTGATCTTGCAACAAAAACAACAGGGTCAAGGTTTGTATTTGTAAAAAAAGAGCTAGCATTATTGGAACGTGCTTTATCTAATTTTATGCTAGATACTCATATTATTCAAAATGGTTATCAAGAAATTTCACCTCCATTAATAGCCTCTGATAATACAATGTATGGAACAGGACAATTACCGAAATTTGAAAACGATCAATTTGAAATAAAATTTGATCAAGGATCTGATAGAAAATTTTTAATTCCAACAGCAGAGGTAATATTAACTAATATTGTTAAAGATAAAATTGTTGATCAAAAAGAATTACCTATGAGATTTGTTGCTTCAACCCCATGTTTTAGAAAAGAAGCTGGAAGTTATGGGAAAGATACAAAAGGGATGATTAGACAACATCAATTTTATAAAGTTGAGCTGGTAAGTATTGTTGAAAAAGAAAATTGTTTAGATGAATTAGAGCGTATGACTAAATGTGCAACAGATATTCTAGATAAGTTGGAGTTACCTTATCGAAAAGTAATTTTGTGCTCAGGTGATATGGGTTTCAGTGCTGAAAAAACTTATGATATTGAAGTGTGGTTACCATCAGAAAACAAATATCGTGAAATATCATCTTGCTCTTCTTGTTCAACATTTCAGGCACAAAGAATGAAATCAAGATATAAAAATAAAAATAAGGAAACTGTTTTTGTTGGAACATTAAATGGAAGCGGTTTAGCTGTGGGTAGAACTTTAATTGCTGTACTTGAAAACTATCAACAAAAAGATGGTTCGATTGTTGTTCCAAAGGTACTACGGCCGTATATGAATAATTTGGAATTGATTTCTTTTAAACGTTGGTTTAGATTATTTAACATTATCAAGAGAATCTGGAACTTTATCAGGTGGTGAAGCTCAAAGAATAAGATTAGCTTCACAAATTGGATCTGGTTTAACAGGTGTATTATATGTTTTAGATGAACCTTCAATTGGATTGCACCAAAAAGATAACGTAAAGCTCATTAGCGCATTAAAAAGATTACGAGATCTTGGTAATACCGTTATTGTTGTTGAGCATGATACTGAGACAATGGAGAATGCAGATCATATTATTGATCTAGGCCCTGAGGCTGGGAGCAATGGAGGCCAGATAACAGCCCAAGGATCATATGAGGAAATTAAAAAAGATAAAAATAGTATTACTGGACAGTATCTTGCAAATAAAAAAATAATTGAAATACCTAAGTCAAGACGTTTGGCTAAAAATGGACGATTTGTTGAAATTAATGGTGCAAGTGGAAATAATTTAAATAATGTTAATCTTAAAATTCCAACTGGAACTTTTACCTGCGTTACTGGTGTCTCGGGTAGTGGTAAATCTACTCTAATATTACAAACACTATTCCACGCCTTAAATTTAACTTTAAATAATAAAGCTCGAAAAGCACCTAAATCATTTAAAGGTTATAAAGGAGTAGAATTAATTGATAAAATAATTGATATTGATCAATCTCCTATTGGGAGAACACCTAGATCAAATCCAGCAACATACACAGGAGCCTTTGGACCTATTAGAGATTGGTTTACAAGTTTGCCTGAATCCAAAACAAGAGGATATAAACCAGGTAGATTTTCATTTAATGTAAAAGGAGGTAGATGTGAAGCTTGCGAAGGTGATGGTGTAATCACATATGAAATGCATTTTTTACCTGATGTTTATATACAATGTGATGAGTGCAAGGGAACAAGGTATAATAGAGAAACTTTAGAAATAAAATTTAAAGGAAAAAGTATTGCCGATGTTTTAGATATGTCTGTTGATGAAGGTTGTGAGTATTTTGAAAATATATCAAATATAAAAACAAAACTGCTAACTTTAAAAAAGGTTGGATTGGGTTATATAAAAATTGGGCAACAAGCAACAACACTATCAGGTGGTGAGGCTCAGAGAATAAAATTAGCAAAAGAATTGTCGAAGAGATCAACTGGAAGAACAATGTATATATTAGATGAACCAACAACAGGGTTACATCAACATGATATTAAAAAACTATTGGAGATTCTTCATACGTTTGTAAAACTTGGGAATACAGTAGTTGTTATTGAACATAATTTAGATGTAATTAAAACGGCAGATTACATTGTAGACATGGGACCAGAGGGTGGTGTAAAAGGTGGTAAAATTGTCGCCGAAGGTAAACCTGAGGAAGTATGTAAGGTTAAAGACAGCTACACAGGTCAATTTTTAAAACCTCTTTTAAATTAGATTTTAAAACTTAAAATTTTTAAAAATTAGTGTATATTTAGTAGAATCATGAGCAATTTGTTATCATCGTTATCAAAAACAGTTCACACATCGATAGCTATAGCAATATTATTATTTTTAGGATTATTCTATTTAAATGATGGGATAGCTATAGATACATTATTCTGGAGCTGGTTATTCAGATATATCCATGTAATTGTTGCAATTATGTGGATTGGACTACTGTGGTATTTTAATTTTGTTCAAATTCCTAATATGGGAAAAATTCCAGATGAACAAAAACCTGCCATAGGTAAAGTAATTGCTCCAGCTGCATTATTTTATTTTAGATGGGCCGCTGCATTGACTGTTCTTTCTGGGCTAATTCTTGCTCTTCTAAACGGATATCTTCATGATGCAATGACTTTAAGTATTGGTTCAGGTGTACCAAAACATACAGCAATCGGTATTGGAATGTGGCTAGGAATCATAATGGCTTTTAATGTTTGGTTTGTTATTTGGCCAAATCAAAAAAGAGCTTTGGGAATTGTAGAAAGTGACCCTGATACAAAAGCAAAATCAGCTAAAACTGCTATGCTTTTCTCTAGAACAAATACTTTATTATCGTTACCAATGTTACTTACAATGGTAATAGCTCAAAACTTATATTAAATTATTTTTTATCGTTTTCTCTAAGTACAGTTTTTTGTGAAACTTTTAGTCTAACTAAAACAGTATTAGCTATATAAATGGATGAATAGGTTCCGAAAACAACGCCAAGTATCATTGCTAATGAAAATCCTTTTAATATTTCTCCACCAAAAAAATAAATTGCTAATAAAGCTAGTAAAGTAGTTGCAGATGTAATTATAGTTCTTGATAACGTTTCATTAATTGAAATATTTGTTAATTCAAAAATCTTAATATCAGAATATTTTCTAAGATTTTCTCTAACACGGTCAAAAATTACAACAGTATCATTCATTGAATATCCAACTATTGTTAATACTGCTGCTATAATTGATAAATTAATTTCCAAACTAAATAATGAAAAAACACCTAGAGTTACAATAACATCATGGAACAAAGCTAAAATTGCACCTAGACTAAACTGCCATTCAAATCTAATCCAAATGTAAATCAGCATTAATGCCAATGACAAAGATATTGCTATTACTCCTGATTTTAATAACTCAGCACTAACTTTTGGTCCAACATTTTCAACTCTTCTAAAATCATAGTTGCTTCCAAAAGATTTATCTAAATTAACTTTAATTTCTTCAATGATATTTTTCTTATTGTCTTTATTTTCAAATTTTACTAAAAAATCAGTGTCATTACCAAATTTCTTAACCGAAACATCTCCCAAATCCATTTGGTTAAATCTATCTCTTAATGAACTAACATTTATTTTTGAGTCTGAGGCTCTTAATTCAATTAATGTTCCACCTTTAAAGTCTATACCAAAATTAAGTCCTTTGAATATTAATAATAATAATGAAACAACAATCAATGCTGAAGATAATAAATTAAAATGATTATAATATTTATTAAATGCAATCATTATATTAATTTTTCCTTATCTTTATTTTTTGATACATAAATACTAGTGAACAATCTTGCTATGAAATAGACTGAAAATAGTGTTGTAAATATTCCAACTCCTAAGGTTACAGCAAAACCTTTGACTGGACCTGAGCCCATGAAAAACAAAATAATTGCTGCTAATAATGTGGTAATATTAGCATCTAAAATTGCTGTTCTTGATTTAGTATAACCACCATCAAAAGCTATAATATTATTAGTCTCATCTTTTAGTTCTTCTTTAATCCTCTCAAAAATTAAAACATTTGCATCAACAGCCATACCTACGGTCAGAATAATACCTGCTATACCAGGCAACGTTAAAGTAGCTTCAAATAAACTTAAAACACCCAAAAGAATAAATAAATTAACTATCAATGTTACATTGGTAATTAATCCAAAAATTTTATATTTTACGAACATAAAAATTATAACCAAAATAAATCCTATTGCTAAAGCAATCATTCCTGCATTAATTGAATCTTGTCCAAGATCTGGGCCTACTGTTCTTTCTTCAATTATTTCTAGTGGTGCAGGTAACGCTCCTGATCTTAATAATAAAGCTAGATCAGTTGCTGTTTGAAAAGTGAAACCACCACTTATCTGACCAGATCCACTTGCAATTGTATCTCTAACTACAGGTGCACTAATAATTTTACCATCTAAAACAATTGCTAATTGCTTTCCAATACCAGTTGATGTTGCCTTACCAAATCTCTTTGCACCTACTCTATCTAATGTAAATGAAACAATTGTTTGGTTGGTTTGAGTGTCCATTTTTGGTTGGGCATCGAGTAAATTTTCACCACTTATTATAATTCTTTTACTAACTGTTGCTTCTTCTAGATCATTTTCAAATTTTAACTTTTCAACACCAAAACGATCATTTTCATCATTTGTTACAAATCGAAAAGTAAGGTTTGCAGTTTTACCAAGTAATGATTTTATTCTCATCGGATCATCTAATCCAGGTAGCTCTACTAAAATTCGACTATTTCCTCTTTTAAGGATGTTGGGTTCATTAGTTCCAACCTCATCTACCCTTCTTCTAACTATCTCTATAGCTTGATCTTGAGAAGAAGTTTTAAGTTTAATGATACCCTGTCTTGAAAAATTAACTTTAAAATTTAACCCCGTGTCTTCAATTTCTAACTGATGTGATTTAAATCTTGGGTAATAAGGATTAAGATCGCTATTTTCGTCCTGAAAAACTTCTAAGACAGATTGTTTATCATTTTCTATTACATTAAAAAAAATATTTTGATTTTCTATCTTTATATTATTGATTTTAATATTTTTTTCTTTGAAGTAATTTCTGATAGTTGTTGTTAAGTTT
>CACBEJ010000006.1 GCA_902538255.1 uncultured Pelagibacteraceae bacterium | reverse complement strand
GATATTATCGTTAAATTTCATCAAATGGATGGTAAAGACAGTATATATGTACCTGGGTGGGATTGTCATGGTTTACCAATTGAATGGAAAATAGAGGAGCAGTATAAAAAAAATAAAAAAAATAAAAATGAAATACCTGTCGTTGAATTCAGAAAAGAGTGTAGATCATTTGCAGAAAAATGGATTGAAGTTCATAAATCTCAATTTAAGCGTCTAGGTGTTGTTGGAGATTGGGAAAATTACTATTCAACTATGAGTTTTGGAGCTGAGGCTCAAATAGTAAGGGAACTCGGAAAGTTTTTAAAAGAGGGAAGTTTATATAGGGGTTTCAAACCGGTTTTATGGTCAACAGTTGAAAAAACAGCACTTGCAGATGCAGAAGTAGAATATCAAGATCACAAATCTGATACAATCTATACATCTTTTTCTGTTAAATCCTCAAACTTAAAAGAATTAGTTGGAAGTGAAATTATAATTTGGACAACAACACCATGGACAATTCCGGCTAATAAAGCTTTGGCATACAATGAAACTCTTAATTATGTGATATTACAATTGGGAGATGATGGTGATTTTAAAAATAGAAAAATAGTTGTTGCAGAAGATTTATTAGAATCAGTTATTAAAGAATGTGGAATAAAAGTTTATAAAAAAATTCATACTTTAAAAGGAAAGGAATTTAAAAATACTATCTGTAATCATCCTTTTATTAAAATTGGATATGAACATGATATTCCAATGTTTGAAGCAAGATTTGTTACAACTGAGCAAGGAACTGGAATTGTTCATTGCGCTCCAAGTCATGGACCTGATGATTTTAATTTATGCTTAAACAACGGAATTAAAGCAATAGAAACTGTTGATGGAGATGGAAAATATACAAACAATGTAAAACTGTTTGAAGGTATCCATATTTTTAAAGCAAACCCAATCGTAATTGAAAAACTTAATCAGCAAAAAAATTTATTATCTCATGGTGAATTAGTTCATTCTTATCCACATTCATGGAGATCTAAAGCACCACTTGTACATAGAGCTACACCCCAATGGTTTATTTCTATGGAAAGTCATAAATTGAGAGATACAGCTTTAAAAGCAATAGATGATACAGTTTTTTATCCAAGCAAAGGAAAGGAGAGATTAAAATCAATGATCGAAACCAGGCCTGATTGGTGTGTTTCAAGACAAAGAGTTTGGGGAGTTCCTCTTCCAATTTTCGTAAATAAAAAAACTAAAGAAATTTTAGTAGATGATGATGTTATCGAGAATATTGCTTCAATTTATGAAAAAGAGGGTTCAGACTGTTGGTTTTCGGATGATACTCAGAGATTTTTAAGCAATAAATATAAAGCTGAAGAGTTTGATAAATTAAGCGATATTGTCGAAGTTTGGTTTGATAGTGGCTCAACTCATTCATTTGTATTAGAAAAAAGGGAAGACTTAAAATGGCCAGCATCGATGTATTTAGAGGGATCTGATCAGCACAGAGGATGGTTTCATTCATCACTTCTAGAGTCATGCGGAACCAGGGGCAGAGCACCATTTGAAACTATTTTATCCCATGGTTTTGTTGTAGATGGCAAAGGATTAAAAATGTCTAAATCATTAGGAAATGTAATTGCACCTGATGATATCCTAAAAAAGTATGGTGCTGATATTTTAAGAATTTGGGTAGCATCATCAAATTATGCGGAGGATTTAAGAATAGATTATTCAATTCTAGATCAGCATGCAGAATCTTACAGAAAAATTAGAAATACTTTTAGATATTTACTAGGAAATATAAACGATAATTTTGAAATAATAAATTTTGAAAAACTCGGTGTAGATGATTTACCTGAGTTAGAACAGCTAATGCTACATAAATTATATGTTTTAAACACGAATTTTAAAAAATATTTTAGTAATTATGATTTTCATAATTTGTATAAAGAATTGTTAAATTTTTGTACTGTTGATTTATCTGCCTTTTACTTTGATATTAGAAAAGATAATCTTTATTGTGATGGAAAAAATTCAAAAAAAAGAAAATCAACAATTTTACTTCTTAATATTATTTTAAATGCTTTACTAAAATGGTTTGCCCCTATACTTTCTTTTACAACTGAAGAAATTTTTAAATTATTATTTAAAGACAAAAAAAGTATTCATCTTGAAAAATTTATAAAATTTCCTGAAAAATTTAAAAATGAAAAACTTAATAAAAAATGGATCGAATTGATTAAGATTAGAGATATTTGTAATATTAGTATTGAGGAAAAAAGAGCTAGTAAAGAAATAGGATCAAGTTTAGAGGCAAGTCTAAAAATAGAATTAAATCAAAAACTAAAAAATCTTACAGAAAATACTGATTTTTCAGAGCTTTGTATTACTTCGAAAGCTGAAGTTGTTTACAAGGATGATACTGATACAACAGCAATCACTAGTAAGGCAAAGGGAACAAAGTGCCCAGTTTGTTGGAAAATAAATGAAGGTCCTTGTCCTAGGCACGGTTAATGACTTACACAATTTTAAGTAAAAATTTTTTTATTAACTCTTCTTTGATTCTGATAACTTTTTTACTTGATAGAATTTCTAAAATTTATGTAATTAATTTAGATAAAAAATTTATTGGATCTGAAATATTTTCGTCAAAATATGTAAATATTAGTTTGATCTGGAATGAAGGAATTGCATTTGGACTTTTATCTTTTGATCAAGAAAACTTATATAATATTTTAACTCTTCTAATAATTTTAATAATTTTTTTTATTTTTGTAATGATAAAAAAAAGTTCTGGTATTAAAAAATATGCATTATTAATGATCTTAGGCGGAGCTTTTGGTAACATATTTGATAGAATTATGTATAGAGCTGTCCCAGACTTTATTGATTTTCATATAGGAGATTTTCATTGGTTTATTTTTAATGTTGCTGATATATTCATCACTTTAGGAGTGGTATCTATGATTTTATTAGAATTTATTGATAATGGTAATAACAATGTTAATAAACAAAAAAATTAAATTTTTCACTTTAAGTTTTTTGTTTTTATTTATTTTAAATTCATGTAGCGGAATTACAGGAAGTAAAAAAGAAAATAATGATGAATTTCTTGTTCAAAAAAAATCACCTTTGTTAATGCCACCAGACTATAATGAATTACCAAACCCTAAACTAGAGACTGATCTGGAAACTTTCGAGGAAAATAATGATATTAAAGAGTTAATTGTTAACTCAGATCAAAATAATAACTCATCATTAGATAAAGATAAGCCAAGTGAAAATTTTGAAAAATTGTTTTTAGAAAAAATTAAGAAAAATTAATGTTAACATCTAGAATTATTTTTACTAATTTTAAAGTAAAAATTAATAATTTCTTAATTAAGAAGGAGTTAACAAATTTACTAAAAAAAAATGATGAAGTAATAAAATCGTTAAGTTTAAATTATTCTTATAGTTTCAATATAAAAAAATTAAAAAAATTTAAGAATAAAAAGTTTTTTAGAATTATAGGCATAGGTGGTTCTATTTTAGGTGCTAAAGCTATTTATAATTTTCTTAAAAACAAAATAAAAAAAAAATTTGTATTTGTGGATAATTTAACGCCAAAGATAAATCACAATATAAAAAAAAAATATACAAACATTGTTATCTCCAAATCTGGAAATACTATAGAGACAATTATAAATTGTAATATTCTTTTAAAAAAAAAAGAAAAAAATATTTTTATAACTGAGAATAAAACAAATTATCTTAATGAATTAGCTAAAAGGCTTAAGTCAGAAGTAATTCATCATAACAATTTTATTGGAGGAAGATATTCAGTTTTATCAGAAGTCGGGATGCTGCCTGCTGAATTAATGGGTTTAAAAATAAATAAGTTTAAACAATTAAATTCTCTCATTAAAAACAAAATCTTTTTAAATAACTTAATATCTAATGTAGGTTCAATATTATATTTTATAAAAAAAAAAAAATTTAATTCAATTATAATTAATTATGATGAAAAATTAGAAAATTTTTTAAAATGGTATCAGCAGCTGGTTGCAGAAAGTTTAGGTAAAAAAAGTAGGGGTATATTACCAATTATTTCAAATATGCCAAAAGACAATCATAGTGTAATGCAACTTTATTTGGATGGTTTTAAAAATAATTTTTATACTTTTTTTTATGTGAAAGAAAATGCAAGTGAAAAAATAAATAATTTAAAATTATTTACTAAATACAAATTTTTGAAAAATAAAAATTTAGATAATATTATTTATGCTCAAAAAAGAGCTACAGAAAAAGTTTTTAACAAAAAAAAAATACCTTTTAGAAGTTTTGAAATAAATAATAGAGACGAAGAAGTTTTGGGAGAATTATTTAGTTTTTTTATTCTTGAAACAATTTTACTTGGAAAAGTAATGAAATTAAATCCATTTGATCAACCAGAAGTGGAGTTAATAAAGAAAGAAACAAAAAAAATTTTAGACTAATAACTTTAAAAAAATAACTTTTGATATTCCATACTTCTTTTCTTCTATTATTTGAAATTTTTCTAGAAATTTGTCTTTTTCGTTTTTATGTCTATGCATGATAATTATTCCATTATTTTTAAGAGATTTATTTATTATGATGTTAGATAATATTTTTTCAATATTTTTATCCTTATATGGTGGATCTAAAAAAATAATATCAAATTTTGATTTAATATCTAATATAGTTTGATTTTTGTAGATGTCTTTTTTAATAATTTCAAAATTGTCTTTGATTTTAAGATTATCTAAATTTTTTTTTAAAATAGGAAGAACACCCTCGTAATTTTCAACAAATATTACTTTCTCAACACCTCTGGATAAACACTCAATTCCAAAGGAACCAACTCCTGAGAATAAGTCAAGAACAATTGCTTTATTTAAATTAATTTTAAATTTTTTTGAATGAGAAAGAATATTAAAAATTGATTCTTTTGTTAAATCTTTAAGAGGTCTAGTTTTAATATCTTTGGGTTCAAAAATTTTTTTACCCTTTAATAATCCTGATATTATTCTCATTATTTAATTACTTTAAAACCAATGTCTTTACGATAAAAACCGCCAGTCCAATTAAGCTCATTCAAATTTTTATAAATTATATTTTTTGCAGATTTAAAATTATCAGAAAGTGTGACAAAATTTAAAACTCGACCACCAATTGCAACAATTTTTCCATTATTTTCTTCTGTGCCAGCATGGAACAAGTAATCATTTTTATTTAATTTAATTTTGTCTAAATTAACAATTTCAATATTTTTTTTGAAATTTTCTGGATACCCTTTTGAACAAACAACAACACATAAACTTTTTTTGTCAAACCATTCTATCTTTGTTTCATCAAGTTTTTGATTGCAACATGCTAGAAATATTTCCCCAATATCTGATTTTAATTTAGGTAGTATCGTTTGACATTCTGGATCTCCCATTCTAACATTATATTCAATTAGGTATGGTTCATTTTTTACAATCATTAAACCTGCATATAAAAATCCTCTATATTTACAACCAAGTTCTTCCAATCCAATCAATGTTGGATGAATAATTTTTTTTAAAATTTTATTTTCTAACTCTTTATTTATTAATCTAGACGGCGAGTAAGCACCCATGCCACCTGTATTTTTACCTTTATCTCCCTCGAGTACTCTTTTATGATCTTGAGCTGTTCCAAAATTTTTAAATATTTGACCATCATGAATTGTAAAAAAACTCATTTCTTCACCTTTCAAAAATTCTTCAATTAATAATTTATTTGCTTTACCGAACTTCCCATCAAAAATTTCATTAACAGCGTTTGAAGCCTCAGTTTTATTTTCACAAATATAAACACCTTTCCCAGAAGCCAAATTATCAGCCTTTACAACTATTGGATAATTTGTGTTTTCTAAAAATTCTTTGGCATCAAATTTATTTTTACAAATTCTGAAATTTGCTGTTGGGATTTTATATTTCTGGCAAAGTTCTTTAGTAAATATTTTTGAGCCTTCTAATTGAGATGCTATTTTATTAGGTCCAAAAACTTTTATTTTAAATTTTTCAAGATAATCAACCAAACCATCTACTAATGGTTTTTCTGGTCCAATAATAATTAAATCTATTTTTTTTTCTAGAATATAATTTTTAAATCTTTCAAAATTATTTAAATCTAAGTTTATATTTTTAGCCAGCAGGGAGGTTCCAGCGTTACCTGGAAAACAAAATATTTCTTTAAATTTATTAGAAATTTTCAAACTTTGGCAAATAGCATGTTCTCTGCCTCCACTTCCAATTATTCCAACTTTCATATAAAACTGTATAAACTATAAATGAAAAAAAAATTAGCAAAAATAAAATATTTCCCAAACAACTTTCAAATAATTGAACCTGGAGACTATGTCATTTGTGCTGTATCTAAAAAAGAAATTAGTATTGAAAATTTAACTTATTGGAATGTGGAATTTCAAGAGGCATATTATTCTTATAAGGAGGCCTTTAAAAAAAGAGAAAACTTAAATAAATAAAGTTACTAATTATTTCCATCGATTGTGTGACCAGATCCATTGTTCTGGCTTAAGCATAACCATTTTTTCAATTAATCTATTTAACTCGTCTGTAATTTGTTTTTCAGTGTGGTTTTTTGAAAAATTTAAAGGCTGACTCACTGTCATTTTAAAGTTTATGCCGCTAGTTCTCTCGATATAAATTGGAATAATTGGAATATCAAATTTTTTCACTAACTGAGCTGGGATTGTAGTTGTAAATGCTTCTTCATTAAAAAAATTAGATAGTATTCCCTGGGATACTCTTTGATCAATCATAAGTGCAGTTGAATAATTTTTTTTTTTTAATGAAATTAATTTTTTCATGCCGCCAATGCCTTTTTTAACTTGATTTTGGCAAATATATTTTTTTCTTATTCTCTCCATAAATGGATTTAAAAATGGATTATTTAGTGGGCGATATATAGCTGATAGATTAATTCCTGATTTGTCTAAATACATTGCCATCAATTCAAAATTTGCAAAATGACCAGAGACAAAAACTGCTTGCTTACTTTTTTTATTTATTTCTTTAAGTATTTCATATCCTTCAATTTTGATGTTAGATGAAAGTTTCCCCGATCTGAAATCTTTCATAAAAATATATTCTGCAAAAACTCTTCCATAATTGTTCCACATTAAATTTTCAATTTTTTTCAATCTTTTATTATTTATATCTGGTATTGCTCTTTGAATATTTTTTTCAATTATTTTTTTTGATCTAAATATAGGTCCTATTATTTCAAAAATTTTTCCTGAGAGAAAAGAGGAAAATTTGGGTCCTAGAATTTTAAATATAAAAAAAAATAAAAATATAATAATAAATTGTAATAAATATTTTATTGTTTTCATCTTTAAATTATTTGTTTAATAAATTTTTCCTCATCAATTATAATTAACTCAGATTTGACAAATTGTATTTCTTTCTTAATTTGATTATCTATCCTTAAATAATCTTTTTCTGTAGTGATTATTTTGCTATTAAATTTTTTTGAGGAAGTTATTATTTTATCTAAATCCTTGTTTGTATATTCATAATGGTCTGGAAATTCTAAATCTTCCATAACATTTATTTTATGCTCTTTTAATGTTGATAAAAAAGTTTTATGATTTCCAATTCCTGAAAACGCAAAATAATTATCACTAAGATTAATTTCATCTATATTCAATATTTTATATTGTCCAATAAAAATATTTGCTTTTGAGTGAATTGTTACAATTTCTTTTTTTATAGTTTCCAAATTTTCTAAATTTCCATTTAAAAAAATAAAATCATAATTTCTTATGCTAAACAGTTTTTCTCTTAAAGGCCCAGAGGGAATTACCATACCATTACCAATCCAATTTATATTATTAAAACACACTATACTCTTATCGTAATTTATTGATGAATCTTGTAATCCATCATCAATTATTGCTACTTCGTAATTTTCATGTTCAGCTTGTTTTATTGAATCAACTCTAACTTTGGATGAGAAAACTTGTCCTCTCTTTTTTAGAATTTTTTGTTCATCTAATTGATCTTTGTAAAATTTTTTAACAAAACAGCTTCTTATATTTTTTTTTTTTAAAATTTCATTGATTTTAATACATAAAGAGGTTTTTCCAGTACCACCTACATAAATATTTCCAACACAGATTGTCTTGATTTTAAAATCATTAATTTTCGTTTTTTTTTTAAAATATGCAAATACCTGAATTAGAAAAGCTATAGGCAGTAAAATATAAGAGTAAATATTTGGTTTTTTTATATCCCAAAATTTAGGTTTTTTAAATTTCATTTTTTAAAAATAGATTAATTTGTTCATAGGTGGTGTTTAAGATTTTATCTCCAATTGAGTTTAGTCTGTATTGTTTTTTTTTAGAACTTTGTTTTTTCAAAAACATTTTATTTAATCTGTAACTTAACTGATGGTGATTATTTACTTTGTTTGAAATTTTTAGTTTGTCTAAAAATTTGTATATCTCCTTAAAATTATCAACGTTTGGCCCATACAAAATATTACAACCATATCTTGTTGCTTCTAATGGGTTTTGACCTCCATGATTAATTAATGAACCACCCAAAAAAATATTATTACAAATATTATAAAATGATTTTGTTTTACCGTAAGAGTTTACAATATAAATATCGGTATTTTTAGGAATTTTTTTTTTTGGTTCATGTGTATGTGTTATCAAATTAATATCGTTTAATTCTTTAATGATAGCCTCCGTTCTTTCAATATGTCTTGGTATAATAAAAGTTAGTAAATTTTTGTATTTTTTTTTTAAATTTTTATGAACAAGTCCACATATTAGCTCTTCGGTGTTATGAGTGCTTGAAGCACACCAAGTTTTTTTATTTTTAATAAAATTTTCTATTTCATTATCACTCTTTGAGAGTTTCTCGTTTTCAGACTGTGAAAATTTTAGGTTACCAATAAATCTAATTCTTTTTACACCTAGTTGTTTTAAATATTTTTCTGATTGTTTACTTGAGGGAAAACAAAGATTAATTTTATCAAATATATCTTTCGAAAAAGAAGGTAATTTTTTCCACTTTTCAAAAGAATTTATAGTAATCCTTCCATTGATTAAGATTATAGGAATTTTATTTTTGTCAAGATTATAAATAGTATTTGGCCATATTTCTGAGTCAACAAAAAATGCTGCAGAGGGTTTCCAATATTTTAAAAATTTTTTAATTAAGAAGTTTGTATCAATTGGAAAAAATTGATGAATAGTTTTTTTAAGTTTTAATTTTTTAAAAATTTTTGAAGAACTCAGAGTATTCGATGTTATCAGTATTGTTTTAATTCTTTTATTTTTTTCAAGTTTTTCTATTAATGGTGTTATACTCTGTATTTCTCCAACACTTGCTCCGTGAAACCATATGAGTTTGCCACTATTTCTTTTTTTTGGAAATATACAAAATTTTTCTTTAAATCTTCTAACATCCTCTTTTTTCTTTAATAGTCTAAAGATTAAAATTAGTGGAGATAATAAAAAAATTAAATTAATTAAAAATCTATAGATTATAAGCATCAAGATTTTTTTATCTGTTTTTCATAAAAATTTTTATAAACATTTGAAGATTTTAGAAGCTCTTCATGTTTTCCTTCAGACTCAACAATTCCTTTATCAATAACATAGATTTTATCTGAGTTTAATATTGTTGATAATCTATGTGCAATAACAATTGTTGTTCTTCCTTTTGTTAAAAAACTGATTGCTTTTTGTATCTTATCTTCAGTTTCTGCATCTAATGAAGAAGTGGCTTCATCAAGAAGAATTATTGGACTTTTTTTCAGTATTGCTCTTGCAATAGATAACCTTTGTTTTTCTCCACCGGATAGCCTAACTCCATTTTCTCCAATTATTGTATCGTACTTATTTGGAAGTTTATCGATGAATTCACTTGCAAAAGAATAATTTGCGGCCTCTTTTATTTCATCCATTGAAGCATTTGATTTTGCATATGCAATATTATTACAAATTGTATCGTCAAATAAAGTTGTATCCTGACTGACTAAAGACAAATGTTTTCTTAAAGATTGAATTGTAGTTTTATAAATTGACTGATCATCAATCTTAATGTCACCTGAACTAATGTTATAGAATCTAGGAATCAAATTTAATATTGTAGATTTTCCAGCTCCACTTTGCCCAACTAAAGCTGTCATTTTTTCTCCAGGTATATTTAGATTTATTGAATTTAATATTTGTGTTTCTTTACTCAAATATTTAAAATCTACATTCTCAAAAATAATCTGACCTTTTGTAAAATTTAATTCTTTAGCATTTACTTTGTCCTGAATTTCAGGAATATCATCGATTATTGGAAGAACTCTTCTAGCACCAGATAGTCCTTGTTGAACTGAAATATTTAATGTTGCTAGTGATCTCACTGGTTGATATGCTAACATCATTGCCGCAAGAAAAGAAAAAAAATTACTGACTTCAAGCTCATCGTTTGAAATTAATATGGCTGCATAATAAATCAAAACTGCAATCATTATTCCTGTTAAAAATTCCATTATTGGAGAAGCTCTAACAAATACGATATTAATTTTTCTCGAGGAGTTTTTTAAATTTTCAATATAATCTTTAGCTCTTTTGCTTTCATAATTTTCTTTTTGAAATATTTTTGTCAATTTATGATTTTTAAAAATTTCTATTAGATAAGAATTTAAAATACCGGTACGATCCATTTGTTGAAAGGTTACTTTACTTATTCTTTTTCCAAGTGATTTTGCTGCTAAAGATGCTATTGGTATCATAATTACAGCAAATAAAGATAACTTCCAGTTTTGATAAAACATTACAGATAGCAAACCTATTAAAGTTAAAGTATCTTTAAATAGATTTAAAATTGCCGTGCTAACAAGATTAGTAATCATTCCAACATCGTTAGTCAAATTAGTAATAAATTTCCCAGAATGCTTATTATCTACTAATTGAGTATCTGCTTTTATCAGTGAAGAGAACATGTCAACTTGAATATCTTTTCTCACATTTTCTGAAACATTTATCATTATTACTTTCGCTAGATATAATGATGCTCCCTTTATCGCAAAAGCTAAAACTATTAATGCTGGAATTATTAACAAAAGTGATTTTTCTTTGTTAATAAAAAGTTCTTTGATAGCTGGATCTAGTAAGTAAGCAACAGAAGAAGTACTTCCAGCTAACAAAACAGTAAAAAATACTGAAGTTAGAATATTTTTAAGATATTTTTTTGTATAATCTTGATAAAGACGTTTGAAAATATATATATTATCCATAAATTAAATCTTACCTGCAACCAAACCAAAAAAAACTAAAAAACCTAAAAAATTATTTGATTTAAAAATTTTTAAACAAATTAATTTATTTTCAATGTTGAGTTTTTTTATTTGGAAATAAAAAATTTGTAAAAAAATTATTAAATAAATAAGATAAAATATTTTATTTAGATCCATTAACAAGCCAATCATTAAGATAGTAAATAAAAACACCGTGTAACATATTATTAGAAATTTAATTGGATTATTTTTAAATTTTATTGATGTTGATTTTAGTCCTATAATTTCATCGTCTTTTAAATCTTGATACCCATAAATGGTGTCATATCCCAGTGTCCAAAATATGGCTCCAAAATAAAATAGAATTGGTAGTAGATTTATTTCACCGTATATTGCTGTCCATCCCAGAATAAGCCCATAATTAAATGTAATACCCAAAAATAATTGAGGCCAATAGGTAAATCTTTTCATTAGTGGGTATGTAAATGCTAATGGCATTGAACCCAAGGCTAGTATAATCGTAATTTTATTAAAGTTTAATAATACTAATAATGCTAAAAAACATAAAGTTGCTGAATAAAAAATTCCAAGTCCAATAGAAATTCTATTTGATGTTATAGGACGATTTTTAGTTCTTTCTACTTTTTTATCAAACTCTTTATCTAAAATATCATTTACTATGCATCCTGCAGATCTCATTAAAATTGCACCTAAAAAAAATAGCATTAAGTAAAAAAAATAATTTTTAAAACCATTTGAAAAATCATATGCCATAGTCAATCCCCAGGCACATGGCCAAAACAAAAGCATAAAACCAATTGGTTTCTTTAATCTGATTAAATCAATAAATAACTTTAGATGGTTCATAATTTTTTACTTGTAAATAACAAAGCCTAGTTTCATAATCAAACTGATTCGTATGAATATAGATTACACTGTCACAGCACTAATGTTTCCAGCAATACCATTAATGATGGCTGTATATAGTAATAGATTTCATTCTTTAAGTATCTTAATTAGGCAGCTTCACGATGAGCATGTTTATGAAAAACATATACCCCCAGAATGGAAGAAACAGTTTATGAATTTAAGTGGAAGAATTACTCTTTTAAGATGGACGATATTGTTTGCTTCTTTTGGATTCCTTTTTAACATGTTGACAGTATTTGCTTTGTATCTTGATGAGCTTTTTTTGGCTCGCGTAATTTTTGGATCTTGTTGTTTATCTATGATTATATCTATAATTTTTTTTATTAGAGAAATTCAAATTTCAACAAATGCTCTAAAGCTTCATATGTCAGATATGGATGTTGATGTTAATTAGGAACTATAACGGCGGGGCCAAAAATTTTTCGTCCTTCAAGATCCTGATGCGCTTTAATAACTTCCTCTAGCTTGTACTTTTTAAAAATTTTTATTTTTATTTTACCAGAGCTAATTTTTTCAAACATTGTTTTTGATGCTTCATCTAACTCTTCTCTTGTAGATAGGTATTGTTGCATAGAGGGTCTTACAAGATACAGGCCTTTAGGTTGAATAACTTTTGGGACATTAATATCAGATAATGGTCCAGATGCATTTCCAAATGAAACCATCATTCCTCTTACTGCTAAACATTCAATTGATCCATCTAATGTATCTTTACCTACACCATCGTAGACAACAGGAACACCTTTACCATTAGTGATTTCCAAAACCTTTTTTGCAAAATCTTCTTTATTATAATTAATTACATGATCGTAACCATTTTCTTTTGCTATATTTATTTTTTCATCAGATCCAACTGTACCTATAACATTACAACCTAAACTTTTTGCCCATTGTCCAAAAATCTGACCAACACCTCCAGCAGCTGCATGAAATAAAATTGTTTCACCTGATTTAACTATATAGGTTTTATGCAAAAGATAAAAAGTTGTTAATCCTTTTGTCATTAAAGTTGCAGCTATTTCAAGATCAATGCCATCTGGTACATTTACTAAATTCTTAGTTGGGTAATTTCTGTGTGAACAATATGAGCCTAGTGGGATACCAGCATATGAAATCTTGTCACCAACTTTAAAGTTTTTTACGTTGTCCCCAACATCAGTAATAATTCCAGCACCTTCTAAACCTAAACCAATTGGGAGTTTTAATGGGTATAAACCAGATCTATGATAAGTATCGATATAGTTAAGACCAATAGCTTTCTGTTCAATAGTTACTTCACCAGGTCCAGGCTTACTCAAAGAAATATCTTTAATTTCTAAGACTTCAGGTCCACCATTTTTATTTATTTCTACAGCTTTCATTATTTATTTTACAAATGTACCATTATGATAATCTTGAACTGCTTGCAAGATCTCTGCTTTTGTATTCATTACAAATGGTCCACCTCTAGCTATTTCCTCATTAATTGGTTTACCCGAAATTACTAAAAACTTAGCATTTGATTTAGCCTTAATACTTAAATTTTCACCCTTAGTTAGCAATATTAAAGTGCTATCTATAACTTGATTGTGCTTATCTTTACCAATTTTTATTTCACCATTAATTAAATAAATAAAAGTATTATGAGTAGATGGTAATTTAAAATTAAATTCCTTATCTTTGTTAAGCTCGACATCAAAATAAACTGGCTCAACGTTATGTCCTTTGACTGGCCCTTCAGCTTTTTCAAATTTTCCAGCTATTGCTTTAACCTGTTTATCATCATCTTTATGAGTACTCATTTTATCTGCATCAATATAAATGTATTCTGGCTTACTCATCTTTAATTTAGCAGGCATATTAATCCATAATTGAAAACCATGAAGTTTGCCTTCTTTCATTGCGGGCATTTCAGAATGAATAATCCCACTGCCTGTTTTCATCCATTGAACATCCCCCGCAGTCATTCTACCTTCACCACCTGTACTATCTTTATGCTCAAAATCTCCAGCTAACATATAAGTGACTGTTTCAATTCCTCTATGAGGGTGGGGTGGAAAACCTGCAACATAATCTTCACTATTTTCTGATCCAAATTCATCAAGCATTAAGAAAGGATCAAAATAATTTGGCTCAATACCAATACTTCTTTTTAATTTAACTCCAGCACCATCAGAAGCTGGAATAGGATCAATAATTTTACTAACTTCAATATTTTTCATATTTCATAAATAAGAATTATTTATATTATATCAAGTAACTTGCTAAGATCTTTAATTTTATGTTTTGGTACATAATCTAGATTATCAAAAGTATTATTCTTTCTATTAACCCAAATAGAATTATATCCATAATTTCCACCACCAGATATATCCCAAGTGTTAGCACTTAAAAAAGCAACTTCATTTTTTTTAATATTATATTTTTTAATTGGTATATCGTAAACTTTAGAGTCTGGTTTATAAACTCGAACCTCTTCAATTGAAAAAATATCATCAAATATATTTTCTAAATTATTGCTCTTAACCAATTCATTAAGAAGAGAAGGTGTACCATTTGAAAGAATGGCAATTTTTAAATTTTTATCTTTTAATGATTTTAAAACTTCAGGCACTTCTTTAAATGGTGAAAGAATTTTATAAAGGTTTAACAATTCATTTCTCATAGAAGAGTCTATTTCATAAGTTTTCATTGATTTATCCAAACTGTCCTCTGTCACTTGCCAAAAATCCTTATGACGTTTCATTAAACTTCTCAGCCAAGTATATTCTAATTGTGTTGTTCTCCAATAATTGGCGAAACCTTCCCACTTATCTCCTATTTTATCTTTACATTTTTCAGCAGCTGAGTTGACATCAAATAAAGTGCCATAAGCATCAAAAATTATTGCTTTAATATTTTTCATAAACTAACTTATCAATATGAGTAACATTAGATTATTTTATTCAAAAAGTTTATCTCTTAATTTGACTGACAAACTTGATAAATTTCAATCTCACTATGTTTCAAAAGTTATGAGACTTAAAGAGAAAGAAGTTTTTTCTCTTTTTAATAGCAATGGTGAATGGGAAGTGAAAATCTCAAATATCACAAAAAGCATAGTTGAATTTTATGTTACGAAACAATTAAGACATAAAGAAAATACCAAAAATCTTTGGCTAGCTTTCTCTCCAATCAAATCAAATTATTTTAATTTCATGATCCAAAAAGCTACAGAGCTTGGTGTAACTAAGTTTTTACCAATAATCTTTGAAAGAACGATTGTTAGAAAGATAAATAAAGAGAGATTGGAAAAAGTAATCATAGAAGCAGCTGAACAGTCAAATAGAATAACAGTTCCATCAATTGAGCATCCTCAAAAATTAAAAAGCTTTCTAAGTAATGATATGGATTTAATATTTACTGACCTCAATACTACTAATACAAAAATTGATCTTACAAAGTTAACAACTAAACCCATTTGCGTAATCATAGGGCCTGAAGGAGATTTTTCTGAGCAGGAGAGGGAAGAGATTCTCAAATTTAATGGTGTTCAGTCTGTTAAAATCAATGAAAACATCTTGAGATCTGAAACCGCTGTAATTTCTGCTCTATCGATCATAAATTACGCCATTAATTGATATTTTGTCGCTAAAAGTAAAAGTGTATTTTTTTAAAAGACACTCTATATAGGTTAAAAAAAATGAAAAAATTTTTATTTATATTTCTAACATTCTTAATAACTTCAAGCGCATTCGCTAATCAACCAGTTGATTGGCAACTAGGCTTTCAAAAGGCTGCTTCCGAGACTATGAGAGATATAGTTAATTTCCACGATAAATTGTTGTTACCAATTATAATAGCTATTAGTGTTTTTGTACTATTTTTGATGGTTTATGCTTGTATAAGATTTAGAGCTTCAGCAAATCCAGTTCCATCAAAAAGAACTCATAATGTTGCTGTTGAAGTTTTATGGACTTTAATTCCATGTTTAATTCTAATTGTGATGGCAGTTCCATCATTTAAAATTTTATATAAACAAGATTCAATTCCTAAGGCGGATATAACTGTTAAAGCTATAGGATATCAATGGTACTGGGGATACGAGTATCCAGATGAAAATATTATCTTCGACTCATACATGATTGAAACTAAAGATTTAAAAGAAAACGAGCCAAGACTTTTAGCAGTAGATAACGAATTAGTTGTTCCAGTAAATAAAGTTGTTAAGGTAATGATCACTGCTAATGATGTTCTACATGCGTGGGCACTCCCTTCATTTGGAGTAAAACGAGATGCTGTACCTGGAAGAATAAATGAAACGTGGTTTAAAGCAGAAAAAGTTGGAACTTATTATGGTCAATGTTCTGAACTATGTGGAATAAAACATGCATTTATGCCTATTGAAGTAAGAGTTGTTACTGAAGAAGAATATCAAGAGTGGTTGTTAGATGCTAAAGTCAAATTTGCAAAAGAAGTTAATGAAGAAGATCAATTTAAAAAACTAGCGAGTAAATAATATGTATACACAAACGGCATCACACGACGACCATCATACACCAACTGGTTGGAAACGTTGGGCTTATTCAACTAACCACAAAGATATTGGAACTATGTATCTAATATTTGCAATTATTGCAGGTGTGATTGGTACTGCATTCTCAGTTTTAATGAGAATGGAATTAATGCATCCAGGTGATGGAATTTTAGGTGGAAACTATCATTTATATAACGTCTTAGTTACTGGTCATGGTTTGATAATGATTTTCTTTATGGTTATGCCGGCAATGATAGGTGGATTTGGTAACTGGTTTGTTCCAATAATGATTGGTGCACCTGATATGGCTTTTCCTAGAATGAATAATATTTCATTCTGGTTACTTCCTACATCTTTCATATTATTAATAATGTCAATTTTCATGGATGGCCCTCCAGGTCAAACAGGAGTAGGAGGAGGATGGACAATATATCCTCCATTATCATCTACTGCAGGTCAACCAGGTCCAGCAATGGATTTTGCAATTTTAAGTCTACACTTAGCCGGAGCTTCTTCAATTTTAGGTGCAGTAAACTTTATTACTACAATTTTAAATATGAGAACACCTGGCATGACATTGCACAAAATGCCGTTATTTGCTTGGTCAATATTAGTAACTGCTTTCTTATTATTGTTATCATTACCAGTTTTAGCAGGAGCAATTACAATGCTTCTTACAGATAGGAACTTTGGAACAGCTTTCTTTGATGCACAAACTGGAGGAGATCCAGTTCTATTCCAACATTTATTTTGGTTCTTTGGTCACCCGGAAGTTTATATTTTAATTTTACCAGGTTTTGGAATGATCAGTCATATTGTTTCAACATTTTCTAGAAAACCGGTTTTTGGATATTTAGGAATGGCTTATGCAATGGTCGCAATTGGAATAGTTGGTTTCGTTGTTTGGGCTCACCATATGTATACAGTTGGTTTAAGCACGGATACTAAAGCATACTTTTTAGCTGCAACTATGATTATTGCAGTTCCAACTGGTATAAAAATATTTTCATGGATAGCAACTATGTGGGGTGGTTCGATTTCATTCAAAACTCCAATGGTTTGGGCTTTAGGATTTATATTTTTATTTACTGTTGGTGGAGTTACCGGAGTAGTCCTTGCGAACGCTGGAGTGGATACTGCAATGCATGATACCTATTATGTTGTTGCTCACTTTCATTACGTACTATCTTTAGGAGCTGTATTTGCAATCTTTGCAGGATTTTACTATTGGTTTGGAAAAATGACTGGTTATGAGTACTCAGAGTGGATGGGTCAATTACACTTTTGGTTAACGTTTATCGGAGTGAACCTAGTATTCTTCCCACAACACTTTTTAGGCCTTGCTGGAATGCCAAGAAGATATGCTGACTATCCAGATGCTTTTGCAGGATGGAATTACATTTCTTCAATTGGTTCTTATATTTCTGTAATTGGATTGGTAGTATTTTTTATAAACCTTGCTTATGCGTTTTATAAGAAAAAGGCTGCAGCACAAAACCCATGGGGAGAAGGAGCTACAACTTTAGAATGGACTGTACCATCTCCACCTAATTTTCATACTTTTGAAGAATTACCAAAGTTTGAGGATGAAGAGGGTGTTGAAAAATCTACAATCTAAGTATAACAAACAAGATTTTTTAACTTTAAATTAATGATTAAGTCTAAATTAAAAAATAGAAACTTATCTCAAGAAGACGCCTTTAATTTATCTGAATTATTTAAATTAATGAAGCCAAGAGTAATGTCTTTGGTTATCTTTACATGTGCAGTTGGATTGTTAATGGCTCCAAATATAATTCCAACAAAAGATGCAATCATCGGAATAATTTTAGTTTCAATTGGAGCAGGAGCAGCTGGGGCTTTAAATATGTGGTACGAGTCAGATTTAGATGCTCTTATGACAAGAACTTGTTTGAGGCCAATTCCGACAGGCAAGGTAAATAGAAATCAAGCACTAGTATTTGGAGTTTCTCTTTCGATTTTTTCTGTAATTGCGCTTGATTATTATTCAAACAGAATATCAGCTAGTTTATTACTTTTTACTATATTGTTTTATGTATTTGTTTATACAATTTGGTTGAAAAGAAAAACTCCGCAGAATATAGTAATTGGAGGAGCCGCGGGAGCACTGCCTCCAGTAATTGGCTGGACTATAGCTACTAATTCTTTAACTTTTGAGCCAATAACATTCTTTTTGATTATATTCTTTTGGACGCCTTCACATTTTTGGGCTTTAAGTTTGTATAAATCAGATGATTACAAAAAAGCGAAGATTCCAATGCTTCCACTAACAAATGGCGTTGAGAGTACAAAATTAAACATATTTGTTTATTCTTTAACAATGTTACCAATAATTGTTTTACCTTATGCTATTGGCTTTGTGGGTATAACTTTTTTAATTCCATCATTAATTTTGACAATTTATTATAATTATTTATGTTTCGACCTTTATAAATTTAAAAAAAACAAATTTGACGCAAAAAAAGCAAAATCTATTTTTGGATATTCAATTTTGTATTTATTTTTAATTTTTGTTCTTTTTTTAATTGATAAAATTTTATGATGACACCTGACAAAAAAACAAAGAAAAAAAATATTATCACTGCTATAGCAATTTTAGCATTTATGGTATTTTTATTTATTTTTACTTTATACAACGTTGGAGTATTTGATAGACAGATATGATTAAAGGCAAAACATTAACTCCTTTACTTTTAGCTGGGATTTTTGTCCTTATGTTGGGATTGTCTTTTGCGGCAGTGCCTTTGTATGATTTGTTTTGCAGAGTTACAGGCTTCGGTGGAACAACGCAGGTATCTAAAGATGCTCCTAAAATAGTGTTAGATAAGGTTGTTAGCGTGAGGTTTGATACAAATGTAAACAATCTTGAATGGAATTTTAAGGCAAAATCAAACGTGATTGATGTAAAGGTTGGCCAGGTCAACAGAATAGAATTTGAAGTTGAGAACTTAGGAAATGAAACGACTTATGGTGTTGCTAGTTTTAACGTGTCACCAGCAAGTTTTGGTAAATATTATAGTAAATTAGGATGTTTTTGTTTTGAAAAACAAGAGTTGAAGGCAGGAGAGAAGGCAACTTACGTAATGACTTTCTATTTAGACCCTGACCTTGTGAACGATCCAACTACAAAAAATCTACAGGATGTAACTATGTCGTACACTTTTTTCTCGACAGATTACTATAAACAATCATAATCCCCAAGAATGTCAGCAGAAAAAAAACACGATTACCACTTAGTTGATCCAAGTCCCTGGCCAATCTATACATCTTTTGCATGCTTAGTATTAGCTATAGGTGCAATTTTTTATATGCATAACGGTATTTCATGGGGAATGTATCTTGGTTTAGCTTTATTAATTTATGGTGCTTATATGTGGTTTAGAGATGTTGTAATTGAAGCTGAACATCAAGGTCATCACACTCCTGTTGTTCAAATTCATCATAGATATGGAATGACTTTATTTATTGCTTCAGAGGTAATGTTCTTTGTTGCATGGTTCTGGGCTTACTTTGATATAAGTTTGTTTCCAAATGAATTTGTTGGAAATGTATGGCCACCAAAAGATATTAAAACATTTGATCCTTGGGACATTCCTTTGATAAATACTTTAGTTTTATTATTATCAGGAACAACTGTCACTTGGGCCCATCACTCTTTATTAGAAGATGATAGAAAAGGATTTATTCAAGGGTTAACTTTAACAGTAATCCTTGGTTTCTTTTTTACATTATTGCAAGCATACGAATACCATCACGCTACTTTTACTTACTCAGGCCATATTTATGGAGCTGTATTTTATATGGCAACAGGTTTTCATGGTTTTCATGTCATAATTGGAACGATATTTTTAGCAGTATGTTTGTGGAGAGGAAGACTTGGTCATTTTACTAAAGATCATCATTTTGGATTTGAAGCAGCTGCATGGTACTGGCATTTTGTTGACGTAGTGTGGCTATTTTTATTTGCTGCAATATATATTTGGGGAAGTTAATATTTATCCTTGAAGAATAAATTTCTATTTTCAGTATTTGTTTATTTTATTATTTTAACTCTTCTCTCCCTAGGGTTTTGGCAAATTTATAGATTAAATTGGAAATTAGAATTAATTGAGCAAATAGAAAATTCTCTAAAAAACGACCCGGTGGAATTATCTAACATTGAAAAAAAAAACTATCTTAGAATAAAGACAGGTGGAGATATTGATTTTGACAAACAAATTTACTTGTACAATTTAAATGATGTAGGGAAACCTGGATTTGAGGTAATTAATCCAATAAAAATTGGTGATGAAAATTACTTAGTGAATAGGGGGTGGATACCTTTTGAAAAAAAAGACCTGCCTGAAATAAATTTAGTTGATCAAAATCAAATAGTCGGCACTCTTATGCTACAAACTAAACCAAGTACATTTAAGCCTAAAAATAATATTGAAAAAAATTATTGGTTTACTTTGGATAGAGAAGATATTTTAAAATTTACTGGTAGAAATTTTTCAGAGTATGTCATCTATTTAAATGGTGATTATAAAATTCCAAAACCAAGAGTGATTACTGCTAAAATTTCAAATAATCATAAGAAGTACGCAATTACATGGTTTTCTATGGCGATTTCAATTCTTTTAATATATTTATATTTTAGAAAAAAAAATTATTAAATGAGATACGTAAGTACAAGAGACACGTCAAAAACCTTTGAATTTAAAGACGTTTTCATTAAAGGTCTTGCCGATGATGGAGGTTTATTTATTCCAGAAGCATTAGTGAAATATGGGGAAAATGAAATTAGAGATTTAAAAAAACTTAATTATTCAGAGTTAGCAAAAAAAATTATTTATCCATTTATAGGTAATTTTATGTCTGAATCTGAAATGAGTAAAATTATTGATAAATCTTACTCCACATTTAGAAAAGACAACGTTGTAGATTTCATAAAGATTGGGGACAAAAAAATATTAGAATTATTTCATGGTCCTACTCTAGCTTTTAAAGATGTTGCTATGCAACTTTTAGGTAACTTTTACGAATATTACCTAAAAAATGAAAATCAAAAAATTAATATTGTTGTTGCCACATCTGGAGACACTGGTGCTGCAGCAATTGATGCAATTAAAGGTAAAAAAAATGTTAATATTTTTGTGCTTCATCCAGACAATCGTGTTTCACCAGTTCAAAGAAAATTAATGACAACAGGTAAACATGAAAATGTATTTAATATAGCTATAAAGGGAAATTTTGATGATTGCCAAAACCTGGTTAAATCTATGTTTGCAGATAAGCAGTTTTCAAATGATATCAAAATGTCAGGAGTAAACTCAATTAATTGGGGGAGGATTATTGCTCAAAGTGTTTATTATTTTTATAGTTATTCATTGGTTGAAAATACAGGTGAACCAACAAATTTTTCAGTACCAACAGGAAATTTTGGAGATGTTTATGCTGGATATTTAGCAAAAAAAATGGGCTTGCCTATAAATAAATTAATTGTTGCAACCAATCAAAACGACATTTTACACAGAGCAATATCAAAAGGTAGTTATGAAGCAGAAAAGGTTTCAGAAACTATTTCTCCCAGTATGGATATTCAAATAGCTAGTAATTTTGAGAGACTTATATTCGATCTTAATAATGAGGATGATAAACAGACTTCATCAGATATGAAAAATATTAAAGAGAATGGAAAATATTTAATTGGTGATGATAAATTAAATAAAATTAGAGAAAATTTTTTATCTGCTAGTCTGAGTGAGAATGAGACTTTGGAGGTCATTAAAAAGGTGTATGAAAAATTTTCTGTAGTTTTAGATCCGCACACAGCAATTGGATATGGTGCTTTCGACAAATACAACCTAAGAGGAAATAATATTGTACTAGCAACTGCACATCCATGTAAATTTCCTGATGCTGTTTCCAAAGCTATTAATTTAAAATCTGATTTACCAAAAGAACTTGAGTTTATTTTGAATGAAAAAGAAGATTATGATATATTAGAAAATAATTTAGAAAAAATTAAAAACTATATCATAGGTAAAACAAAATGAAGATTAAAGAAGGGGAACAACTTCCAAATTCAGAATTTTATTATTTAGACTCAAGTGGAGCAGCAAAAAAAATAACTACAGCAGAAGTTTTTAAAAATCATAAAACAATTGTGATTGGTGTTCCTGGAGCATTTACAAAAGTTTGTTCCGCAAAACATCTTCCAGGGTATGTTAATAATTATGAGGATGCAAAGAATAAAGGAGTTACAAAAATTATTTGTGTTTCAGTTAATGATCCAAATGTAATGAAAGCATGGGGTGATAGTCAAAAAGTTGAAGATAAAATATTTATGGCTGCAGACCCATATTGTAAATTTACTAAATCAATTGGAGCAGAAATAGATAGACACGATCGAGGTCAGGGAATGAGGTCAGCAAGATACACAATGTTAATTGACGACAATGTTGTAAAGAAAATACAAGCAGAAGAAGATACTGCCACTTGTGAAATTTCAGCAGCTCAAAATTTTTTAAAATTAATCTAAATTTGCCGCTTTTTTAGCTAGTAAGTCCACCTCTTCATTTAAAGGGTTTCCATCATGAGCTTTAACCCAATTCCATTGAATATTAAGCGATTTATTTAAATTATATAGATCAATCCATAAATCTTTATTTTTAACATCTCCTTTTTTTGAGGTTTTCCAATTATTAGCTAACCAAGTATTAATCCATTCAGTTATTCCATTTTTTACATATTGAGAGTCAGTATATATTTTTATTTCAACACCAGGCTTCATATCTTTCAATGCATTAATTGGGGCTAACAGTTCCATTCTATTATTTGTTGTATTTTTTTCGTTACCACTAATTTTTTTTATTTCTTTTCCATCATTTATAATTGCAGCCCATCCACCATTACCTGGATTTGTTAAACAAGAACCGTCTGTATAAATTGTAATCATTAATTTAAATAATCTTTAAATGAATGTAAATTGTTATGAGATAATAATTTTTGATAATATTCATTTGGATCTTTAATTTTAATCAATGCTGTTTTTGGCGTATTAGAGTAATCATATAATCTAGTTAATAAATATCTTAAAGCAGCTCCTCTACACAAAGTATTTATAGATTTTTTTTCTTTCAATGAAATTTTTTTAACACTTTCATATCCTTTAAATAAATTTTTAATTTTATTACTATTCATTTTGAATTTTCCTTTTTTTTGGTCAAAACAAAGAGCATTTATGCATATAGCAATTTCATACATAAAATAATCATTAGCAGCAAAGTAGAAATCAATTATTCCAGAAAGTTTCTTTTTTTTGAAGAAAATATTATCTATAAATAAGTCTCCATGAATAATACCTTTAGGTAATTTTTTAGGCCAGTTTCTATTTATATCCTTTAAGTTGTTTTTTAAAAATATTTTTAAATTTGAAAATTTTTTTGATTTAAATTTAATACTTTCCAACAAAGGCTTTAAATTTCTAACTCCCATCGAATTTTTTCTTTTAAGTTTAATTTTTTTTGTGACTACATGCATTCGAGCAATAGTTTTACCAATTGTATAACAATCATTTGTTTTCAATATTTTTTTATCCTTACCTTCCAAGAATGAAACGATACATGCAGTTTTGTCTTTTAATTTGATAAGATATTTATTTTTTTTAGTTTTCAATGGTTTAGGACAATTTATCTTCGAATTATTTAAATTATCCATTAATTTCATAAAAAAAGGTATTTCTTTTGGTAAAACTCTTTTTTCAAAAATAGTTAATATATATTTTTTCTTCTTTGATCTCAGAAGATAGTTTGTGTTTTCTATACCTTGTTTTATACCTTTAAAGCTTATAATTTTCTCTATATTAAAATTTTTATTAATTGTATTAATCTCCTTTTGACTTATTTTAGTATAAACGGCCATTTTTTAATTTAATTTGTTAGGAACTTTAAATACTACATCTTCTTTAATTATTTCAATTTCATCGATACTTATAGAAAATTTATTTTTTAAATCATTAATAAAATTTTCGACTAAAATTTCTGGTGCAGATGCTCCTGATGATATACCAATAGTATTACAATTTTCTATTTGTTCAAATGGTATTGAGCTTTCTGAGTGGATAAGTTGTGAATTTTTACACCCTGATTTTTTTGCTACTTCAACAAGCCTAACAGAATTTGATGAGTTTCTGCTCCCAATGACAAAAAACATATCACAATCTTTTGCAATATTTTTTACTGCCAATTGGCGGTTAGTAGTTGCATAACAAATATCTTCTTTCATTGGTTCTTTTATATCTGGAAATTTATTTTGCAAAATTTTGATTATTTCCTTTGTATCATCAACTGATAAAGTAGTTTGTGTGATATATGCTATTTTTTTATCTATATTATTTTGATAGTTGCCAGCATCCTCTTCGCTTTGGATTAAATCTATTGAGCCTTCAGTTAATTGACCCATAGTTCCTATTACCTCAGGGTGGTTTTTGTGACCAATTAAAAGTATGTGATAACCAGCTTTACTTAAATTTTCGGCTTCTCTATGAACTTTAGATACGAGTGGGCACGTTGCATCAACATAGGTCATTTTATAATTTTTTGCATCTTCAGGTATTTTTTTTGGGACACCATGGGCAGAAAAAATTACTGGTCGTGATTTATCTTTTATTTCCTCTAGCTCTTCGACAAATATTGCTCCTTTATTTTTTAAATCATCCACAACGTGTTTATTATGCACAATTTCATGACGTACATAAACTGGAGCACCAAACTTTTGTATAGATTTTTCAACTATTTCAATTGCTCTTTCTACCCCAGCACAAAATCCACGAGGCGCAGATAATAATATTTTTAATTCTTTATTTTTCATTTTTTTCCAAAAAATATTCCAGCAATATATGTGGAAAGGTTAAAGACGCCAAACCTATAAATATTATTTTTAAAATTGCATTATCTAAATTGTTTGAATAACTAAGTAGATAAAGTGCAATAAAAGAAAAAATACCTGTCAAAATGGTTAAAGGTAAAGCTTTTTTTACAAACAATTTAAATCCATCAATTACACTATTTGGATCTAGTTCAATTGCTATAGAAATTGAGTGTCTAATTGAATGTAAAAAACAAAAATAAATAGTAAAAGCTACTAAAGGAGATAAGTAGTAATTTAATATTAAAATCGAAAAATAATCTAAAAAAATTACAAATTTTTTGATTTCAAAATTTTTTAAGAAAAGAAAAATACTTGATAAAGTACTGCTAATTATTCCTATTTGAATTACCTTATTTGTCTCAATAAAATTTAAACTTGAATAAAAAACTTCATTATCAATTAATAATAATTTTAAAATTGCAATGGTTTCCTGAAAATGAAAATACAAAGGAGCAAGTATAATTAAAAATCCTTTGAAAAAATAAAGTAATTGAGTGAGATAAGATCCATCATTAATCAAAAACTGTGTATCTTCCTTACCAAAGTGGTAGGAGGCAATTGTTAAAAATAGAATTAAAGTCATAGATGGTAATAGCATCCAGGTTACTATGATGACTACTGAAATTAAAACATATACAGCATAAAATATATAAGTTGATTTTATATTAAGTAAGTCAAGTAGTTTTTTTCCCTTAACGTGGTCTAAAGAACCATGAGAAACACCTATAATTAAAATTAATAGTAAACACAAAATTGTTGAAATATTTAAGTTGCTATACTTAAAAAATAAAACACAAAAAATGTTTATAACAAAGAAAAAAATAAATGAATGATTTAGATTTATTTTTTTTATTTTATTGTTCATACTAAATTATTTCTTTTAAAAATTTCCACTTAGGCATTTTTAGAATAACTTCTAAATCTTCTGACAAAGTACTTTTATTTGACAAGAAATTTATAGCTGTTTTAGGTTTTGAACTAAAAACCTTAAAAAATATATTACTCATTTCGTTGGAATTATTTTTTAGAACTTTTAATAAAATTTTGTCTAAAAAATCATATTTAGAATTAATTTTAAATAGACTTACATTTTTTATATTTTCAATGTTTTCTCTTATATACCTACTCTGTTCTTGAATATTAAGGAAAGTATAGCCAGTGCTTAATCTAGTCATCCCTCCTGCTGAGCCTATATAAATTTCATTTTGTTTATTTACATTATTTTGTCTAAAAAGGGGTATTGCACCAGTTTCTCTGAAATTAATTTTACAATTTCTTATGTTTAAATGTTTACTTAAATAATCATCTATTTGCTCATCATAATCTTTAAGTTTTTCATTATTTAGTTCGGATATCCATGTAGTTTCAACTAGTGCACTCCTTTTTGTAAATGGTAGCGTATAAAAAAAATGAACCCTGTTTCTTTGCTCACAAGCAAAGTCCATCAAATTAAATATTTCGTCATCAAAAAAGTCTTTATCTGTCTCTACTTCAACTCCACAAAAATGTTGCCACATCTCACTTAGTTTTTTTTCAAAATTAGGAACGCTATTAAAAACAATTGAATTTGATTTATTTATTTCATCAATACTTTTAAAAAAGTTTATATTTTTATTCAACTTAAGTTTCGAAAGTATTTTTTCATAAAACTTACCACTATCTATTGTCTGATATGGTGTTGATTCACAATCTAAATATTTGGTTTCGTTCGGTGTATTTATTGTAAAACTATTCCAGCTTTTTTTAATACAATCTTCAAAGTTATGAGAAAAAACCTTCCAAAAAGACCAAGTTTTATCTCTTTTATAATCTCCTCTTGGTTCAATAATTGCTAAAGTTTTATCTTTTAATTTATCATAAACTTCCAGCTCATATGCCAATGAAAGACCTGCGCAACCTCCACCTATAATTATGTAATCAAATTCTCTCATTTAAATTTATTTCTTCATTAATTAAATTATGATCATGATTAATATTATCATCGTTTTTATTTATAAGTGATAACTTAATTAAGTCAAAAATAGATAAAAAAGTTTCAATAATTTTTTCAATATTTGAAACATAAATTTTTCCTGACTTTTTATAATTTTCTATGTTTTGTTTATTTAAAATTTTATATCCAATTTTTCTATAAACCCTTCTTGCAACTAAAATAGAAAATCTGAAACTTAATGGTATTTCTTTTATTGAGTAAAATGAGTTTTCATAAAACTTTTCTGAAAGCTCGATTGTAGTCTTTATGTCCTCAAAACTTTCATTGATATAAAATCTATTACTTTTTTTATCTTCCATAACATCCCTAGAAATATTTGTTAATTGCATAGCAATCCCAAGATCAATAGCGGATTTTAGAGATTGTTCTTTGTGAACATTCAAAATTTTAGCCATCATCAATCCAACTGTTCCAGCTACCCTATACGAATAAACTAGTAATTCTTTTTTTGAATTAAGTTTAACATTTTCTTTTATATCAGAATTAATACCTTCAAATAAATCGTCTACAATTTTAGTGGAAATATTAAATTCATTGAGAAGATTCCACATATTTTTTATGACTGGATAATCATAATTTTTGTTTACAAAATTATTTCTAAATTTAATAAAATTATCTTTTTTTACTTCAATCTTGTTTTCATCATCAGCAATATTATCTGCTTCTCTACAAAAATCATAAAGTGCAGAGCATTTTTCATAGGTTTTTTTTGGTAAAAAAAAACCTGCCCAATTAAAAGATTTTGCGTAAATCGCTAAATAATTCTTTGTTAACATTAAAATAATTTATCTAAAACCTTTGCTGAGGAGAGAACACCTGGAACACCGGCCCCAGGATGTGTGCCAGCACCAACAAAGTACAAACCATTATATATCTCTGATTTATTATGAAATCTAAAATATGCGGATTGTGTAAATTTAGGTTGAATTGAAAATCCTGATCCAAATTTTGTATTTAATTCTTTTTCAAAGTAATCGGGTGTTAGATAAAAATCCTCAACTATGTTGTTCTTAAGATCTGGCATTAAGTCTTTTTCCATCTTTTCAATTACAAGATTTTTCATTTTTTCACCCTCAATTTCCCAATTAATTTTTGACTGATTGTTAGGAACAGGCACTAACACATAAAAACAATCATTCCCTTCTGGGGCCATAGTTTTATCAGTCGCTGTAGGTCTGTGAAGGTAATAACTAATATCATTATTTAATTTTTTCTTATCAAATATGTCATCCAGATGTTCTTTATATTTGTTCCCAAACTTTATTGTATGATGTTCAACATTCTCATAAATTCTTTTTGTTCCAAAATAGTAAACAAATAAACCCATAGAATATTCCATTCGATTTTTTTTCCAATTAAACATCATGGAACTCCCATTGTTTCTGCTTAACATTTTCTCATAAAATGCAGGCGGATCTGCATTACAAACAACATTATCTGCACCAATTTCATTTTCATTATTTAATTTTACACCACTTATTTTATTATTTTTTGTTATAATTTCCTTTACTTCACTGTTTTTTATTATTTCAATACCAACTTCATTCATTAACTTTTCAAAACCTTTAATTATATTTCCTGTTCCTCCAACTGAATAATGTATTCCCCATTTTTTTTCTAAATAAAGAATTAATCCATAAATAGAAGTGGTAGTAAAAGGATTTCCTCCAACTAGCAAAGGATGCATACTAAGCATTCTTCTTAATTTTTCATTTTTTATATAAGATGAAACAAGTGAGTAAACTGATTTATAACTTTTAAGTTTTAATAGAGCAGGTAATTGTTGCATCATTACAAAAGGTTTATCAAATGGCACATCTGCAAGTTCTAAAAAACCTTTATTAAATATCTTTTTTGTAAAATTAACTAATTTTTCATATCCATTTACATCTTCTTTGCTAAGCTTCTCAATTTGGCTTTTCATTTCTATTTCATCACCAGAGTAATTAAATTTAGTTTTGTCCTCAAAAATAAATTGGTACCAAATTTTAAGTGGAGTTAGTTCTATATAATTTTTTGGATCTTTGTTGAATAACTCGAACAATTCGTTAATTAAGTAGGGTGCTGTAATTACTGTTGGTCCAGCATCATATATAAATCCATTTCTTTTAAAAACTCTAGCTCTTCCACCTAGGTCTGGGTGTTTTTCTATTAATTTTACTTTATGTCCTTTTGCTTTAAGTCTTAGTGCTGCTGCGATCCCACCAAATCCTGATCCAATGACTATAGAGTTCATTTTAACAATTTATAGTTTTTTTGTAAAATTGTAAGTGTATTATGAGTTAATTTTCTTTAACTCTTCTTTAGTTTCGTCTAAATTTTTTTGAAACACAGCGTCTAATTTTGACCTATCTACTGATGTAGTTATTATTTTTTTTACTGAGTCCACCGCAATCTTTATTGACGCATCTTTAATTTCTTTTATAGCAGCTTCTTTCATTTGACTAATTTTATTTTCAGTCAAATTTTTTTTAATTTCAGAGGATTTATGAAATTTTTCGTTCATCTCAATAATTAATTTATCAGCATCTTTTTTGGCATTTTCTAAAATTTCATTACTTATCGATTGAGCCGTATCTAGTTTTTTTTGAGAGTTATCTAATAATGTTTTTGCTTCAGTCCTTAATTTTTCACTCTCATCTATTTCATTCTTAATGTCAGATATCATTTTATCTAGCATTTCCAAAACTTTTTGAGGGATTTTAAAATATATTAATACTCCAAAAAAAATAATAAATGATATAGCCACCCAAAATGTTGCATCAATTACCATAATATTTATCTCCATTTCTCTTAGACAAATCGTCAACAATGGCAGTTATACTGCTATTATTTATTTCAGCTCCAATAAGTTTTTGTAATAGCTCAGATGATGTCTCAATAGCAATTTTATTAATTTTTTCTGGCGCTTTCTTTCTTAATATCTCTATTTCTTTTCCAGCCTCAGTAATTTCTTTATCAATTTGCTGATCAAGAACTGCTCTTTTTGCACCAATATCTTTTATTGCTTTTTCCCTTGCTTGATTGAAAATGCTATTAGCTTCAAGTTTACTTTTAGATATAATTTCGTCATATTCTTTTAGTTTTGCATCGCTATCTTCTCTTTGTTTCTCAGCAGCCTCAATATTTTCTAATATTTGAGATTTTCTAGTCTCCAAGTTATTACTAATTTTTGGTAGTATTAGTTTAGATAAAACTAAATACATAATTCCAAAAGTAAGTATTAACCAAAAAATTTGAGAAACCCAAAACTCTGGATTTAATTGAGGCATACCTCCAGTTTCAGCTGCAAAAGCTTCTTTAACAAAAAAGAAGCTAAAAAATATTGGACAAAAATATATTTTTTTAACCATCAATTTAAAACGCAAAAAGAATGATTAAGGCAACTACCAATCCGAATAATCCTGTGGCTTCTGCAAGTGCGAAACCTAAAAGCAAGTTAGGAAATTGTTTTTGTGCTGCAGATGGATTTCTCATTGCACCAGACAAATAATTTCCAAAAATTATACCGATACCAACACCAGCTCCAGCTAAAGCAATTGCTGCTAAACCTGCTCCGATCATTTTTGCTGCTTCTAATTCCATTATATCCTCCTATTGTTATTAATGGTGTAAATTTAATGCATCATTTAAATAGATGCAGGTTAAGATTGCAAAAACATAAGCTTGAAGAAAAGCAACTAAGATCTCCAAACCTGTTAATGCAACCGAAAAACTTAGTGGAAGCCACCCACCAACTACTCCAAGGCTAATTACAAAGCCTCCGAAAACTTTCATCATTGTATGACCAGCCATCATATTAGCAAATAATCTAACCGATAAACTTATAGGTCTACTTAAATAAGAAATAATTTCTATAACAACAATCAAAGGTAGCAAAACTGTGGGTACACCACTTGGAACAAATAGTTTTAAATACCCAAATCCATGTTTAATAAACCCAATCACTGTCACTCCAATAAATATAAACGCTGCAAGTACAAATGTTACAATGATATGACTGGTTACAGTGAAAGTATAAGGTATCATTCCAAACATGTTGCAAAATAAAACAAACATGAATAGAGAAAATATAAATGCAAAGTATGGTTTAGCTTTTGAACCAGCTGTGTCGCTAATCATTTTAGATACAAAGGTATAGCTCAGTTCTGCTAATAATTGAATTTTGTTTGGCAGTATTGAATTTTTATTTGATCCTAAATTAAAGATTATTAAAATAGACACAGTACTTAAAATCATAAACAAACTTGCGTTCGTAAATGATATGTCGAATGCTCCAACTTTAATTTCTGGTCCAATTCTATAAACGTCGAATTGGGACATAGGATTTGCAGCCATAATACTTATTTATTTTTGCATTTTTTTTGCAGATCTAATCACATTTGTAATTCCAGCAACTACACCAACAAAAAAAAATATTAATATAAACCAAGGTTTAGTACCAAAGGTCTTGTCAAAAATAAACCCAATAATTGTCCCCACAGCCACAGCAGAAACAAGTTCTGTGCTCAATTTGAATGCAGTTCCTATAGGTGAGGGGTCATTCCTCTTATTGTAGAGATTTTTCTTTGAAATCTTACTTTTTGCAATCTCTAAGCGATTTTTGAAAGGGTCTTTTGGCATTTATAAAGTTTAAGCAACCATACTCTCTGCTTTTTGTAAATCAACAGCCACAAGCTGACTAATTCCTTTTTGAGGCATAGTAACCCCATATAGTCTGTTCATTTTTGACATGGTTAAAGCGTGATGAGTTACAATTATGAACTTGGTATTGGTTATTTTTATTAATTCCTCAAGTAAACTACAAAATCTTGTTACGTTAGCATCATCAAGTGGCGCATCAACCTCATCTAATACACATATAGGTGAAGGGTTTGTTAAAAATACTGCAAAGATTAAAGAGAGGGCAGTCAATGCTTGCTCACCTCCAGATAACAAAGTTATTGATTGAAGTCTTTTTCCCGGAGGACTCACTAACATTTCTAAACCTGCTTCGAGTGGATCATCAGAGTCCACCAATTCTAGTTTGGCATTTCCACCATTGAAAAGTTTTGTATAAACTTCATTAAATTTTCTATTAACTTTTTCAAAAGCTTCAATCAATCTTTCTCTTCCTTTTTGATTAAGTTCATTAATACTATCTTTCAGTTTCACAATAGCAGTAACAAGATCGGCACGATCCTGTTCCATTTTTTTTATCTCTTTTTCATATTTACTTGTTTCTTCATCCGCTTTTAAATTTACAGATCCTAATTTTTCTCTTTCTTGTTTTTTCTTGTCTAAAGCATCTTCTTGATCAACTGGATTTGGTAGTTCTTCTACTCCGTTTAAATTTGAATTTTCTAAAATTTTATCTTCATTCAAATTTAGCTCAGAACTAATTCTATCAAGCAGATCACTTTTTCTTTTTTGCAGACCTTCAATTGTTGCTCCTGAGCTTGCTTTTCTTTCTCTGATTTGAATTGATTGTTCTTGAATTTCATTTAATTGTGTTCTTAACATTTCAATTTTTTGATCTGTTTCATCTATAATCGCTTCATTATCAATTTTTTCTTTATCTGAAATTCTTAAATTTTCTGAAATTTGACCTTTTCTCTCTGCCTGTACTCTAGGTTGGTTTTCTAAATCACTTAATTGTTTTGATAATTTTTCTTTTCTTTGTGTTAGTTCATTAACCATTTTTTCTGAGTTAGTTAGTAAATTTTTCCAACTTTCAATTTCCGTTTCAATGGTTTTAATTCTCTCATTTCTTTTTAGAGACTCATTTTTAATTGATTGATTTTTACTATATGCATCAGCAAATTTTTCTTGAAGTAATTTTATATTTTTTGATTTTTCACTAACTCCTAATAATTCACTTCTAGATCTCTCATTTTTTAAATCATTTAAAAAACTATCTAGCTCCATATTACATCTATCTAGAAGTGTTACTGCTTGATTTATTTCATTACTGTCTATTAATTCTTTTACTCTTGATATACTATTTTTTACATTTCTTATTGGACCAACACTTATGTTTACAGTTTCTTCAGCTAAATTATTTACAACTTCATCAACAGCTTTTTGTTCTTCTTTAAGTTTATTTTTTGCACTTTCCAACTCTTCATTAGATAATTTTTCTGTTTCAAAATATTTAGAGTCTGTCTCAATTAATTCTGTTTTTTCTTCCTTCAATCTTTTTTCATTTGAATTAGCGTCTATAATAATTCCTTTTTCTCTCGTGATATCATCATCAAGCGTTTGAACTGATTTTTTGATGCTTTCTATCTCATCTTGAATTCTAGTATTTTCCTCATCTAAACTTTGAAGTTCTAGATTAAGTCTTTGTATCCTTGATAAATTTTCTATATTTTTTTCTCTTAATGGATTTACTTTATCTGTAAAAGTTTTAATTGAATTTTCTAATTCAGATATTTTATTATTAAATCCTTCTACTTCTCCTACTGCCTCAGCATTAATTTCATTTTCTATTCTAATTTCTTTGTCTATTTCTAATAATTTTAAGTAATATAAACCTGCTTCAATTTTTTTAATTTGATCTGAAATTAGTTTGTATTTTGTTGCCTCTTCAGCTTGTTTTTGGAGATTTGCCAACTGTTTTTCTTGCTGTCTTCTTAATTCATCTGCTCTTTTTAAATTATTCTCAGCCGCACCTAATCTCAATTCAGCCTCATGTCTTCTTACGTGTAAACCAGATATTCCTGCAGCTTCTTCTAAAATAGCCCTTCTATCTGTTGGTTTTGCTGTTACTAATGCACCTATTCTTCCTTGGCTAATCATAGATGGAGAGTGTGCACCAGTCGAAAGATCTGCAAAAAACATTTGCGCATCTCTTGCTCTTACTTCTTTATCATTAATGTAAAATTTAGATCCTTTATCTTTTTCTATTTTTCGTCTTATTTGTATTTGCTCCAACTCACGGTATTGAATTGGACCTTCTTTATCTTTGTTTTCAACTTCAATAGATACTTCTGCAATATTTTTTGATGCTTTATTGGATGTTCCTGAAAATATAACATCTTCCATACCAGATCCACGCATACTTTTTGCAGAGGTCTCTCCCATTACCCACCTCAAAGATTCTACAATGTTAGATTTTCCACAGCCGTTAGGACCCACTATACCCGTGAGACCATCCTCAATTAAGAAGTTGGTTTTTTCAGCAAATGATTTAAATCCGTTTAATTGGATTTTTTTAAACTCCATGCACTAACTTATATCAGTTTTTCTAGCGCTTTTTTTAAATTTTTATAATTTAAGGGTTTTTCAAATTTTTCGTTGTTAATAATTATCGTAGGAGTTGCGTTAACTTTGAAGTTCTTTGCTCCATCGATTCGATCGTTTAATACAAAATCTTCAATTTCTTTATTATTTACACATGAATCAAAATCAATTGTAAATCCTTCATTTTTTAAAAATTTTTGTAAGTTTTCATTTGCTTCCTCTACTGAACTTCCTTTAACCCATTTTTGTTGATTAGCGTATAAACTTTCAAGGATATCTGTATTTCCGTCATTCTTACATTGAGAAATTTTTGATGCATTAAAAGCAGCTATGTCTAGGGGAAAATGTCTAAATTCAATTTTGGCAATCCCTTTATCTAGAAATTCTTCTTTTAATTGAGGGTAAACATTTTTATGAAAATTAGCGCAGTGACTGCATGTTAAAGACTCAAATGCTATAATAGTTATTTTCGCATCTTTGTTACCAACTGTTATCCTTTTAATTTCTTCAGCTTGTACATTTAACACTGTAGTAAAAAGTATTAATAACAAGAATATAATTTTTCTCATTTCTCTCTAAAAACCGTGGTTAACTCTGTTAATGATTTTTTAATTTTTTCGTTTTTAACATCTTTAATTTTATCTTGATATTTACTAATTGCCACATTTTTAACTTTTGTGTCACTCAAGCCTGTCATTTCATGTTCATCATCAAAACTTATAAATTTAAGCTTTTCAACAACTGAATAGCCAAAAAAGTTATTCATTTTATTTAAAATATCTTTCTTCGAATATTCTACGTCAACTTCATGTCCTCGCTTAACCATAACCACTAGGGTGCTAACACCAAATTTATTTGAGTTTTTAAATGTTTTTGGATAGCAAATTTTAAATAATTCACTTCCAACTAAATATTTCCAATTGCTCAGTGTTTCTGAATATATATGACCTTTTTTATTAATTATTTTTTTTACATTTTTTGGCAAAGTGTCTTTGAAAGATCTTAATCCTTGAATGCTAGCGTTTCTCTGCTTAGTATTATTTTTAGATTGCATATGAAAGATCCAATAATAACAAATAATATTCTTAATTGGTATGATTTAAATAAAAGATCTTTACCTTGGAGAAAGAATGTTTCTCAAACAAAAAAGCAATATTACACTTTAGTAAGTGAATTTATGTTGCAGCAAACCCAGGTTGCAACGGTAATACCTTACTTTAACAGATTTATAAAAAATATTCCTACAATTGAAAAATTATCTAAATATGATGATAGAAAATTAATTAAACTTTGGGAGGGTCTTGGATACTATTCAAGAGTAAGAAATTTAAAAAAAACAGCTCAAATAGTTGTTAAAAATTTTAATAAAAAAATACCTAGAAATGTTATAGATTTAAAGTCTCTTCCAGGTATTGGAGATTATACAGCAAGTGCAATTTCTGCAATTGCATTCAATAAACCAATAATTCCTCTAGATGGTAATATTGAAAGAGTACTAAAGAGATACTTATTTTTAAAAAAACAAGATCAAATAAAAAAAGAAAATTTACACGAGAAGAAAAAAATTTTTGGAACATCTATCAAAAGGTCTAGTGATTACGCTCAAGCTTTAATGGAATTAGGAGCACTAATTTGTAGACCTGTAAGTCCTATTTGTAAGAACTGTCCATTAGTAAAAAAATGCAAATCATTTAAAAATAAAAATTTTGATTTAGTGAAATTTAAAAAAAAAGGTAAGGAAACTTTTTACAAGCTAAATGTTTATAAAAAAAATAATCATTATTTATTAATCAAAAATAACAAATTTAATTTTTTGAAAAATTTTAATATCTTCCCAATGGAGGAGGTAAATAATCCTAAAAATTTTGATAAAGATTTGAATTTTAAAATGTCTAATATGAGCATGAATATTAAAATCGAATTTAAAAATAAATATAATTTAAATAAAAATAATTATTGGATTGATCCAACAAAGCTTCAAAATTATACACTGCCAACATTTACAAAAAAAATTGTAAAATTTTTAGAAAGTCATAAATGAAAAAAATAGCAATAATTGGTGCTGGAATTTCTGGTTTATATATTGCCAATTTATTCAAAGATCATAAGGACTATCACGTTACGATTTATGAAAAAAGGAATTCAATAGAAATGGAGGAGGGTTATGGAATTCAGTTGTCGGTAAATAGCGTAAAGCTTTTAAATCAAATAGGCTTCGCTTCTCTCACTAAAGAAGAAAAATTTAACCCAAAAAAAATTGATTTTTATGAAATTAAAAATTCAAAAAAAATTTGTGACTTAGATATTTCAAAATTCAATTCTGAAGATTGTAAATACACAACATTGAAAAGATCAAAATTGCTTCAATTTTTAAAAAAACAAATAAACGAAGATATTATTAAATACAATCACAGTATTGAACATATTGATTACGAGAAAGATTCAATAAAATTAATATTTGATAAAAATAAGATAAATTGTGATTACTTAATTATTTCAGACGGTGTGTTCTCTAAAGGGAAGCTATTAATTTCAACTATTAAATCAAAACCAATTTACAATGATACGATTGCTATTAGGGGCACTATATCTAGAGAAGATTTTCGAAATATAAATGAAGAAAATATTTCTTTGTTTTTAGGACCAAATTTTCATTATGTTGTTTATCCAATTAATAATGATAAAAAATTAAATTTTATTGGCATTTTAAAACATAAATTAAATTCAAATGAGCAAGAGAACTATAATCTTTTTAACGAGAGTTCTTTTATAAAAAATATTAAATTTAAATTGTCTCAAAAAGTTTCTCAAAGTTTTTTGGAAAGTCTTCAAAATATTAAATTATTTCCAATATTTGTAAGTAAAAACTTATATAATCCTCCAAAAAATATATTCCTTGTAGGAGATGCATTTTTTGCTTTTTCACCTTCATTTGCGCAGGGAGCTTCCCAATCAATTGAGGGTGCTAATGAATTATATGAATGTTTAATAAATAATAATAATTTTTATGATAGCAGATTAAAGAGAGTAAAAATGATTAACAGAAGATCTAATTTCAATCAATTTGCCTTCCATTTATCAAATCCAATTATGATTATATTTAGAAATATTTTTTTAAAACTTTTAACTAAAAATAAAAAATTTTTAGAAAGTTATTTGGGTAAAATTTATAAAAGTTAATTTTTAGAAATTAATCTTTGTCTTAGATAATCGATAGGATAAGTTCGTCCATTTATATCACAGTGCCAAAAAGTCCATCCATTGCAACTTTCAGCTCCTAAAATAGTAGCCGCAACTTTGTGTATAGAACCCTCTGCTTTATTATGTTTTATACTACCATCAGCCATAATTCTTGCTGTTATTTTTTTCTTATTATCAAAAATACTAGTTCCAGGTTTAATTATTCCAAGCTCGACTAATGAACCAAAAGGAATCCTTGGTTTTGATCTATTATTTTTTAGCGTATCTAATAAATCATCTTCAATAGGTTTTGTTTCTTTTATGCGTTGCTCAGCAGCTTTAAAATAATTTTTTTCTTTTTCTATTCCAAAATAATTTCTTCCTAGTTTTTTTGCTACTGTAGCTGTTGTTCCTGATCCTAAAAAAGGATCAAGTATGAGGTCATTTTTATTAGATGTAGCTAGTAAAATTCTATGTAATAGCGCTTCTGGTTTTTGTGTTGAGTGAATTTTTTTTCCATCCTTTTTAAGTCTTTCAGAACCATTGCATATTGGAAGATCCCAATTAGATCTCATTTGAAGATCATCATTTAAACATTTTAAAGATTGATAATTAAATGTGTATTTTGATTTCTCACTTTTAGAAGCCCATATCAAAGTTTCATGAGCATTAGTAAAACGTGTCCCTCTAAAGTTTGGCATTGGATTATTTTTATTCCAAATAACATCATTTAAAATCCAGAAACCTAAATTTTGTATTGCTGTGCCAACTCTAAAAATATTATGGTAGCTTCCTATAACCCAAATAGCCCCATCTTTTTTTAAAATTCTTTTACATTCACTAAGCCATTCATAATTGAAATCATCATATTTTTTAAAATTTTCAAATTGATCCCACTTATCATTTACCGCACTAACCTTTGATCTATCTGGTCTTGTTAATACACTTTTTAATTGTAAGTTGTAAGGAGGATCAGCAAAAATTAAATCAAAAGTTTCACGTGGAATTTTTTTTAATTCTTCGAGACTGTCTCCATTAATTATTTTATTTTTGAAATCAGTTTTCATTTGTAAAAATTAATTAGACTCCAAATGGATTCTACGGTCAACCTGAGATTGAAAAATTTGGATTTGATTAGTGTTTCTAAATTAGAAGGTAACTAGATGTAGTGTTAATTTATTTTAGATATTGGTGAAAAAGTTTTTCTATGATGTTTAGTAATACCTAATTTTTTCAAAGCTTTTAAGTGCTGTTTTGTACCGTACCCAAAGTTTTTATCCCAGTCATAACCTTTATTTTTTTTTGACAAGGTGGTTATAAATTTATCCCTTGATACTTTCGCAATTATAGAAGCTGCCGAAATAGAGGGGATTTTCTTATCTCCTTTAATAACTGATTTTAAATTATAATTTTCTAATTCTGGAGTTTTGTTTCCATCTATTAAAACGTGTGTTGGTTTTTTCTTAAGTTTTTTTATAGCTCTTTTCATAGCCAGCAAACTTGCTTGAAGTATATTCAGTTTTTCTATTTCTTTGACAGAAGCTTTGCCTATGGACCAAGTAGAATTTTTTTTTATATATGTACATAGATACTCTCTCTTTTTTTTACTTAATGATTTTGAATCTTTTAATAACTTTGAATTAATTGATTTTTTTAAAATTACTGCTGAGGCATAAACAGGCCCAATTAAACTTCCTCTACCAACCTCATCAACCCCAGCAATTATTTTCATCAAATTTTTAACTTCAGATCTTTGATTTTGTCTCTAATTTTCTTTAAATCTTCCCATGAGTGTTTTTTATTTTCTGGAAAACGGATTAAATAAGATGGATTAAAAGTTATCATTAAAGGGAATGTTTTGTTTTTTAAAATCACTTCCTTCCAATGTCCTCTTTCATTAGTAATTTTTTCACTTATTCCTGTTAAAGCCTCCATTGCCGAACTACCCATTAAAACAATAATCTTTGGGTTTATAATCGATATATGTTCCTTCAAAAATACTGAGTATTTTTTAATTTCAGTTGAGGTTGGTTTTCTGTCATCAGGTGGTCTAAAATTGATTGCATAACTAGTGTAAATATTTTGTCTCTTAATATTAATTGCTATAAGCATTTTGTTAAGAAGTTCGCCGACTTCACCTCTAAATGGGACACCCAATTTTTCTTCTTCAGCCCCAGGAGACTCTCCAATTAACATTAAAGGGCTATTTATATTTCCCTCACCTAAAATAATTTTGTTTGAATTTTCTTTCAATTTACAATTTTCAATTGAATTTATTTGATCTTTTAAATTTTTTAGTAATTCTTCTTTATTAATTTGCAGGGTGCCATTGTTATTTTCTAAAATATTAAATCTATTTATTGGCTTATCAGCGAATATAAATTTTGGCTCAATAGTATTAATTAGTTCTTGGTTTAATTTGGTATTTTGATTTATCACTTTTTTAGTCATAGTATGGTTAAATGTTCCTAAAATTTCTAAAATTAGTACTATTAATATTCCTATCTTATCAGACACCTTTGTATTCTAAAAGTGCTACTTTTAATGATTTCAACTCAAGAGATTTATCAAATTATTTTTCTGGAATTGTTGCATTTGAAAATCGAGATAATTCTGAAGCTTTAAAATTTTTTAACTTAGCCAAAGTATTAATTAACAAACATGATAGTTATTTAAAAAGATATGTTAACTCTTTAGTTTTAGATAACAAAGTACCTCAAGCAATTAATGTATTAAATAACAATGCAAACAAATCTAATTCAGATTTTTATGATGCGTATATAATTTTAATAATTGACAGTTTAAAAAAAAATAACTTTAAAAAGTCTAACGAATATTTAACACAAAGTTTAAAATTTCAAGATGAAGATAGGATAAATCTAGTTATATTTGAAACACTTAAACAATACATTTATACATTTAAAAATAAAAAAATATTAGATAACAAAAAAAATTTTGGAAACCTTTCTCTTATAGCTGAGACATTCCAAAGATGTTATATTGAAGATAAAAGAACTTCGTCATATTTTCTTAATTTAATTAATAATCAGCAAGGCGACTATTCAAGATACATTTTTTTTTATCTTAATCATTTAATTGATAACAATAAATTAAATGAAGCAAGATTAGTTGTTGAACAAATTGATTATATAAATTCAACACTTTTACTTTCACAAAGTAAAAGTTGGGTAGACAAAGAAAAATTCGATGATTTTGGAAAAATTTTTTCATGCAAAGATCATAATGATCTTGTAAGTGAGTTTTTATTTTTAATCTCTAATCTTTATTCTTCTCAGGATAATTTTGAGAAATCAAATTTTTACTTAAATTTGTCAAACTATTTAAATCCCAAGTTTGAATTTAATTTGTCGTTGGTTGCAGAAAATTTTTATCTTAATGACGAATTTGATAAAGTACAAAAGATCTTAAAAAACTTTAAAAAAGAAGATGAATTTTATTATTGGTTTAGATTAAAAAAAGAAGCTCAAATAATAATTCAAGAGCAGGATTATGAAAATGGAATTAAATACATAGATTCAAAATTTAATAAAATTGAAAATCCCAATATAAAAATGATTTTTGATTTAGCCAATTTTTATAAGAATTCTAAAAATTATGAAAAGGCAATAGATCGTTATACAGAAATTATTTTAACACTGGATGACAATTCACTTATTAAATCAGATGTATTGTATCGTAGAGGCGGTAGCTATGAAAGAATGGGCAATTATGAAAAGTCAGATGAAGATTTATTACATGCGCTTAAAATTGATCCTAGCGATGCATATATTTTGAATTACCTTGCTTACTCCTGGTTAGAGCGTGATTATAAAATTAATGAAGCAATGGATATGTTGAAAAGAGCATATGATTTAAAAAGCAATGATCCTTATATTATTGATTCAATTGGATGGGCGTATTTTTTAATAGAGGATTATCTAGAAGCTGAAAAGTATTTAAAAAGAGCTGTAGAATTAATGCCAGATGACCCAATCGTGAATGATCATTATGGAGACATTTTATGGAAATTAAATAGAAAAATTCAAGCAAGATATTTTTGGAAAAACGTATTAACTTTTGATGACACCGAAGACGATATGAGAAAAAAAATCAATATTAAAGTAATTGAGGGTCTTAAAAATTCCTAAATGAAAATTAATAAAATTAAATCTTATGCAAAGTTAAATTTAGCTCTAAATATCACTGCAAAAAAAAAGGTTTTACATAAAATTGAAAGTATAATTGGTTTCATAGATTTACATGATGTTATTTCGATAAAACAACATAATGGAAAAAAACACCATATTTCTTTTTATGGAAAGTTTTCTAAAAATATTGGAAAAAAAAATACTGTTCAAAAACTATTTCAAATACTAGATAAAGAAAATTTATTAAAAAATAAAAAATTCAAAGTTAAAATTAAAAAATTAATCCCTCAAGAAGCTGGCTTGGGTGGGGGATCGATGAACGCAGCTAGTGTGTTTAATTATCTGGTTAAAAAAAAAATCATTAATACTAATCATCAAAAAACTCGAAGTATCTGCGACTTTGTCGGTTCTGATGTTATTTTAGGTACCATTTCATCCAGCTGTGTGTTGTCATCAGGTGGTAAAATAAAAAAGATTTATAATACTCCAAAATATTACTCTACTTTAGTAAAGCCTGATTTTGGGTGCTCAACTAAAAAAATATACTCAGCTGTTCGAAAGTATACAAAATCAAAATATAACAAACCTAAAAAAAACATGTTTGGAGTAAAATATTTGATTGATCAACAAAATGCCCTTGAAACAATAGCACTCAAAAAATATCCAAAACTTAAAAAAATAAAGCTGTTCTTAGAAAGTATAAATAATCCATTATTTGTAAGAATGACTGGTTCAGGATCAACAATTGTTGCCTATTATAATTCATTAAAGAGTTGTAAATTGGCAAAAGCTGAATTTAAAAGAAAATATAAAAATTATTGGTGTGTTACAGCAAAAACTATATGAATTTTATATTTTTATGTTATAGGAAGCTAGTATTGGGGCGTAGCCAAGCGGTAAGGCACGGGTTTTTGGTACCTGCATCCTAGGTTCGAATCCTAGCGCCCCAGCCATTTATGAAAAATTTTTTAGATAAATTTTTTTCCCGATCGAAAAATCTTGATTATATCAGTCAAAATTTAAAACAAATTACTTTAACAACACCAGTAAATAAAATTTTTGAAGCAATTAATAATTTTTCAGAGAAAAGTGAAATCAGATATGTAGGCGGATGTGTAAGAAAAGTGATAAAAAAAGAAAACGTTGATGATATTGACCTAGCAACAAATTTAACGCCTCTGGAAGTTTGTGAGGCTCTTAAAAACAAACAAATAAGTTATTACGAAACAGGAATTAAACACGGAACTATAACCGCAATAATTGACGAATATAAATATGAAATTACTTCTTTAAGGAAAGATATCTCAACTGATGGAAGGCATGCTGAAGTAGAATTCTCTTTAGATTGGAAGGAAGATGCCTCTAGAAGAGATTTTACTATCAATTCAATTTATGCAGATGGTGATGGTAATTTATTTGATCCATTTAATGGTAAAAAAGATTTAGAAGAAGGTTATATTAATTTTATTGGTGATGCGGAAAAAAGAATTCAAGAGGATTATTTACGTATTTTAAGGTATTTAAGGTTTTATTTAAATTACTCAAACCATAAGCACCAGTCAGAAATAATAAAAATTATAAAAAAAAATATAGAAGGAATTTCAAATATATCATCTGAGAGGTTAATTGATGAACTAAAAAAAATAACGAGTTCAAATGGATTTTTAAAACTGTTTAAAGATAAAGAAAGTTTAGAGCTAATAGAAATAATTTTCCCACAATTAAAGAATATTAAAAATTTTAGAAAACAAAATTATTATGTTGCAGAGAATATTTCGAAAATTGATTTTATATTTTTAATTGCGCTTTTAGTAATTGATGGGACTGATAATGCAGATTATTTTATTTATAAATTTAAAATATCTAACAGTGATAAGAAAAGATTAAAATTGATAGATCTTTTTTATAAAGAAAGAGTAACTTTAAACAACTTTACAGAGAAAAATTTGAATAAATTTTTTTATTTTAATGGGCGGCAGGCTGTAATAGATGTAATTAATTTTAAAATCTTTACCTCAATCAAATTTGAGAAAAAACTAATCAAACTATTAGATACTTATAAAGATAAAGTAATTCCAACTTTTCCAATAGGGGGCGACCTACTAATGTCAAAATTTCAAATTCCTGAAGGCAAAACTTTAGGTAATAAGTTAAAAAAGATAGAAGAAACTTGGGTTCAAAACGGGTTTCAAATTTCAGATAAGCAAGTAAAACAAATAGTAAAAAGTTAAATATATTTAACGTCTTTAATTTCAAAATTTTTTACACCAGAGGGTGTATTTATTTCAACTAAATCACTTTTATTTTTTCCAATCAAACCTTTCCCAATTGGTGATTGAAAGAAAATTAGTTTTTGTTTTAAATCTGCCTCATCTCTTCCAACAATTTTATAATTAATTTTTTCACCATTATCTAAATCTTCTAAATAAACTGTAGATCCAAAAATTACTTTTCCTTCATTGTTTAGTTTTGTAACGTCAATTACATTTGCCCTTGCAATAATGTCGTTAATTTCTGTTATTCTTCCCTCATTATGAGATTGTTCTTCTTTAGCTGCATGATATTCAGCATTTTCTTTAAGGTCTCCATGGGATCTAGCTTCAGCAATCGCAGCTACTATGTCTGGTCTTTTTTTTTCTTTTAAAAAAACTAATTCTTCCTTTAGTTTATTTAATCCGTTTAATGTTATTGGCTCTTTATCCATTTTTTATTTCCACTTTGCAATTGGAGGTAATGACATTAAAATTCCTTCAACATTACCACCAGTTTGAAGCCCAAATTTTGTTCCTCTATCATATAGTAAATTAAATTCTGCGTATCGACCTCTTTTAATATACTGGAACTCTTTATCTTTTAAAGTCCACTTCCTCTTTATTTTTTTTTTAATAATTTCATTAAATAGCATTTGAAATGTAACACCAACATCCCTGACAAATTTAAAGTCATTTTCAAAATTATCATTTTTATAGTCAAAAAAGATACCTCCTATACCTCTAGTCTCTTTCCTGTGAGGTAGATAAAAGTATTCATCACACCACTTTTTATATTTTTTATAATAATTTTTATTATGTCTATCGCACATTGCTTTTAATATTTTATGAAAATTTTTCTTCTCTTTTTCATCTTTTATGGCTGGGGTTACATCCATTCCTCCACCAAACCAATTCTTTGTTGTACAAATAAATCTGGTATTAAAATGCATTGCAGGAATATAGGGATTTTGCATATGCATAACTATTGATATCCCTGACGCCCAAAATCTAGGATCCTTACTTGCACCAGGTATATTTCTTTGAAATTGCTTAGGAAATTTTCCATAAACTTCAGAAAAATTTACTCCTACTTTTTCAAAAATTTTTCCATTTTTAAGAATTCTATATTCACCACCTCCCTCATCCTTTTTAATGTTTCTTTTCCAAGAAGTTGATTGAAAATTTACATTATTTTTTTCAATTTTTAAAATGTCGTCGCATACTGCATTTTGTAATAGCTTAAACCAATTACTCGCTAAGTCTTTTTTGATTGAAATATCCATTTTATATTAATTCTATTTGACGCAAACTTTCTGCCAAAACAATGGCAACAGACGATGCAATATTAAGAGATCTTACTTGGTTATTCATTGGTATTTTTAAACGATTTTTAATTATTTTATGTACCTTTTCGGGTACCCCGGCACTTTCTCTTCCAAACAAAATAGTATCATCAAGCTTAAATTTAAATTTAGTATAATTTATTGAACCCTTTGTTGTCATCAATACGACTCTCTGCTTTTTTTTTGCCTCAAAAAATTTTTCTGAACTTTGATAAAACTTTATTTGACTATAGTCCATATAGTCCATAATCACTCTTTTAAAGCGTTTATCTGATAATAGAAAGCCACATGGTTCAATTATTTCTAGTTTAGCACCTAAACAAGCACAAGTTCTAATGATTGCAGCAGTATTCTGAGGTATATCAGGCTCGTACAAAGCTATTTTGGGTCCTAAAAATGTTGAATTATGTGTCATTCTTTCAGTAGTAAAATAATTATTTTATATTATATGAATTCGTATATTAACTATTTTAAATCAAAAAGAGATAATAACAAAAGCTACTAATAGTGTCTGAAAAAAAAACAAAAAGAAGAGATTTTTTATTTACAGCTACCACAGCTGTAGGGGCTGTTGGAGCTGCCGCAGTAGTTTGGCCTATGATAGACCAAATGAATCCAGATGCTTCTGTCAAAGCATTAGCTAGCACAGAGGTAGATGTAAGTTCATTGACACCTGGAAACACTTTAACTGTTTTGTGGAGAGGTAAGCCAGTATTTATTAGAAGAAGAACCAAAGAAGAAATTGAAGAAGCAAGATCTGTAAAGATGGAAGATTTAATTCATCCAGAGAAAGATGAGGATAGAGCAAAAAATCCAGAATGGCTTGTTATGTTGGGAGTTTGTACACATTTAGGATGTGTGCCATTAAACGATAAAGGAGATTACAATGGTTGGTTCTGTCCATGTCATGGATCTCATTACGATACATCAGGAAGGATTAGAAAAGGTCCAGCACCTTGGAACATGGAAGTTCCTAAATATGAATTTGTTAATGCAAGTACAATTAAAATTGGATAAAAAAAATGAGTGATCACGATTACAGACCAAAATCAAAAGTAGGGCAGTGGTTTAACGATCGACTCCCACTGTTAACTCTTGCAAATCATTTAACAGATTATCCAACTCCCAAAAATTTAAACTATTGGTGGACATTTGGTGGAATTTTAACTTTTTGCTTAATCACTCAAATTGTAACAGGATTAACTCTTGCAATGCATTATATTGCTCATGCAGATATGGCTTTTGAAAGTGTAGAGCATATTATGCGTGATGTTAACTATGGTTGGTTAATAAGATACATTCATGCAAATGGCGCATCGATGTTTTTCCTAGCAGTTTATATTCATATCTTTAGATCTTTGTTTTATGGTTCATACAAATCCCCAAGAGAAATAATATGGATTTTAGGAATAATAATTTATTTACTGATGATGGCTGCGGCCTTTATGGGTTATGTGTTACCATGGGGTCAAATGAGTTTTTGGGGAGCAACAGTTATTACAAATTTATTTAGTGCTATTCCTCTAGTAGGGGAGGGAATAGTTACTTGGTTATGGGGTGGTTATTCAGTTGACAACCCTACGTTAACGAGATTTTTTACTTTGCATTATTTAATTCCATTTTTAATTTTAGGATTAGTTGTTTTACATATATGGGCTTTACATGTTCCTGGTAACAACAATCCAGTTGGAATAGATATTAAAAAACCTTCAAAGGATACAGTTCCATTCCATCCTTATATTGTGATTAAAGATGGTTTTGCTTTATTAATGTTCATGATTGTTTTTGCTTTCTTTGTTTTCTATGCACCAAATATTTTAGGACATGCTGACAATTATATAGAGGCTAACCCAATGGTAACACCTGCACATATTGTTCCCGAATGGTATTTGCTACCTTTTTATGCAATATTAAGATCAGTTCCTGATAAATTGCTAGGAGTTATAGCCATGTTATCTGCAATATTAATTTTAGCAGTTTTACCTTGGCTAGATACTTCAAAAATAAGATCTGCAGTATTCAGACCTTTATATAGACAATTTTATTGGATACTGGTTGCAGATGTTTTGATACTTGGTTATGTGGGTGCGATGCCAGCCGAAGGACTTTACTTGTTGATAGCAAGAATTGCTACGGCATATTATTTTTTACATTTTTTAGTTATTCTTCCTGTTTTAGGTTTTAAAGAAAAAACTTTACCAGTGCCTCTAAGTATTACTGAACCTGTTCTCGGCGGCTCACCAAATTTAGCTG
>CACBEJ010000005.1 GCA_902538255.1 uncultured Pelagibacteraceae bacterium | reverse complement strand
AGAGAATATTAATTTTTTTAATTATTAGTTTTTTCTTAACCAATGCTTATTCAAGCTCAAAATTTGATAAAGATCTGAAAAAATTTTCAAAAGATAATGGATTTATAGACAGCAAAGGAAAAATCTATTCTGAGAACGAAATAAAAGACAAAAAAAATTCAATTTTAATTATTTATAATCATGGCTCAGATAATGATCAAAAAAGTGATAAATGTACAGTTCCAGGGAACAATGTTCCTAAAGTTATAAGAGAATTACATGATGTAAAAATTAAAAATTTCAAAGTAAAAATATATCGTTTATGCACAGGTGCAAAAGGATGGTCAAAAAAAGAGCAAACTAAAATGTGGAAAGCTCATGAAAAAAATGGAAAATTAGCTATAGAATTAAAAGACAAAGATGGAATTCCATTAATTAACAAACAAAAACAAAACCAAAGAAAAAGAGTTATAAAAGATAAAGTTGATAGTTTTATTGAAGCTGGATTTAATAATATTATTCTTGCTGGTCATTCTTCAGGTGGTTGGCAGTCATTAAAAATAAAAGCAGAATTCCCCATGCTGGTCAAAGGTGTTATAGGTCTTAATCCGGGAGCAGGCGGAACTGTTAAAAATAGAAAAGATTGGCCTTGGTGGGAAGAGGTAAGATATTATGGTTTTGTTAAGGATTTATCTCAAATAAATGCAATTATTATTGCACATGATAAAGATCATTATAATTCTCCAAATGACTATTCTTTATTTAAAACTATAAATTCAGTTAAATTTGTAAATTTAACGAATTCCGGTTGTAAAAAAGCAGAGCCAATGAATAATTATCATGGAATAACTTTAACCAAATGTTATGCAGATTATGAAAGGAAAAATAAGGATTTAATTAAATACTTAAATGACATTTTTTAAAGATGAAAATTAATGGAAAAGAATATCGTACTATTTGGTTTGAAAATAATATTGTAAAAATAATAGATCAAACAAAACTTCCCCATCAATTTATAATTAAAGAACTTAAAACAGTAAAAGACGCTATTAATGCAATTAAAGTAATGGAGGTAAGAGGCGCTCCTCTAATTGGTGGAACGGCAGCTTATGGTCTAGCTTTGACAGTTCAAGAAAATAATAATCCTGAATTTATAAAAAAAAGTGCAGAAGAGTTAATTCAATCAAGACCTACCGCTATTAATTTAAAATGGGCTGTAGATCGTATGATGAAAAAATTATCAGGAATTAATAGTGATCAAATATTAAGCATTGCCCTAAATGAAGCAAAAGAAATATGTGATGAAGATGAAAAGTTTTGTGAAAATATTGGTATTAATGGATTAAAAATAATCAAGGAAATTTATAATAAAAAAAAAGATACAGTAAACATATTAACTCATTGTAATGCAGGTTGGTTAGCAACAATTAATTGGGGTACAGCAACATCACCAATTTACCATGCACATAAAAAGGGTATACCAATTCATGTATGGGTAGATGAGACAAGACCAAGAAACCAAGGTGCTAATTTAACGTCATATGAATTAAATGAAGAAGAAATTCCAAATACCATAATTGCTGATAACACAGGTGGTATTTTAATGCAGAGAGGAGAAGTTGACATGTGTATTGTCGGAACTGATAGAACTTTATCAAATGGAGATGTTTGTAATAAAATTGGAACCTATCTTAAAGCATTAGCTGCACATGATAACAATATTCCTTTTTATGTAGCGTTACCAAGTTCAACTATAGATTGGGATATTAAAAACTCAAAAGATATTCCAATAGAAGAGAGAAACTCAGAGGAATTATCTCATGTTGAAGGTATAGATGAGAATAACGAGATTAAGAAAGTTTTAATATATCCAAACAAAAGCAAAGCTATGAATTTAGCATTTGATATAACGCCAGCAAAATATGTAACAGGATTAATTACTGAAAGAGGGATTTCCGAAGCTTCCTCTGAAGGTCTAAAAAAATTATTTAAATAAGTTACCTTAGGGAAGCAGCTATGTTTCCACCATCTACAGTTAATACTGCACCAGTTGTTTTCTTTGAAATAGCAAGATGAAAAAATGCTTTTGCAACATCTTCTGCTTTTACTTCGTTTAGAAGTAGATTTCCTCTCATATATTCATCAGTTGAAACTTCTCTGGCTTTGGCTCGAGATTTAATCATTTCATCATTCAATAATCCACTTCTAATTCTATCAGCGTTTACACCATTTGATCTAATTCCAAGCGCCCCATAATCTAATGCATATTGTTTGCATAAACTTAACAAAGCCGTTTTTGGAAGACCATAAGGTCCAAAGTTTTTTCCAGGATTAACTGATTGTTTCGAAATATTAAATAACAAACATCCTTGAATATTTTGTTTTTTCATTATTTTGATAGTTTCTGAAGCACAATTTTGATGTGAGAAAAAATTATCTTCGAAACTTTTTCTTAAAATTTTATCATCAATTTCAGCAATAGATCCACCAATTGCTGTTCCAGCATTTGATATTAAAATATCAACACCACCATATTGTTCACTAATTTTTTTGAAAGCAATTTTAACACTATTTTTGTTTCTTACATCACAGTGCAAACATAAATCTTTGATTTGAGCTTGCATTTCTTTAACTTTTTTAGCATCGTAATCAAGCAATACAATTTCTGCGCCATAATTTTTAAATAGTTTATAAGTTGCTGAGCCGATGGCTCCAAAACCACCAGTTATTACAACAACATTACCTTGTAAGATTTTTTTATTTTTTTTAATTTTAGCTTGCTCTAGCGACCAATACTCAACATCAAATAAATCTTTTTCAGTAATGAATTTATATTTTGTAGTTTCCTCAACGGATGAAATTACTCTTGCATTTGTTTCAGTCAAATCCCCAGCTATTTTTGAAGCACTGAGACTGCTACCTACACTAAACAAACCAACATTTTGTACCATAATTACTCGCGGCGAGGTATCTAGCATTGTTTTTTTACCCTTAACTTTTTTTTTATTTGTATTGAAATATTTCACATATTTTTTTCTGTAACCTTTAAAACTTTTTTCAGCTATTTTTTTAAAATCTTCAATACTTGAATTTTGTTTTGGTGTAATTACTAACGGAAAGGGTTTAACTCTTATTACATGATCTGGTGTCGCTGTTCCAATACTTGAATATCTTTTTACATCTTTTCCATTAATAAAATAATTCAAATTATTATTTGATCTGTAATTAAGTATAAATTTTTGATTATGGTTTTCTGATAGCAAACCTCTTAAAATTGGTGCAATTTCATGTGGTTCAAATTTAGTATTATAATTTTTTATTTGACTTATTTTTTTTCTTTTTAATTTTTTGATAGTCTTTTCAGCAATAGAAACATATTTAATCATTAAGTCATAAGATTTTTTAGCATCATTATCAAAAGTAAATATTCCATGGTTTAAAAGGATCAAACAATTGATATTTGGGTTTTTATGATAAACTTCATTTATCTTCTGAGCCAAACCAAATCCTGGCATTACATATGGCACAATACTTACTTTTGGTCCAAAAATTTTTTTGCAAAGATCTTTTCCATTTGGCCTATTTGTAACGTCCATAATTGCATCAGAATGAGTGTGATCAACAAATTTGAAGGGTAAAAATGCATGTAAAAAAGTCTCTACAGATGGGTTAGGTGACTTAATATCAATTAAGTTTCTTTTTTGATATGCAACCATATCTTCATCACTTAAATATTTTTTATTTTTTAGAGCTAAAAGTGGGTTTAATTTTACAGCAGGTAAACCAGCTGGTTCTATTTCAGCCATGTCCCACCCGCTTCCTTTAACACAGAGCACATCATAATGTTTGCCATCAATATCTTTAATTGAGGTTTTTACAGATGTATTTCCACCTCCATGTAGAACAAGTTTACTATTTCTACCTAATAGTCTGGTTGTATAAACTCTTAAAGCCATATCTTTCGAGTGACCAAGTTTTGTATACTTTTTTATGTATTGTTTTGCTTCTAAATTTGACCAATTGTTTTTCACAGTTACAACCTCAGCGAAGTATTATAATAGATTTTTGTTTGAAAGAAGCAAAAAATTTGATTAGTAAGGTTTCATAAAGCATATTATGACAAAAGTTGGTGAACATATTACTCTAGATATAATTGGAACTACTAAAGAATATGACCCTTCTATATTTGAAAAAGTAATTAATGATATTGCAAAAGCTGCAAAAGTAACAATCTTAAATATATCTAAATATAAATTTGAACCTCAGGGTTTTACTATTATTGCTTTACTGGCTGAAAGCCATATTAGTTTTCATACTTTTCCAGAAAAAGGGATTATTAGCTTTGATTTCTTTACTTGTGGAAAAGTAACTCCCTCTGTCGCGATAGACATTATTAAAAAAGAATTTGAACACACAAGAATAGTTAAAAAGGAATTTAATAGAGATACCAAATCTCTTTATCATGACATTTATAGTTCACCAGGATTACAAAAATCGTATGTAGTAAATGATGTTCTAGAGGACTTTAAATCTAGAGTAGGTCAGCACATTGAAATTTTAGATTTAGAACAGTTTGGAAAATCTTTATTTATTGATGGTGAAATACAAGTTGCTGCTACAGATGAGCATTTATACAGTTCGACATTTGTTGGATCTGGTTTAGATCTGAATAAAGATAATGAAAGAGCTGCAATAATTGGTGGTGGAGACGGTGGAGTTGCAAGAGAGTGTATTTCCAAAAAATTTAATTTTATAGATTGGTATGAACTGGATCCTGAAGTAGTTGATGTTTGTAATAAACATCTTGGAGATATTGGAAAAAAAGCAACCGAAAAAAATTCTGTAAAATGTGTGTGGGGTGATGCATTTGAAAGCATTAAATCAGTAAGAGATGACACTTATGATCATATATTTGTAGATCTTAATGATGATCAATTTTGTATAGATTTAGCTGCTAAAAATATGGGATCATTAGTGAGAGTTTTAAAACCAAAAGGAGTTATTACTGCTCAAGTAGGAAGTCAGGATAAAAAACCACAACAGGTTGAAAATTGGCTAAATATATTTAATCAAAATTTTGGAAATGCAAAATTATCAAGAGTTTACATACCTAGTTTTGATTGTTCTTGGAACTTTTCATCATCAATAAATCATTAATTTTTCTTTTTTCTTTTTTAATTTTGTGAAATAATTATTTATTATTAAAGGAGAAAATAATGAATATATTCAAAAAAACTATATTAACAGTTCTCGCTTCTTTATTTGTCATTGGAAATGTATCCGCTGAAAAAATAAAAATTGGAACTGAAGGCGCTTACCCTCCATGGAATTCAAAAGATGCCTCAGGTAATCTTATCGGTTTTGAGGTTGAGCTTGCTCAAGAACTTTGCACACTTATGAAATATGAGTGTACAATTGTTGAACAAGATTGGGATGGTATGATACCAGCTCTAGTTATGAGAAAATTTGATGCGATTATGGCTGGAATGTCTATTACTGCAGAAAGACAAAAAACAATTACTTTTTCTCAAGGATATGCTGACGAAGTAGCTTCTCTAGCGGTAATGAAAGGTTCAAGCTTAGAGGGCATGGATACACCAGAGGGTATTAATTTATCATTAGGTGGATCTGATGTTAAAAAAGCTCTTAAAACATTGACTGGAGCACTCGCGGGTAAAACAGTTTGTACTCAAACAGGAACAATTCACCAAAACTTTTTAGAGTCAGGTGATGTTGGAAGTGTAAATGTTAGAACTTATAAAACTCAAGATGAAGTTAACCTAGATTTAACCTCTGGAAGATGTGATGTTGCTTTAGCTGCAGCAGTAGCATTTACAGATTATGCAGACAAATCAAGTGAAGCAGTCGTATTAGTTGGACCAACTTTTTCAGGTGGTGCATTTGGAAATGGTGTAGGTGTTGGTATTAGACAAGCTAGCGATAGTGCTATTGGAAAAAGAGATGCCAAAATCTTAAAAGATTTCAATAAAGCAATTGATAAAGCTAGAAAGAAAGGAATTATTAGCAAACTTGCTATTAAACACTTTGGTTTCGACGCTTCTATGTAATTCATTTCAGATTTGGCGACTATAATATATAGTCGCCAATCTATATGGAACTTCTAGCATTTGGTAAAACAGGTTGGGGCGATGAGTTGTTCTATGCAACCTTAATGACAATTGCTGTATCAATTACAGCAATGTTAGTTGGTTTCTTTTTTGCTCTAATTTTTACTCCTTTAAAACTTTCAAAATACAAAAGTTTAAATCTGTTAGGTAATTTTTACACAACTGTAATTCGTGGAGTACCTGAACTATTAGTAATATATCTTTTCTTTTTTGGAGGAAGTGGAGCTATCATGTATGTAGCTTCAATTTTTGGTTATTACGAATACATAGAAATAAATGCTTTTATTACTGGTTCAATGGCTATTGGTATTATTTCTGGCGCATATTCAACAGAAGTATTTAGGGGGGCAATTCAATCAATAGATAAAGGTCAATTTGAAGCTGCAAAAGTACTTGGAATAAATAAGTTTGGGCAATTTTATAAAATAATATTACCTCAAATGTTGAGGTTAGCTATTCCAAATCTAAGTAATGTTTGGCAAATAACTCTGAAAGATACTTCTCTAATTTCAGTGACAGGTTTAGTTGAAATAATGAGACAGTCTTATATTGCAGCAGGATCTACTAGAGATCCATTATTTTTCTATTCATTTGCAGCAGTTTTATATCTTTTGCTTACTTACGTTAGCATGAAATTAATCAATAAGTTAGAAGTTAAGTATAGCAAGGGATATTAATGGATTTTGATTTAATGATCACTAGTTTCCCTAAACTTTTAGGAGCAACAGTTGTTACTTTAAAATTACTATCTGCATCATTATTTTTTGGATTATTCCTAGGTCTTTTCTTTGCAATTTTAAGATTAAACAAAAATATATTTATTAACAAATTTGCTTATGGCTATTCATATATATTTAGAGGAACACCTTTATTGGTTCAGATTTTCATAATTTATTTTGGATTGGGCCAAATTGAATATTTAAGAACAACATTTCTATGGGTAATTTTAAAAGAACCTTATTGGTGTGCAATAATAGCATTTACTTTGAATACAGGCGCATATACCTCTGAAATTTTAAGATCAGCATTTCAAACAATTAAACCAGGAATTATTGAAGCTGGAAAAAGTTTAGGTATATCAAATAAAATAATCTTTTATAAAATTCAAATTCCAATCGCTATTAGACAATCATTACCTGCATATGGAAATGAAATTATATTGATGATGAAAGGAACCTCTTTAGCAAGCACTGTAACTCTAATGGATTTAACTGGTGTTGCTAAGTATATAATTTCAACAACTTTCAAACCAATTGAAGTTTTTATTGTTGCAGGTGGAATTTATTTATTCATGACTTTTATCATTCATAATCTTATTAAATTTTTAGAAAAAAAGTACAGCTTTCAGTAATAAGTAAAATGTATTTATCTCAACAACAAATTAAAGAGTATCAAAATAATGGAGTGATAATAATTAAGGATATATTTAAAGACTGGATTGAGCCACTTAGAAAAGGATTTCAAAAAGTTTTAGATAATCCAAGCAAACATGGAAGAGAGAATGTAACCGCTGATAAGGGAAGATTTTTTGAGGATTATTGCAATTGGGAAAGGATAGAGGAATTTAAGGATTGTTTATTTAATTCACCTGGAGCGCAAATAGTTGCAGAAGCAACTAATTCTAAATCTACTCAAATTTTTCACGAACATATTTTTATTAAAGATCCAGGTACTCATAAAGAAACACCTTGGCATCAAGATATGCCGTATTATTGTGTTGATGGTAATGATACTGGAAGTTTTTGGATACCATTAGATGAAGTTGATCATAAAAATAATATTAAATTAATTTTAGGTTCTCATAAATGGTCAAAGTTAATTAGACCCACAAAATGGTCAAATAACCAATCTTGGTATGAAGATGATAGTTCTTTTATGGATTTACCACCATCAAAAGAATTTGAAAAAAATATTTTAATTCCAAAATTAAGTTTGGGTGATGCTGTTTTATTTAATTTTAAAACTTTACATGGTTCAACAGGAAATAATTCCTCTAAATCAAGATGGGCATTTTCGATGCGATTTATAGGAGACGATGTAAAATATATTGACAGAGGAGGGCCAACCTCACCTCCATTTGATGGAATTAATTTAAAAACTGGAGATTTGATGAGAGATGATTGGTTTCCTAAAGTTTTTAGTAACTAGTATACTCTTTAATTTCTTTAATACTTGATCCAGTGTGATTATTCATTTCTAGTTTGATTTTTGCTCTGTCATCGTTAAAAAAATGAACATCTCTAGACAATTTAATAAATTTTTCTCCAAAGTCTTTGTTTTTTTCACAATCTCTTTTTTGATCTTCTATAACCCATAACTTGGCATTAATTTCTTTTAAATCTTGGAATAGTTTATTTAGTTTTTCATCAGATTTAACATTCTTTTCTAGCTGATCTTTAAGAATCGAATGTTCATTTGATATAAATTTTAGTTTTTCAGGATCTTTAATTTTTTCCTTCTTAATTTCTAAGATTGAAATTTTGTCTAAAAGTTCACCTACTGAAACTTCTACTATAATTTTATTCATTAAATTTTATACTATGTTAAATTGTTAAAAATATGTCTAATATTTTAATTATCAAACATGGATCATTGGGTGATATAGCTCAAGCATGTGGGGCAATTCAAGATATTTCTGAGAATCATAAAGAAGATGAAGTTCATTTGCTTACAACTAAACCATACTTTGATTTATTTAAAAAAAATCCACATATTTCTAATGTTATTTTAGATAAGCGATTATCAAGACTCAACCTGATTTATTTATACTTACTAATGAAAAGTATAAAAAAATATAATTTTTCAAAAGTTTATGATCTTCAGAATTCAAGTAGATCAGCTTTTTATAAAAAAATCTTATTTCCAAAAGCCTCAAAAGATATTTGGTCATCTACAGAAACTTCTTTACCAGAAGGAACTAGAAAAGAAGATTTTGATAAAGATTCTGTTTTATTTAGATTTGATTACCAATTAAAAAGTTCAGGTATAAATACAAATCATACATTACACCCTGATTTTTCTTGGAGCTCTTCAGACATATCCCAAATAAAAAGTTACTATCAATTGGATAAATATATTCTTCTTTTTCCTTTCTGCTCGCCACATTTAACATCGAAAAAATGGCCTTATTATAATGAATTAATTTCTTTGATTAAAGAAAAGTCAGACAATAAATTTAAAGTTGTTGTAGCTCCTGGACCAAATGAAATTAAAGAAGCATCAAATATTAATGCACTCTGTATTTTAGATAATGGAAAAGCTTTAGATATTTCTCAATTAGCAGCATTAATTAAAGATAGTTCATTTGTTGTTGCAAATGATACAGGACCTGCACACATGACGGCACACTTAGGCTCAAAAGGAATTGCTTTATTTGGATCTCATACAACTCCTTTTAAAGTAAGTATTGAAAGAGAAAATTTTAAAGCGATACAGGCTCCTGAATTATCAAAACTGTCAGCAGAAAAAGTTTTTGAAAGACTTTCTAAAATTATTTTTTAATTTTTAATATCTATACTTTTTCTAATTATTTCTTTTTCTAATTTCATTTCTCTATAAGAAATAATTAAAACCCCTAAAAAAATTACACTTGCACCAATCCATGTAAATAGATCAGGTGTTTCATTAAATACATAGAAACCTATAAAAGATGCAAATACTAGACTTAAAAATGAATATGGTTGAGTGACACTAACATCAACTAATTTATAAGCATGATTAATGCAAAGGTGTAACAAAGTACCAAATAAACCTCCAAAAAATAAATAAATTAAAGTCTCTAAACCAGGTGTTTGCCAATGAAAAATCGCAATAATGAAACTAAAAATTGTCATGTATGTGTATCCATAAGATAAAATTGTTATTGAACTATCATCTTTTGCTATACTTTTTGTAATTATAATCACAACAGACCACATAAAAGAGGAGGCTAGAGCCATATAAACTCCAAGAGAAATATCAATTATTCCTGGTCTTAAAATTATCAACATACCAATAAACCCTAAAACTAGGGCAAAACTTCTATATAAGTAAATTTTTTCTCCAAGAAATAAAACAGCCAATATTGTTACTAAGAAAGGGACAACAAAAGAAATTGCTGTAGCTTTTTCAATTGGCATCATTACTAAAGCTGAAAAATATAAAAGCATGGAAGGTAAGTTTAAAAATGCTCTAAAAAAATGTTTCTTATGATGAATTGTTTTAAATACTGTGAACTTGGATTTAAATATGTAAGGCAAAATAATTAGAAAACCAAATAAAAATCTAAAAAATCCTGCGACGTAAACGTTTACTTCTTCTTGAGCTAATTTTAAAAATGTAAGCATCAATGTTCCAAATAATACTGAAGCTACAATTAAAAAAATTGCTAGTTTGTTATTTGAAATCAATTTAATATCTTCTTGTATTCTTGAATAATTTTAGACCATTGAAATTTATTAACAAATTCTTTAGAATTTTTTCCAAGTTCTAAATATTTTTTATTTTCAAGCATTGAATTAATTGAGGAATAAATATCATCTAGACTATTTCCATCACATATTAAACCAGTCTTTTCATGTTCAATTGCATCTGCGGCCCCACCATCTTTACCACCAATTGATGGGACACCATACTGTGCAGCCTCAACATACGCTATACCAAACCCCTCAACAGATTTTTTATGGATTATAGACGGCATCACAAAAATATTTGATTTTGCAACTAAAGCATTTTTTAGGTCATTACTAATGTCTTTGAAAAACATAACCTGGGCTTCAAGATCTAGTTCTTTTACAAGTTTTTTGATATTTTCTTCTTCATCTCCATAACCAACACAAATATATACAATATCAGGATAAATTTGTTTTAAATTTCTCAAAGCCATTATTATTTTTTCATGATTTTTACGCTTATCAAATCTTGAAACTGTAATTAATCTTGGATTCTTTATTTTAAGAATACTTTCAACTTTATCTAGAGTTTTTTTGTTTAATTTTTCGGCAGGATTAACACCTGGATTTATTACAATTACCTTATTTGCATTAACTCCAATTTCTATCGCTAGATTTTTTGTAAACTGAGAATTTGCTATAACTTTTTCAACATTATTTAAAACACTAATCACCCTTTTATTTTGACTAGAACCTTTAGGATGATTTATTTCTTTACTGTGAATTAAACAGTATTTTTTCTTATTTGATTTAATAAGTTCTAAACTTTTCCAATGATCAGCAATAATACCATCTATTTTATTTTGTTTAATATATTCATTTATTAATTGAGCTTTTCTATATTTTCTGAGCAATTTAATCCCACCAACTCTTTCAATAGAAAAAGAAGACTGTTCGTCAAATTCTTTATGGCCCTCAATATAATCTGCAAAAACTTTGATCATAAAGTTTTTTGATAACTCTCTTGATAAACCCCACATAAGACTTTGCATTCCACCCAACTCTGGTGGAAATGATCTAGTTACGATTAGATACATCAATCATACTTCCATTTAATACCACAGCCCGCACTTGGAATTTGATTTTCAGGACCTTTTCCGGTTTCAGCTATTTGTCTCATAGCTATTAGTAGATCACTTTCTCCATCTTTAACTGGAATAAATTTTTTAAGCTCTCTTAATCGTCCTCTGTATTGAAGTTCTAAATTTTTATTATAACCAAAAAAATCTGGAGTGCACACAGCATCATATGCTTTAGCAATTTCTTGCGTCTCATCATGCAGATAAGGAAAATTGAAATGATTTTCATTTGAAAATTTGATCATGTTTTCAAATGAGTCTTCTGGATAATTAACAAAGTCATTTGAGCAGATAGCAACTGAGTTGATACCAATTTTGTTTAATTCAGTACAATCTTCAACTAATTCTTTTGTAATAGCTTTTACATATGGACAATGATTACAAATAAACATTATCAAAGTTCCATTTTCACCTTTGACATCATTTAAGGAAAGAATTTTATTATCAGTAGATTTTAATTCAAATGGTATAGCTTTTTGACCAAAATCACATATTGGAGTTTGTATGGGCATAATATAAAATATATAGATTATGTTTTATGATTTAAAAGATAAAAAACCAAAAAACTCTGGCGAAAATTGGGTAGCTCCTAATGCAACTGTAATTGGCGATGTTACTTTAGAAAAAAATACAAGTATCTGGTTTAATGCAGTGCTTAGAGGAGATATTGAAAATATTCATATTGGAGAAGGATCTAATGTACAAGATGGAAGCGTATTACACACAGATCCTGGATGTCCTTTAAAAATAGGAAAAAATGTTACCGTTGGTCATTTAGTAATGCTCCATGGATGTACCATTGGAGACAATAGTTTAATTGGAATTGGAGCTGTCATATTAAATAAAGCTAATATTGGCAAAAATTGTATAATTGGAGCTAAAGCTCTAATTACGGAAAATAAAGTTATACCTGATAACTCCTTGGTTGTTGGTTCTCCAGGCAAAGTTATTAGAGAAGTTAAAGAAGAAGAAAAAAAAGCAGTATTTGAAAATACAAAACATTATCAAGATAACTGGAAAAAATATTCTAAATCAATTTTTTAAAATTTTTAAATGATAGTAACAAAAAATTTAACTTCAATTGCTGAAATTTATAAAACAGATAAGTTAGAACATGGTTACACAGCAGTTTATGAAAAATATTTTGAAAACATAAGAGATCATAAATTACAAATTCTAGAAATAGGTATAGCAGATGGAAAATCTTTATTAATGTGGTCAGATTATTTTAAAAATTCTAATATTATTGGTATCGATATTCATAAAATAGATATTAAAGAAAAAAAACTTGATAGAAACAATATTAAAGTTCACCAAGGTTCACAAAGTGATGAAAAATTTATTAATGAATTAATTAATCAATATGGAAATTTTAATATTATAATAGATGATGGCAGTCATTTAAAAAAAGATGTTATAAAAAGTTTTAATCTTCTTTTTCCTCATTTGAACAATAACGGCTTATATATAGTTGAGGATATGCAAACAGCTTACAATCATTTTTTTGGTGGTAATCCATTTGATTTAAAATATTCAAACTCTCATATGAATTTTTTTAAGCATTTAACAGATAGATTAAATTATCAAGAAATTGCAAATCCTTTTTATATTTCCAATAAGTACGATGCTAAGATTACAAATGTATCTTTTTATCATAATTTAGTTTTTGTTAGAAAAGGTGTAAATGATAAATTAAGCAAGGAAGTTTTGAATCATTCTTACGAAGATATGAAATTCAAAGAAAAATCATCTAGATTAGGTAAAAAAACTAGATATTATTTAAAGTATAAAGTTTTTTATAAAATTTATACTTTTTTATTTATGATTTTTAATATTCTAAAGAGATTACTTTTACTTAGATTTTGACTTAATCCTTGAGAGATAAAAATTATGTCAGCAGCATATTTAATAGCACAGTTAAAAGTTACAAATTCAGAGAACTATAAAGAGTATATTGAAAAGGTACCTGAGATAATCAAAAAATATGGTGGCGAGTATCTTGCTAGAGGGGGCGAGTATACAGTTGTAGAAGGAGAGGATAATTATCCAAGAATTATAATAATTAAATTTCCATCCTATGAAAAAGCTTTAGAATGGTATCATTCAGAAGATTACAAACCTATAAAACAAATAAGATTAGATAATTCAGAAGGAACAAATATAATTATAAAAGGGGTATGAAAAAAATAATCTTTTTAATTTTTTTTTTATTAATTACTAATTTATCTTTTGCTACAGAAAGATTTATACCGCTTGAATTATTCACTGGTGGAGAAATTCGTGAAGATACTGAGATTAAATTTACAAATGCAAATATGGTATTTGGTGATAAGAAAAGAAAAAAAATATCAGGTCCTGAAGATTGGAAAAATCCAAATACAGGTGAGATAATAAAAGTTTATAAAAGAACAAGGAAAAGCCAAAGTGAAGTAAAAACACAATTATTTACTATTACTAATAATGGACAATGTATTGGAAGAGTATGGGATAGTAGAAGGGGTGGAAGAATAATTGTAAATGGATGTAAATTTCCTTTAGGAGTTTGGAAAGAAGGAGAAAAAAGAATATTTAATGGATCTTCTGGAGGAAAGACTAGAAAAATTGAATTGACTATCTTAAAACTTGGAAAAAAACAAAAAGATAAAGTAACATTTAATTGGAAACTTTATGATGGAGGTGGAAAATTAATGGATGATAATGACTATACGTTTTCTGCTGGTAAAGCAATGACAAAACTTAAAGATAAAAAAATATCAAAATGAAAAAAATATTTTTATTTTTATCCGCTATAGTTTTTTATTCTACATTATTTTTAACAAATAATATTTTTGCAGAAATTAAAGTTCCAGGTTCTGGAGGGATTAATTATTGGAATGATTTTGAAAAATTTTACAAAAAACAACTTAAGAAATCTCAAAAAAAGAAACAAAAATTAATTTTTTATGGATCTACAAGTGGAGGAGGATGGGCGACTGGATCTAAAATTGTAAAAGATATAAATGATCAAGCACATGAAAAAGCCTATAAACAGTGTATGAAGAGAGCAAAAAAGTATACTCAAAATGAATGTTTTTTGTTTGCAATTAATGACGAAATTGTTTGGACTAATATTGATGAACCTATTGCAAGTGTAAAGTTGAATTTAGAAATTGATGAAAATGATAAAAAACCTGGAAGATTTTTTAAAGATCAACCTGATATTACAGATGAACCTCAAGTTCATTTTATTTATATATTAAATAAAGACAGTAAGGATAATGAGTGGGATATTAATGGTAAAATGGAAAAAGAGCTATTAGCTGCAAATGAAAAAGTTTTTGAAATGACAAAAGGTAAACAAAAATTTAGATATGACATGAGAGAAGATGGAAAATTAGATATTTCATTTGTTAGATTTAATAAGCAATATAAAGGTAATTATGGAATGAATTATCCTGACGCTTATTTAACACAAAAAGGATTTAACGATCCTAACAAATTATATTTTGCCTGGGCTGATGTTAAACATAGTGATGGTGGACAAGGAAGTGTTCACCATGGATATATTTTTTTACAAAGTAAATATATAACAAATGCAAATAAAAGAATGATGATGACATTACATGAAATATTGCATGTAAATGGTTTTGCATGGCCTTGTACCAAAGGTAATTCAAAAGGGCATACATCAAGTTCGACCGTCATTGGAGGACCAGTTGGTGACGATTCTTATAGACTTGGAGTTTTGTATGATCACGGTGATGACACTTGTCCGGATTTTAAAGACTCTGCTTTTCTAGACCCAACATCTAATAATCCTTTTAATCCTGTTGAGCTAAAATGTGCAATGGCAGCTGAAGTTGGACGAGGAAAAGCTCCAAATGAGAATTATGACTGGAGAAAAAGATATTCACATAAAAAACTACAAAAAATAAAAGCTAAAAGAACTTGGTGCACTTACAATGTTGGAAATTAACTAAAAAGTAAACCATTAATTGAATAAACTATTAATCCAATAATTATTGTTAATAAAATTAAAAAAGAAATTTGCTTACTTAACTGCGCTTTTATTTTTGTTTTTCCTTCTTTAAATTTTTTAAAATGAATGCTGCCAAATCTCATTACAGCCAATCCTAAAATTATAAGAAATGTTGTGAATATATATCCAGTGATCATCTATGGAACTAACCACGTGTCTTTATTGTTTTCCAAATTAAACTTTGCTCTTCTGTGGCCTTTAGCTGCTAAATAAAGCCATTCTATAGATTTGATTTTACATTGAATAACAGTGAAGTTTTTATAACCCTCTTCACTTTGTTCTTTTGTATAATCAAAATTATCTAATTCTGGTTTTAAACCTGAAGTTGGAATATTAGACTCTGTTCCAGGTCCATTATCAACTAAATAACATTTTCTACTAATATGTTGGGTTCTAGACCAAGACTCTTTTGTTATGTCATTATTATGATTAATTATACATTCTACTTTTAATCTAACCTGTATTTTTTCATCTTTATCATAAAACAACATTGCAGCATTTTTATTTGCTTTTAATTTTTCAATTTTATCCGATCGTATGTCACTATGATATTGTACTATATTATTTGACTGGTCTGACTTTCTTAAAACTACAATTCTTCCATCTAGATCAGATTGATCGCCACAAATAAATACAGGTATTCTAAAAGGTGAACTTCTATCTTTAACAGCATTATCTAACATCGACCAAATTTTCTTTTTGATCTCTACAAAGTCCTCGTAATAAGGAACTGTATCCGTCACAAATATTATTTTTTCTTTTTTAATCGAGCAATCAAACCTGAGCTATCCCAACGATTTCCACCCATTTCTTGAACTTCAGCATAATAGCCATCAATAATTTCTGTTATAGGCACAGGTGAACCATTTTTTTTTGCTTCTTCAATTGCAATTTTTAAATCTTTTCTCATCCAATCAATAGCAAAACCATAATCAAATTTATCATCAGTCATAGTTCGATATCTATTTTCCATTTGCCAGGATTGTGCTGCACCTTTAGATATTGTTTCCATAACTTTATCCATATCTAAACCCGCGTTTATTCCAAAATTAATTGCCTCTGACAAACCTTGGACTGTTCCAGCAATACACATTTGGTTCATCATTTTTGTCAACTGCCCGCTTCCACAAGGACCAATTAATTTTACTTTTTTGCTATAACAATCAATTACAGGCTCAGCCTTTTTAAACACCTCGTCATCCCCACCAACCATTACTGTTAGTATTCCGCCCTCGGCACCAGCTTGTCCACCAGAAATAGGGGCATCTAAAAAACTAAACCCTTTATCATTTGCTTTTTTATTTAATTCTCTTGATACTTCTGCAGATACAGTTGAGTTATCAATAAAAATAGACCCAGCTTTTGCTGTGTTAAATAATCCATTTTCTCCAGTCGCTACTTCTCTTAAATCATCATCATTACCAACACATGTAAAAATAAAATCAGCACCATCTGCAGCCTCTGCAGGTGTATTAGCCATTTTACCTTTATATTCACCAATCCATTTTTCAGCTTTAGATTTAGTTCTATTAAAAACAGTTACATTGTGTCCGGCTTTTGATATATATCCAGCCATTGGGTAGCCCATAACCCCAAGACCTATGAAAGCAACATTACAAGTCATAATTTATTTCTATGTTTAAAAGTTTAAGTTTAAAAGTAATTGTATTTGGATTTATTTTTACATTTTTTTCAAGTTTTGGACAGAGTTTTTTTCTTGGCCTATTTAATTCTAGTATTAGAGACGCCTTATCAATTACACATGGACAATTTGGCTCAATTTATGCATCAGCCACTTTACTAAGTAGTATTATTTTAGTTTGGATTGGAAAAAAAATTGATGATGTAAATATATTAAAGTTTGCTTCTTATGTAATAATTTTTTTGTCAGCTTCCTGTTTTATATTTTCAAAAATTTCATCTGTTATTTTTTTATTTGTAGGAATTTTTTTAATGCGATTAGCGGGACAAGGTTTATCAAGTCATACAGCAACAACCACCATATCTCGTTTTTTTGAAAAAAATAGAGGCAGAGCTTTAAGTACAGGTTGGTTAGGATTGTCATTGGCTGAATTTATAATGCCAGTTTTAATTGTTTTTTTATTAACTTTTATAGAATGGAGAGATATTTGGGTCTCTATATCTATTTTAGTTATACTTGTTTTACCTTTTGCAACTTTTCTTTTAGTTAAAGACGTTAAGCTTGATACTAGAGAAGAATCTAAAATTGAAGAGAACAATAAAGAAATTAAACAATGGAAAAGAATAGAAGTCTTAAAAGATTATAGATTTTACATCATCTGTATGACAATGCTTGCTATGCCATGGATTGCAACTGGATCATTTGTTTATCAGTCTTTTATATCTTCATCTAAAGAATGGGGTCCCTATGTGATTGCTCAATCATTTATGGCTTATTCAATTTTATCTGTGATCACTCTTTTTATATCTGGTTTTTTAATTGATAAATTTTCAAGTAGAAAATTATTAATGTATATGAATATCCCGCTTCTTTTTGGTACTATAGTTCTCTACTATTTTGATGCATCGCTGTCTTCTTTTGTATTTTTTGGTTTAGTGGGTGTAACCAATGGTTTGGCAAACGTGCTTGGTTCCTCAACTTGGGCTGAGATTTATGGTGTTAAATATATTGGGTCCATAAAAGCCTTAACAACTGCATTGATGGTGTTTTCAACAGCATTTGGTACGGCTCTATTTGGCTTTCTGATTGATATTGGTTTTTCAATTGAAGACATAGCTGTTTTTTCAGGAACTTATATCTTTGGATCGATTATTCTTCTTTATTTAGTTAAAAATAAGTTAAATCCTCATTATTTATAAAAATAGACCTTGATTTTTAAAGACTCACTGTGTAGATAATCCGCATGGCTAGAGTTACTGTAGAAGACTGTATAGATAAAGTAGAGAGTCCTTACGAATTAGTACTTGTTGCAAAAGAAAGAGCTACTCAACTTAATGCAGGAATAGAACCAACAATTGATAGAGATAACGATAAAAATACAGTTATTTCATTAAGAGAAATTGCCGAAGAAAAAATTAAAGTTTCAGATTTAACTGATAGTGCCGTTTACAAACTTAGAAAACATGTAGAGCAAGTTGACGATACTGCTGAGGATGATGAAGAAATAGGTGATGATTTTGAAAATCTTTACAAAGGTGAAATTTCAAAAAGTGGTACTCCAATTTTACCATCTAAAAGAGCAAGAAAAACTCCAGAAAAAATTCAAGTAACAAAAGAAGATTTGGCTGAGCTATCTGAAACAGCTACAGCAGAAGTTGATAATTCAGTAGGAGAAGAAACGATGAATGAGCAAGGAGAAGTTTCTTTAGATGAAGTTTCAGAGTCAGAAAATCAAGAAGCAGACGTATCTTCAGATGACACTGAAGCTTCAAACTCATAAAAAAATAATATAAAGTTATACCATGAATAGGAAAGTATCAGTTGCTCCTATGATGGATTGCACAGATCGTCATGAACGATTTTTTCTAAGATTAATATCCAAAAACACTCTTCTTTACACTGAGATGGTAGTCGATGAAGCTATAAATAGAGGAGATAAAAAAAAGTTATTGGAGTTTAATATTAATGAAAAACCTGTAGCACTTCAATTAGGAGGCTCTTCTCCAAAACTTTTAGCTGAAGCCACTAAAGTAGGCGAAGATTTTGGTTATGATGAAATTAATCTAAACTTAGGTTGTCCTAGTAAAAAAGTTGAAAAAAATAAATTTGGTGCATGTTTAATGAAAGAGCCAAATTTAGTGGCAGATTGTTTAAGTAAAATGCAATCATTTACAAAACTACCAGTAACTATAAAAACAAGAATTGGTTACGATGATGTAGAAGATTATGAAAATTTACATAGTTTTATTTCTACTTTAAAAGCAACTGGAGTTAAAACTTTCATCATTCATGCAAGAAAAGCAATGTTAGGTAAATTTACACCTAAGCAAAACTTAAATATTCCTCCTCTAAAATACGAATATGTTTATAAATTAAAAAAAGATTTTTCTAATGAAGAGATCATTATTAATGGAGGAATAACTTCAGTAGATGAAATAAAGCCTCATTTAGAAAAAACAGATGGTGTAATGATTGGAAGGGCCGCTTATCATACCCCATATTTGTTGGCAGATATTGAAAGAGAAATATTTAATAATGAAGATGTGCCAAGTAGACAAGATGTGATTGAACAACTCATTCCTTATGTTAAAGAAGAATTAAAAAAAGGAACAAGATTGAATCAAATTATGAGACATACTCTTGGTTTGTTTCATGGTCAAACAGGTGCAAGTTATTGGAAAAGATATTTAAGTGAAAACATGTGTGTGAGAGATGCTGATGTGAAAAAAATTGATCACATCATGGATAAAATTAAATATAACAATGTAGATACTAGAGTAGGACAGTCTGCTTAATTCACTTCTAACAAACGAATACAGTTATATTATTTTATTAATGGCTTTAACAGCTATTCCAGTAGGTTTTGTGGCTGGATTATTTGGTATAGGTGGAGGGTTGATAACTGTTCCTTTTTTATATTTTATTTTTGGTTCTTTAGAAATTGATCCTCAATATGTAATGCATCTTGCTGTTGGAACTTCTTTTGCAATTATAATACCAACCTCTACAGTTTCAGTTTTAACACATCATAAATTTAAAGCAGTTGATTTTGATATTGTAAAGAATTACGGTCTTTTTGTTGTACTAGGAGTGATTATTGGAACTGTTTTTGCATCTTCTCTAAAAACAAAATCTTTGGTTTTATTTTTTTCTATAATGATATTATTTTTAGGAATTTACTTACTTTTAATAAAAGAAAAGGAGCAAAACATAATTGTTAAAATGAAATTACATTTAAAAGTAATTCTTGGTTTTCTTGTTGGGTTTATATCTGCTCCTATGGGTATAGGAGGAGCTGTAATGAATGTACCTATCCTTAAGTTTTTTGGTTATTCAATAAATAAAGCTATAGGGAGCGCAGCAGCTATAGGTTTTTTAATTGCTGTATTTGGAGCAATAGGATTTCTTCTTTCAGGAAGTTTTTTAAATTCCAATCTTCCACTTAGTATAGGTTTTATAAATATACCAGCATTTTTAATATTTATACCAATTACAACTTTCATGGCTCGGATAGGAGCTAAAACAGTTTATAGTATTGATAAAAAAAAAATTAGTAAGTTTTTTGGAATTTTTCTTTTAGTGGTTTCGATTAAATTTTTTTACGAATACTTAAAATTATAACAAGCAAAAAAAAAGAGGTGATTTCAGTCTCCCTCCATCACCTCACGTATTCAAACTAAGTGATTCTTTAAATATCTAAGAACACTTATTAGTTGAAAATGCCTTTTATTAACTAACTTAAAATCAGACAATCTTAAGTTGTATTTATTCTGAAAAAAAAACTCAATTTAGCCACACATAATATTTAGTGTTATAATCCTAATTGATACTTTTAAAAATGGTTTCAATAAAAGACATTAATAAAAATATTAAAAAAAGTTTATTTGATCCAATCGATAAAACAAAAAAAAAGTTTTCCTCAATTTTAGAAGATTTTAAAAAAAACAAAATTAAAAAAGATTTAGCATTACAAAAAAAATTAGAGAAAGAGAAGAAAAGAGAATTAATTTTAGAAAAAAAATTAGCGAAAAAAGCTAAACAAGACGAACTTAAAGAAGAAAGAAAGAAACTTCTTTTTCAAAAAAAATTAATCATTGAAAATGAAAAGCAAGAAAAAAAGAATGAGGAAAAAAGACAAAAAGTAGAAGCTCAAAGAATTAAAATAGAACAGAAAAAAATTAAAGACGAAGAATCTAGAAAACTTAGAGAGGAAGCCAGAAAGCTTAAAGAAGAAGATTTAAGGCTAAAAATGTTAGAGAGACAAAGAATTAGAGAAGAAAATATAAAAATTAAAGAGGAACAATTAAAAAATAAAGAAATTGAAGCTCAAAAGAGAAGAGACGAAAAAGAAAAAGAAAGACAAGAAAAAATAAGATTAAAAGAAATTGAAAGGAAAAATAGACTTGAGGAAGAGCAAAGATTAAGAGAGGCAGCTAGGAAGCTGAAATATGAGCAAGAAAAACTTAAAGAAATGGAAGAAAGATTAAGAGATCTCGAAACTGAAAGACAGCAGGAAATTCAAAGACAGATTTTAAAAGAGGAGGCAGAGCAAAAAGCCAAGGAAGAGGAACTAAGAATCAAAGAAAAAGAACTTAAAGAAGCTGAACGTGAGAGAATAAACAAAGAAAATGAAAGACGTCGAAGAGAAAGAGAATTGAAAATAGAGGAGGAAAGACAAAAAAGAATTGAAGAAGAAAACGAGAGAATTAGATTATCTGAAATTGCTCAAAAAGAGAGAGAAGATCAGGAAAATAGGCGAATGAAGGAATGGGAGAAAAAATTTGATGAAGAACAACGACTTAAAGAGGAGGAATTGGTTAGAAAGTTTTATAGCGATGAAACTCCTGAACAAGAAAATAATCAGGATGGCGATAATTTAGCAACTAAAGCTGATGACGATAATTTAGAAAATAAAAATGATGAAGATAATTTAAAGAATTAAATTTTCTGATCATACTCACCGACTTTACCTGTTTTTTGTAACAAATCGTCAATAAACTCAAAGATTTTTTTCTTTCTTTCATCTGATGTTGGGCTTTCAGTAACAATAACCAAAGATGGTTTGTTTGAAGATGCTCTTATAAGTCCCCAAGAACCATCTTCAAATGAAAATCTAACTCCATTAACTGTTAAAATATCATTAATAACTTGACCATCAATTTCAGTTTTGTTTTCTTTTAAACTTTTAATTTGCTTAACTAGCTCTTCAACAACAATATATTTCTCTTCATCTTTGCAAAAAGGTGCCATTGTTGGTGTTTGGAATGTACTAGGTAATTCACCAATAATTTCACTCATTTTTTTATTTTGATTATCTAATAAGTGACAAACTTGAATTGCGGAGTTAATTCCATCATCATAACCATATCCTAAAGGTTGATTAAAAAAGAAATGACCACTTTTTTCAAAACCTGCCAAAGCTTTTTCAGTGTTCACTTTTCTTTTAATATGAGAATGACCTGTTTTCCAATAAATTGTTTCACAGTTGTTTTCTAACAAGATTTTATCTTTTGAGTATAAACCTGTTGATTTTACATCTACTACAAATTTTGAATTTTTATGTTTACCTGATAAATTTCTAGCAATTAGAAGACCAATTTTATCTGAAAATATTTCATTACCTTTATCGTCAATAACACCAACCCTATCTCCATCACCATCAAATCCAAAACCTATATCAGCGTTGTTTTCTTTAACTACTTTTGCTATTTCGTGAAGCATTTCCATATCCTCTGGATTTGGATTGTATTTAGGAAAATTCCAATCTAGATTACAATCTAATTCTATTACCTCACATTCAATACCTCTTAGAATATCTGGGGCAAAAATACCTGCTGTTCCATTTCCACAAGCCACCACAGCTTTTATTTTTTTCTTAATTTTATTTTTACTAATTAAGTCATCCTTATAAATTTTATCAAAATCTTTTATTTGTTTTTCACTACCTTCACCTTTTGTGAACTTTTTATTTAAGGTAATTTCTTTTAGTTCTTTCATTTCTTCAGGTGCATGAGTTAGTCCTTTTTTGATTCCCATTTTGACACCAGTCCACCCATTTTCATTATGACTTGCTGTAACCATAGCAACTGCATCTGCGTCCAAATTAAATTGCGCAAAATAAACCATGGGAGATAATGACAGACCAATATCCTCTATATTGCATCCTGTAGATATTAATCCTTTTTTGAGAGCAGTTTTTATTTCTTCACTATAGGAACGGTAATCATGGCCTACGATAATTCTAGGATTGTTTTTTTTTGTGTGAATTTTTATTTGTGATCCTAAGCCTTTGCCAAGATTCTCTATTCCAGATTGGTTTATATCTTTCTTATACAACCATCGGGCGTCATATTCTCTAAAGCCAAATGGGTCTATTTTTACGTTTTGATTCATTACCTATTTTCTTACTCTTTTTTTGTTAATTTCTTGCAAAAAAATTTATTTTTTTGTTGATTATCATTTTGTCGCGTTCTATAAATGTTCTGTTGTTTAAATGTTTATATAGTATATTTACAGCAAACGCCTACAACATATAGTTGTTTTCGTACTAATAACAAAATATATTAGATTTTTATGAATAAGATTCTTTCTCAAGCCCTCAAAAAAGCTGTCTCTGAATATAGCCCTGTTGTTAAAGAAGTTTCTAAAATAAATAAGCCTGATCTGTTCTCTTTAAATAACGAGACAGAATTATTTCAAAACGACAAAGGTATTATAATTAAAATTGACCGTAGTAGAGATGCAAATCTAACTGACTTTGGGAAAGCAACTTTGAAAGATAGATACTTGGGTTTAAATGAATCTTATCAAGATTTATTTGCAAGAGTAGCAAGCACATATTCAGATGATAATTTACATGCTCAAAGAATTTATAACTATATTAGTAATCTTTGGTTTATGCCAGCAACACCAGTTTTATCAAATGGTGGTACAAAAAGAGGATTACCAATTTCATGTTTTTTAAATGAAGCCTCAGATAGTTTAGGAGGCATTCTTGATTTATGGAGTGAGAATGTTTGGTTAGCTGCTAAGGGCGGAGGTATTGGAAGTTACTGGGGTAATTTAAGATCTATTGGTGAAAAAATAGGAAGAGTTGGGAAAACTTCCGGAATAATTCCTTTTATAAAAGTTATGGATTCTTTAACGATGGCTATCAGTCAAGGATCATTAAGAAGAGGTTCTGCAGCATGTTATCTTCCAATTGACCATCCTGAGATAGAAGAATTTATAGAAATGAGAAGACCAACAGGTGGTGATCCAAATAGAAAAGCTCTGAATTTACATCACGGTGTTTTAGTTTCAGATGCATTTATGAGAGCAGTTGAAACAGATGAGCAATGGGCATTAAAAAGTCCTGCTGATGGAAGTGTTCAACAAACTATTTCTGCAAGAAATTTATGGATAAGATTATTAACTGCAAGAATTGAAACTGGAGAACCATATATAATTTATATTGATACAGTTAACAGGCAAATTCCTCAACACCACAAGTTGGCAAATCTTACAGTGAAAACCTCTAATTTATGTAGTGAAATAACTCTACCAACAGGAATTGATAAAGATGGAAGAGATAGAACAGCAGTGTGTTGCTTGTCTTCATTAAATTTGGAAAAATATGATGAATGGAAAGATGATCCAGATATGATTAGTGATGTGATGAGATTCTTAGACAATGTTTTATCCGACTTTATAAATAAAGCACCAGATCAGTTTAAAGATGCAAAATATTCAGCAGAAAGAGAAAGAAGTGTTGGATTAGGTGTTATGGGTTTTCATTCATTTTTACAAAAAAATAGAATTCCTCTAGAATCTGTAATGGCAAAATCATGGAATAAAAAAATATTTAAAAACATACATGAAAAAGTAAACCAAGCGTCTAAAGATTTAGCTGAAGAGAGAGGTGCATGTCCAGATGCAGCTGAGTATGGTTACAAAGAAAGATTTTCTAACAAGACAGCAATAGCTCCAACTGCTTCAATTTCAATTATTTGTGGTGGAGCATCACCAGGAGTAGAGCCTGTTGCTGCTAATAGTTACACTCACAAAACTTTGTCAGGATCTTTCAATGTTAGAAATAGATATTTGGAGGAAATACTACAAAGTCATGGTAAAAATGACGACGAAACATGGTCTACAATCACTACTAATCAAGGATCTGTTAGTCATTTAGATTTTTTAACAGATTTAGAAAAAGATGTATTTAAAACAGCATTTGAACTTAATCAAAATTGGATAATTGAACTAAGTGGTGACAGAACTCCATTTATTTCACAAGCTCAGTCGGTAAATTTATTTTTACCAGCCGATGTTCATAAAAAAGAATTACACAAAATTCATTTTGATGCGTGGAAAAAAGGCTTAAAGAGCCTTTATTACTGTAGATCAAAATCAATTCAACGAGCTGAAAATATCAATGATGCTAGATCAACTGATATCACAGCCAATGTTTATAAATCTAAAAATCAACCAACTAACGAAGAGCCAGAGTACGAGGAGTGTCTATCATGTCAGTAGCAGAAAAAATTAATAAAGAGATAATTCAACCAAAAAAAATGGGCTTATTAGTAGAAAACCCAGTTTACAAACCATTTAGATATCCATGGTGTTATGATGCCTGGTTAACTCAGCAAAGAATTCATTGGTTACCAGAAGAAGTTCCTCTAGGAGATGATGTTAAAGATTGGCAAAAGAACCTTACGCAACCTGAAAAAAATCTATTAACTCAAATTTTCAGGTTTTTTACTCAAGCTGATGTAGAGGTGAACAATTGTTACCTAAGACATTACACAACTGTTTTTAAACCAACAGAAGTGTTAATGATGATGACAGCTTTTGCTGCGATGGAAACAGTTCATGTAGCAGCTTATTCTCATCTTTTAGACACGATTGGAATGCCAGAGTCAGAATATTCAGCATTCATGAAATATAAAGAGATGAAAGATAAGTACGATTACATGCAAGGATTTAATGTAAATTCTAAAGAAGATATAGCAAAAACAGTTGCTGTGTTTAGTGCTTTTACAGAGGGATTACAGTTATTTGCAAGTTTTGCTATCTTATTGAATTTTCCTAGACACAATAAAATGAAAGGAATGGGACAGATAGTTACTTGGTCTGTGAGAGACGAAACACTTCATTGCAATTCTATGATCAGAATTTTTAAGGAGTTTATTAAAGAAAATCCTGAAATTTGGACACCTAAACTTAAAAAAGAACTTTATGAGGCATGCAGAATTATTGTTGACCACGAGGATGCTTTTATTGATCTAGCTTTTGAAATGGGTCCAATGGAAGGTTTAACAGCACAGGAAGTTAAAGATTATATTAGATTCATTGCAAACAGACGTTTAAACCAGCTTGGCTTAGAGCCTATTTATGATGTTCAAAAAAATCCATTAACGTGGTTAGATACTATGTTAAATGCTGTTGAACACATGAATTTCTTTGAAGGTCGTGCAACTGAATATTCTAAAGCATCAACTCAAGGTACTTGGGCAGAAGCATTTAGTTAAATTGAAATATAAAAAATATTTCCGAAAAACCAGTTTAAAGCAAAATGGTGTTGGTGAATTTTTTTTAAAAGAAATTGCCATCAATAAACCTAAAGTATTTCTTGAAGTTGGAGTTTTTCATGGAGTTACTGCCCGAAATGTTTGTGAATTACTTAATAGTTTGCACGGAAATGAATTCAAATATGTAGGTCTAGATTTATTTGAGCAAAATACAGAAAATAAAGATGAAGTAATTCCTAACACGAAATTTTCTAACCCATTTAAAAATATTTATTTTAAGTATATTAAAAAATTAAATCCATATAGTTTAGAAGCTGTAGAAGATCTTTTAAAAAAATTTAAAAATAATGTTTCATTAATCAAAGGCAATTCAAACGTAATATTAAAAAAAATTGATATGTCTAAAATTGATTATGTATTTCTCGATGGAGGCCACGATTATCAAACAGTAAAAAATGATTTAAATTGCTGCAGAGAAGTTATTGTTAATGGTGGTACCGTTCTTTGTGACGATTATGATTTATCATATGCACCTGGAGTAAAAAAAGCTATAGACGAATTCTCATCTGAGCATGGATTAAAATGCTCAATAATATGTAATGATAGATTTGCTAGAATAGAAAAAAATTAGGTTATCTTTGATTTAATTGCATCACTTTTCTATGCTTGTTTCCTTTGTAGCTCGCCAAAGGTCTAATAAGTTTATTTGCTGCGTGTTGTTCCATTATATGAGCTGACCAGCCTGTTATTCTTGAAATTACAAATATTGGTGTAAAAAAATCAGTATCAAAACCCATAAGATGGTAAGTTGGTCCTGTTGGATAATCTACATTTGGATGAATATTTTTTTCTGTGATCATTACTTTTTCAACAATGTCGTAGATTTTTTCAAATTTTTTATCTTTTTTAATTTTAGAAACTTTACCAAAGTATTTTCTCATGGTTGGAACTCTTGAATCGCCTGATTTATAAACTCTATGACCAAATCCCATAACTACTTCCTTGTTTTTGAGAGCATTATTTATCCATTTAAGAGCATTTTCTGGTTTTTTAATTTTATTCATCATATGCATCACTTCTTCGTTTGCTCCACCATGCAGAGGACCCTTTAAACTAGCAATTGCTCCTGTTATTGCACCATGTATATCAGAAAGGCTACTAGTAATTGTTCTGGCAGTGAATGTAGATACATTAAAACTATGCTCAGCATATAAAATTAACGAGACATCAAAAGCTTTCACGATCTCTTTTTGAGGCACTTTTCCAAAACACATGTAGAAAAAATTTTCAGCAAAGGTAAGTGTTTTTTTTGGTTTAATAATTTTTTTTCCTTTTCTAATTCTGTAAAAAGCAGCAAGCGCAGTTGGAGTTTTTGCAAAAATTCTCAAAGCTTTTCTCATATTTGCTTCAGGTGAAGAGTCTGTTGTTTCTTTATCCTCCAACCCCATAACACTCACAGCAGTTCTTGCTACATCCATTGGGTGGGATTTCTTAGGCATATGTCTTATTATTTCATATAAATTTTTTGTAAGTTCTCTATTATTTTTTTCTTCTTTTTCAAATTGTCTAAGTTGAATAGTATTTGGCAGGTCTTTATTCAAAATTAAATAAGCTACTTCTTCAAATCTACAGTATTCACATAAATCTTGAGCAGCGTATCCTCTGTAAGTAAGAGAATTAATTTCTGGCATTACTTTTGAAACTTCAGTTTCATCTACAACAATACCAAGTAATCCTTTCTTAATATCATCACTCATTATTCATGTCCCTCAGTACTAAAATTATAAATTTTTTCATCTAATGAATTATATTTTTCATAATCGACTAATTCATACAATCTTTTTCTTGTTTGCATTTTATCAATTATATTATTTTGATGTCCATTTGCATAAATGTCTCTTAATCCGTCTTCTACATTTTTCATTGCCAATCGTTGTGTAGTTACAGGATAAATCACAATATTATAACCTAAATTTTCTAACTCTTTATAATTAAATAATTTTGATTTACCAAATTCAGTCATATTAGCTAATAGATAAACTGATAATTCTTTTCTAACTTTTTCAAAATCTTTCTCATCTTGTAACGCCTCAGGAAATATAATTTCTGCACCTGCATCAATATAGGCTTTACATCTTTCAATCATTTTATCGATTCCTTCAACACTTTTGGCATCTGAACGCGCTATAATTTTAAAATTTTGATCTTTTTTTGTAGCAACACATTCTTTAATTTTTTTAACCATAGCATCAGTTGAAATAAGTTCTTTATTTTCTAGGTGGCCACATCTTTTTCTTTCGATTTGATCTTCTAAGTGTACTCCTGTTATTCCAAATTCCTCAAATGTTTCTACTGTTTCTTTACATGATCTAAAACCTGTATCTATATCAACAATTGTTGGAAGATTTGTAACTCTTGAAATTAAATAAGATCTTGTACTTACATCTTGTAAGGTTGTTAATCCAATATCAGGAAATCCAAGATCATTAGCCATTACACCACCAGAAACATAAACAGCATCATATCCGATTTCCTCAATCAATTTTGCAGTTAGAGGGTTATAGGCTCCTGGTATTCTTAAAATTTTATTTGATTTTAATTTTTGATCAAAATCTAACCTTTTTTGACTCGGTTCTTTTTCAACAAAGTGCATTAAAAAATTCCTTTTTTTAAATTTCTCTTTAATTTACTTTTTCTAACCACAATATTTAATTTATCAAGTTGTCCTGGTTTTAAATTTTTTAAGTTTTGTACTGATTTTAAAAAACGATCACTCTCTTTTTTATCTATAATACCATTAGTTAAAGTTAAAAATTTATTTATATAATTTTTCCTCTTAAACGGTCTAGCCCCATATGGGTGAGCATCAGCTTTATCTAATTCCTCAATTATTTTTTTTTTGTTATTTAAAGTGACTACTACTTTAGCACCAAATGATTTATGTTTCGGATTTGGATCATGATATTTCTTTGTCCACTTTTTATCCTCATATGTTTTAATTGATTTCCAAATTTTAATTGTACTTTTTCTATTAGCCCTAGCTTTTGTATAAGATTTAACATGATGCCAATCTCCATCCTCTAGAGCTACAGCAAAAATATACATTATTGAGTGGTCTAAAGTTTCTCTACTAGCATTAGGATCCATTTTTTGTGGATCGTTAGCACCTGTTCCAATTACATAATGAGTATGATGACTTGTAAAAATATCAATTTTTTTAATTAAGTTTAAATTAGGTATTTTTGTTTTAAGTCTTTTTGCTAGATCAATTAGCGCCTGAGATTGGTATTCTGCAGAATATTCTTTAGTGTAAGTTTCTAATATGGCTTTTTTACTTTCACCTTTCGTTGGTAAAGGAACTTTGTAATTAGCTCTTTTACCGTCTAGTATTCTAGCAATAATACTATCCTCACCTTCATAAATGGGACTAGGTGCTCCTTCACCCCTCATAGCTCTATCCACCGCTTCAATTGCAAGTTTCCCAGCATGAGCAGGAGCGTAGGCTTTCCAGCTAGAAATTTCTCCTTTTCTAGATTGTCTAGTAGATATTGTTGTGTGGAGTGCTTGTTGAATAGCTTGATAAATAGTTTCAGTATTTAATTTTAACATAGTTCCTAATCCAGCAGCTACACTAGGTCCCAAATGGGCTATGTGATCAACTTTATGCTTATGCAAACAAATACCTTTAACTAAATTAACCTGAACTTCGTATGAGGTAATTATGCCTCTTAATAAATCTAATCCACTTTTTTTATTTTGTTGTGCAACACTTATAAGGGGAGGGATATTATCACCTGGATGACTATAATCTGCAGCTAGGAAAGTATCATGAAAATCTAACTCTCTAACTGCTGTTCCATTTGACCATGCAGCCCATTCGCAATCAAATTTCAATTTTGAGCTAATACCAAATAATGTTGCACCATTTTTTCTATAATGTTTTAATGCCATCTCTCGTGATGATATTACTGGTTTTCTATTTAATGAGGCCATAGCTACAGATGCATTATCAATTATTCTATTGATAACCATCTCTGTAGCATCTATGTTTAATTTAGCATTATCACTTGCTATCTCAGCTATTTTCCAAGCAAGCTGTTTTTTCTTTGGAAGATTAATTTTTGATGGATATACCTTAACTGTATGTAATAACAAAATAACTCCTAGTTGTGATTTTGTTTTAATAGGTAAAATAAATTAATCAATATTAAAGATATTTAGATATTATATTCTCAATACCAACAAAGTCTTTAATTATGTGATTATGATAAATTTCTTCAGATCTTTTTTCTGTATATCCATATTTTAGTAAAATTATTGGAATTTCAGCTGCCTTAGCAGCATTAGCATCTGTTTCACTATCACCTATCATAATTGATTTTTTTTTATCACCATCTAAAATTTCTAAAGTTGTTGTTAAATGACGAGGATCTGGTTTGCAATATTCAAAAGTATTATATCCAGCAACATATTCAAAATAATCATAAATCCCAATTTTTTTTAAAAGATCAACAGCTAAATGTTCAGTTTTATTAGTACACACTGCCATAGAAATATTCTCATTTTTACACCAATTTAAGAATTCTTTTACACCGTTAATTAATTTACTTTCGTGTAAAATATTTTTTCCATAATAAGACAGAAATTCATCAGTCATTTCATTTTGAATTTTTTCATCAAACCATTTCCACTGACCATTAGCTTTTGCCATCATAGCTTTTGCACCTTTGCCAACAGCATTTTTTAGTTCACCCAAAGTTTTTGTTGGATAGCCAAATTTTCTCATTACGTGGTTATGGGCGCGTATTAAATCTGGAGCGGTATCTACTAATGTACCGTCTAAATCAAATAAAATTGTAAATTTTTGTTTCATTTAAAAGTATTTTAAAGAAATAAATTGTGAATTAATTAAGACATATTCTTAATGTAAATCAATTCTAAATGGAAGTTATAAATCAAAAAAAACTAAGAGAAAAATTTATAAAATCAGGAGTCAAGATGATAGGTCCTGAAACTATTTTTTTTTCTAAAGATACTAAAATTGGTAAGAAGGTAACTATAGAACCTTATGTTGTTATAGGCTCTAAGGTTAAAATTGGGGATAATGTAATTATAAAATCTTTTTCACATTTAGAAGCTTGCACAATTGAGAGTAAAGTTGAAATTGGTCCTTATGCTAGAATTAGGCCTAAAACAATTTTGAAAGCAGGTTCTAAAGTAGGTAATTTTGTTGAAATTAAAAAAAGTACTTTAGGAAATAAATCTAAAATAAATCATTTGTCTTATGTGGGAGACGCTATAATTGGAAAATCAGTAAATATAGGTGCGGGTACTATTACTTGTAACTATGATGGTGTAAATAAAAATAAAACTAAAATTAAAGACAAAGTATTCATAGGTTCAAATTCTTCATTGGTTGCTCCAATTACTATAAATCAAGATAGTACTGTTGGAGCTGGATCAGTAATAACTAAAAATGTTAAAAAAAAATCTTTAGCGATAACAAGAACGCCACAATTAGAAGTTAAAAATTACAAAAGAAAGAAAAAATAATCTATGTGTGGAATTATTGGAATATCAAGTAACAAACCTGTCTCTGCAAATATAATAAATTCTTTGAAAAAATTAGAATACAGAGGTTATGACTCAGCAGGTATAGCAACGCTCTCGAATGGATCAATTAATGAAGTAAAATCTGAGGGAAGAGTTGACAATTTAGAAAATAATTTTGATTTAAAAAATTTAAAAGGTAATATTGGAATTGGACATGTCAGATGGGCAACCCATGGCATTCCTAATAGTGTAAATGCTCATCCACATTCATCAGAAAATGTATCTGTTGTTCATAATGGAATAATTGAAAATTCAACAATATTAAAAAAATATTTAATTAATAAAGGATATAACTTTAAATCTCAAACAGATACTGAAGTGATTGTCCATTTAATAACTGAGAATTTAAAAACTTCAGAACTTGAAAAAGCTATTACTAAAACTTTAAAACAGCTTCATGGGAGTTTTGCTCTTGGAATCGTTTTTAAAAATAAGTCAGATTTAATAGTTGGTGCAAGAAGAGGATCACCCTTGGCAGTTGGTTATGGCCCAAATGAAAACTATCTAGGTTCAGACTCTTACGCTTTAAAATCAATGACAAATAAGATTACTTATTTAGATGATGGAGAATTTTGTGTTGTCAAAAAAGACCAGGTTATTTTTTTTAACGAAGAAGGAAAAAAAGTTAATAAGAAAATATTAGAATTATCATCAGATGAAGCAAGTTATGATAAAGGAGATTTCAAGCATTTTATGGCAAAAGAAATTGAAGAACAACCAACAACTATTAAAACAGGAATTAAAGAATATATAGATAATGTTAACAATGAGATAAATATATTTAACTTTCCTTGGAAAATACAAGAAATTAAATCAATAACTTTAGTAGGATGTGGAACTGCATACCATTCTTGTTTAATGGCAAAGTATTGGTTTGAAGAACTTACTACTATTGATGTTAATATAGATATAGCCTCAGAATTTAGATATAGAAAGAATAGATTTAAAAGTGACACTTTATACATTTTTGTTTCACAATCTGGAGAAACTGCAGATACGTATGCTGCATTAGATATTTGTAATAAAAATAACATGAAAACCTGCGCTATAGTAAATGTAATTGAAAGTTCAATAGCTAGAGACTCTAATTTTGTATTACCAATTCATTGTGGTCCTGAGATAGGAGTAGCATCAACAAAAGCATTTTTAGGTCAAATACTTGTATTGTATATTTTAGCTTTAAAAATTGGATCATTAAGAAATGAAATAGAGAAAAAAGATTATCAAGAAAAAATTAAAGACTTAAAAGATTTACCTAAATTGATAGAAAAAACACTATTACTTGATAATGACATCCAAGCAATATCTTCAACATTTAATGAAGCAAAGGGTTCAATGTTTTTAGGTAGAGGTTATTCATATCCAATTGCTTTAGAAGGTGCATTAAAATTAAAAGAACTTTCATATGTTCATGCAGAGGGATATCCAGCAGGGGAAATGAAACATGGACCATTGGCTTTAATTGAAGAGGGTATGCCTGTGGTAGTTTTAGCTCCACGAGATAACTATTATAAAAAAACAATTTCAAATATGCAGGAAGTTATATCAAGAGGAGCGAAAGTATTATTAATAACTAATAAAAGTAAAGATGAGGTAATCTCTGAAAATATTTGGGAAACTATAGAGGTTGAAAATACAAATGATGACTTACTTCCATTCCTTTTGACAATTCCACTTCAAAAACTTGCTTATTACTCTGCTTTAAAAAAAGGTTATGATATTGATAAGCCAAGAAATTTGGCTAAATCTGTCACTGTTGAATAAACTTTAAACTCTGCTAAAACACCCCTGAGTTGAATATGAAAAATTGGAAAAAAAATAGTTGGAGAAAGTATCCAGTAAAACACATACCTGATTATCCAGATAAAAAAGAACTGGATAAAGTTTTGGATAAGATAGGAACATTTCCTCCTTTAGTCTTTGCAGGCGAAACAAGACATCTTAAAAGTCAGTTAGCTGATGTTGTAGATGGAAAAGCATTTTTACTTCAAGGTGGAGACTGTGCTGAAAGTTTCGCAGAATTTAACCCAGATAATATTAGAGATACATTTAAACTTATGTTGCAAATGTCATTAGTTTTGACTTATTCAGCATCCTTACCAGTTGTTAAAGTTGGAAGAATAGCTGGACAGTTTTCAAAACCCAGAAGTGCTCCAACTGAAATAAAAGATGGTGTAGAACTGCCTAGTTATTTAGGGGACAACATAAATGCAATGGAATTTACTGAAAAGGCAAGAGTACCAGATCCTAAAAGATTATTTAAAGCTTATTCGCAATCAGCTGCAACTATTAATCTTATTAGAGCTTTTTCAAAAGGAGGTTTTGCAGATTTAAATAAAGTCCACTTATGGAATTTAGACTATATAAAACAAAGCTCACAAGCTAAAAAATTTAAGGATCTTGAAGATAAAATTGCTGATGCCATTGCTTTCATGAGAGCATGTGGAATTACCTCAGATTTTAATAATAGACTGTACACAGTAAATTTTTGGACATCACATGAAGCTTTGTTACTACCTTTTGAAGAATCTATGACTAGAACAGATTCTACCACAGGTGAAAATCACGATACTTCTGCACATTTTGTTTGGATTGGTGACAGAACTAGACAATTAGACGGTGGTCATGTTGAATTTTGCAGAGGTATAGAAAATCCAATTGGTATAAAATGTGGACCAACTTTAAAAGCTGATGATTTAATAAATCTTTGTAATCGTATTAATCCAAAAAATGAAAAAGGTAAAATTACTTTAATTTCTAGATTTGGAGCAGATAATGTTTCAAAATTTTTACCTAAATTAATTAGAGCGATTAAAAAAGAGGGATTAAATGTGATTTGGTCATGTGATCCTTGCCATGGAAATACAATTAAAGCTGCAACAGGTTTCAAAACTAGGCCGTTTAATAGAGTTTTAAAAGAAGTAAAAGAAGTTTTTTCATGCCATCAAAGTGAAGGAAGTTATGCTGGAGGTCTTCATATAGAATTGACAGGTCAAGATGTAACAGAGTGTATAGGTGGTGCGCAAAAAATATCTGAAAAAGATTTATCTTCAAGATATCATACTCATTGTGATCCAAGACTGAATGGAAACCAAGCTTTAGAATTAGCTTTTTTAATATCAGATGAGATAAAAAAGAATAGCTCCTATTCAAAAAATGCAGACAGAGCGGCATCTTAATACATTGTAAAAATTATAATAATAAATATTAAAAATATATGCACGTTTCGGAAAAAGTTAAATATATCTCTAATTGGATTAAGAGCTATGTTGAAAATATGCCAACTAAGGCACAATCATTAGTAATAGGAATTTCTGGGGGAGTTGATTCATCAGTATCAAGCACACTTAGTGCAATGACTGGCTTGAAAACTATTGTTTTATCTATGCCAATCAAACAAAAATCACATCAACATGATTTAAGTTTAAAGCATCAAGAATGGTTAGTAAAAAACTTTAAAAATGTGGAAGCACATACTATAAATTTAGACGAGTTATTTTTAGCATTTAATGCAAGTCTGTCAAAATTTGATAGCGAGCATGGAATGGCTAATTCAAGAGCAAGATTAAGAATGACAACTCTTTATCAAGTAGCTGCTGCCAATAAAGGAATTGTTGTTGGAACAGGCAATAAAGTTGAGGATTTCGGAGTAGGATTTTACACAAAGTATGGTGATGGAGGTGTAGATATTTCCCCAATAGCTGATTGTAATAAAACTCAAGTCTGGGAATTGGGGAAGGAACTTGGAATTTTAAAAGAGATTATTGATGCACCCCCAACTGATGGATTGTGGGATGATGGTAGAACGGATGAAGGTCAACTTGGATTAAAATATAACGAATTAGAAGAAGCTATGGAGAATCCAAATTCTCCGAATCGTGTCAAATACGAAAATATTAGAAAACAAAATATGCATAAAATGGAGCCAATTCCAGTGTGCATAATTCCAAATTAATCAAATAGATTAACAAATCTATAATTTAAGTATATTTCTACAACTATGAGTTTAGATATTTTTTTAACTAATAATCTTACTAATAAAAAAGAAAAATTTATTCCTCAAGATAAAAACAATGTAAGGATGTATGTTTGTGGTCCAACTGTTTATGACGATCCACATATTGGTAATGCTAGACCAGTAGTTATATTTGATATTCTTTTTAAAGTTTTAAAAAATGAATATCCAAATGTAACATATGTCAGAAATATTACTGATGTAGATGATAAAATAATAAAATCATCTCAGGAAAATAATATTTCAATTTTAGATCTTACAAAAAAAATTACTCAAAGCTTTAATGAAGATTGTATTTATCTAAATTGTGAAAAACCAAATCATGAACCTAAAGCGACAGAGCATATTTCCGAGATGATAGCAATGATCTCTGAACTAATTAAAAAGGGATTTGCATATGAAAATAATATGCATGTTTATTTCGAGGTAAAAAAATTTAAAGATTATGGACAGCTATCAAACAAAAAATTAGATGAATTGGTTGCAGGTTCAAGAATTGAAATAAGTGATAATAAAAAAAATCCTGAAGATTTCGTTCTTTGGAAACCTTCAGAAACAGACGAACCATCATGGAACTCACCTTGGGGGAAAGGAAGACCTGGTTGGCATTTAGAATGTTCAGCAATGTCTAAAAAATATTTAGGAAAAGAATTTGATATTCATGGAGGAGGTGTTGATTTATTATTTCCTCATCATGAAAATGAAATTGCTCAATCAAGATGTGCAAATGATAGTAAAGTATTTGCTAATTATTGGTTACATAATGCTTTTATCACAATGTCCAATGAAAAAATGGCAAAATCTCAAGGTAATATTTTAAAAATTAAAGATTTTAGAAATATAAAAAGCGGTCAAGTTTTAAGACTGGCTTTAATGAGTGCACATTACCGACAACCACTTGATTGGAATGATAAGCTTTTAGAAGATAGCGAAAATACAATTAATAAATGGTATAATGTTTACCTAAATATTGAAAAAAAACCAAAAATTTCAGACGAAATTTTAAGACCTCTTCTCGATGATTTGAATACTCCAGGCTATATAACTAATTTGCACAAATTATATGAGAAAGCATCAAAAGGATCTGATGAGGATAAAAGAATATTTATTTCAGCATGTCATTTTGTTGGATTATTAAATGAAAGTAAAGAGGATTGGCTAAAATTTAAAAAAAGCAAGGTTTCAATTTCCGAAAGCGAAATTTTATTTAAAATTAATCAGAGAAATAAAGCTAGAATTGATAAAAATTATGACGAAGCTGATAAAATTAGAAATGATCTTTTAGACAAAGGTGTTTTAATAGAGGACAAAGATGGTAAAACGGTCTGGAAATTTAAATGAGTAAAGATCGATTATACATATTTGATACTACATTACGTGATGGTGCACAGACTCAAGGTGTAGATTTTTCAATTGATGACAAAGAAAAGATATCATCTTCTCTGGATACTTTAGGCGTTGATTATATTGAAGGAGGATGGCCTGGAGCAAATCCTACAGATACAGAATTTTTCAATAAAGAACATAATTTTAAATCAGCAAAATTAACTGCATTTGGTATGACAAAAAAAACTGAACATAGTGCTGAGAATGATCCAATGCTATCCTCATTGATAAATTCTAAAAGTTCGTCGGTATGTTTGTTTGGTAAATCTTGGGATTTTCAGGTGGATGTTGCCCTTGGTATTTCAAATGATCAAAATCTCTCAAATATAAGTGAAAGTGCAAAACATATAGTTAAATCTGGAAAAGAATTTATGTTTGATGCTGAACATTTCTTTGATGGTTACAAATCGAATCCTGAATACGCAATTTCTTGTTTAAAAGCAGCATATGATAACGGTGCTAGATGGATTGTTTTATGTGATACAAATGGTGGAACTCTTCCTCATGAAGTAGATAAGATTGTTAGAGAAGTTATTAATCATATTCCTGGTAAAAATTTAGGTATCCATGCTCATAATGATACTGAAAATGCTGTTGCTAATAGTTTAGTTGCTGTTCAAGCAGGAGTTAGACAAGTTCAGGGTACATTAAATGGATTAGGAGAGAGATGTGGAAATGCAAATTTAGTATCTCTAATACCAACGTTTTTTTTGAAACAAGATTTTTATGAAAACTATGAACTAAATATCAAACGTGAAAATTTAAAAAATTTAACTCAATGCTCAAGGTTATTAGATGAATTATTAAATAGAAAACCAAACAAGCATCTTCCTTATGTTGGTGCTTCAGCTTTTTCACACAAAGGTGGTATGCACGTTTCTGCTGTTCAAAAAGATCCAAAGACTTATGAACACGTTAATCCTGAAGAAGTAGGAAATTCACGAAATATAGTTGTTTCAGATCAATCTGGACAATCAAACATTATGTCTAGATTAAAACTTATAGGAATAAATGTTGAAAAAAGTGATCCAAAAATTAAAAAACTTTTAGAAGAAGTAAAAGATAGAGAATTTATTGGTTATAGTTATGATGGTGCTGACGCATCATTTGAACTGTTAGCCAGAAGATTAATCGGTGAGATACCGAGATATATTTCTATTAATGAATATGACGTGTCAGTTAAAAAAGATAATGCAGGAGAAATAATTTCACACGCAAAAGCTCAATTAGAAGTAGATGGAGAAAAAATTTTGTGTGAAGGTCAAGGAAACGGTCCTGTTAATGCTTTGGATAATGCAATTAGGAGAAATGTAAGTAAGCTTGCTAAATATTCAGAATATTTAAAAGATTTAAGACTTGTTGATTATAAAGTTAGAATTTTAAATACTGGTACTGAGGCTGTAACAAGAGTAAGTATAGAAAGCACAGATTCTAAAGGTGTTAATTGGTTTACTATTGGGGTGTCTCCAAACATTATTGATGCATCTTTCAAAGCTTTAGTGGATAGTCTAGATTATAAGTTATTTAAGGATAAAGCTCCTGGAAGTTTGTAAAAATGAAAATTAAAAAATTTTCAGAGAAACCATTAAACTTAGAAACAAGAGTTGGAGCTAAACCAATAATTTGCTATCCAAATACAAACATTGAAGAAAAAAATTTAAGTATTTTACATTCTGCTAGAAAACACTTAGTTAAAAAAGATGAGGTTATTATTCCTCCTAGAGACGCAAAAACATTTGAGGTAAAATTTGGAGAGTTTTTTAGAATTGAGAGTGTTGATGGTCCACAGGTAGGAGATTTAAATTTATTCAATTTAAAAAATTTAGAAGAAAAATTTTATTCAGGAAAAACAAGAGCTCTCTATGGAACACATCTTTCGGTAGGAGATAAAATGTTTAGTAGTTTTCCATATCTAAGATCTCTGGCAACCATTACCTGGGATACTTTAGATTGGTATGATTATGACGAAGATGGAGGATCGGTGCATGATGTAATTGGCACAAGATGTGATCCTTATACATCAAAACTTCTTAGTGATAATGATTATCACTATTGTTGTCATTCAAATCTAACAAGAGCCTTAGTTAAAGAAAAAAATATCCGATTAGACCATGCTGAAAAAATAGTTCATGATGTGTTAAATGTATTTATGTTAACTGGATTTACTAATGATACTAAACAATACTTTATGAAAGCAAGTCCTGTTAGACCTGGTGATTATTTGGAATTTTTTGCTGAAACAGATTTATTAGGTGCCCTTTCTGCTTGTCCAGGTGGTGATTGCGGATCTGAGCATTCATCGGATGTAGCAAAATGTTATCCTTTAAAAGTTTCTATTTGGACAATAGATTCTAAATATTTAAATAATATCAAACCATCAGTTATTTCAAATTACAACAGAAATCATGGCATAGATTAATGTCTGTTAATAATATTTCTTTCATTTTACACAAGCCTCAACTTTCTGAAAATATTGGAGCCTGTGCAAGGGGAATGAAAAATTTTAATTTTAACAAACTTATTATTATTGACTCCAAACCAATTTTTCCAAATGATAAAATTTTAGCAACTTCCGTAGGAGCTAAAAATATAATCAATAAAGCTAGGAGTTTTGAAAATATAGAAAAATCTATAAAGAATATTGACGTTGTAATTGCAACATCTGCACGATTTAGAAATAAAAATATTAAACATATTCAATTAGAAGATTTAAAAAAAATAAATTACAAAAAAAAGGTTGCCTTTTTATTTGGGTCAGAGGCATCAGGTTTATCAAATAATGAAATAAGTTATGCAAATTATACTCTTCAAATTCCAACAAATCCCGATTTTAAATCATTAAATTTATCTCACAGTTTAATAATAATTGCACAATATGTATCAAGCATAATTAATTCAAAAGTATCTTTTTTTAAAAAGTCAAAAAAAGTTAAATCAGCATCTAAAAAAGAGATAGTCGCTATGGCAAATCTTTGTATTCAGAATCTTGAAGATATTAATTTCTTTAAATCAAAAGAAAAGAAGCCGATAATGCTTGAAAACTTGAGGAATATTTTTTATAGGATGGAATTATCAACCAAAGAAACACGTATTTTATCAAGTGTATTTGCAAGCTTAGGTAAAAAACGTTGATTGACAAAATGATGGGTAGGTTTATAAAGCTCCACTATTAAATGACTAAAAGATTAAACTCTAAACATAAAGTAGACAGAAGATTAAAAGTTAACCTTTGGGGAAGACCTAAAAGTCCTTTTAATACTAGAGCTTATGGACCAGGTCAACATGGTCAAACAAAAACATCAAAGCCATCTGATTATGGAATACAGCTTCAAGCAAAACAAAAATTGAAAGCATATTACGGCAACATAAACGAGAGACAATTTAGAAATATTTACAAAAAAGCAGTAATGCTTAAAGGCGATACTGGAGAAAATTTAATTGGTCTTCTTGAAAGAAGATTAGATGCTGTAATTTATAGAGCAAAATTCGCAACAACAATTTTTTCAGCTAGACAATTAATCAATCATGGTCATGTAAAAGTAAATGGTAAAAAAGTAAACATCGGAAGTTACTTAGTTAGAGAAGAAGATTCAATTGAGATAAGAGATAAATCTAAACAGCTTGCAATAATCGATATTGCTCTTGCAAATAAAGAAAGAGAAACTCCAGAATATATTCAGATGGACGAAAAAAATAAAAAATTAAAATTTGTTAGAATTCCAAAGTTTGAAGAAGTTCCATATCCAATTGTTATGGAGCCTAATTTAGTGATTGAATATTATTCTAGATAATTAGCTTTTAGATTTAAAGTTTATATTTTTACTCTCAAAAAGTTTTGCTAACTCACCACTTTCGTACATTTCTTTAACTATATCACATCCACCTACGAATTCATTTTTAACATAAAGTTGAGGTATTGTTGGCCAGTCACTAAAAACCTTAATACCTTCTCTTAAATTTTGATTTTCTAAAACATTTACACCTTTGAAATTTACTTCAAGAACTTTTAATATATTTGAAGTAGCCATTGAAAATCCACATTGTGGAGCGTCAGGTGTACCTTTCATAAACAAACATACTTCGTTGTTTTCAATTTCATTTTTAATTAAATCATTTGTTTGTTGATCCATTTAACTCTCCTTTGTTTTAATTGCTAATGCATGAAGTTCATTACCCATTCTACCTTTTAATGAGTTGTAAACCATTTTATGTTGTTCAATTTTACTTTTTCCAGAAAATTGAGATGAGGTAATGGTAGCTGAATAATGATTTCCATCACCTGCCAAATCTTGTATTTCAACAATTGCATCTGGCATTGCCTCTTTTATAAAATTCTCAATTTCTTTTAAATCCATCGCCATTATTTACTCATATAGTTTGTAAGCCAACTTTTATTAGAAGTTGATAATTCGTCAATTGTAACTTTTGTCTTATTATTAATATATAGTTCATTTTCATTAATTATACCAAGATCATCGAAATGGACTGCATTTTTATGCAATATATCAGTTACTTTTTTAAAATCTTTTTTGTTTATTTCTATAATATATCTACCTTGATCTTCAGCAAACAAGTATTCTATTTCGTTAATTAAATATTTTGGTTTTTTAACGTTTATTCCCTTTTTTCCTTTAATACACATTTTCGCTACTGCTGTAATTATGCCACCTAAGGAAACATCATGTGCGCTTTTTATTAAATTATTATCAATCAATTTCAGCATTGTTTCACCATTATTTTTTTCATTAAATAGATTTACCTCGGGTGGAGGTCCATTTTTTTCATCTAAAATATTTCTTGCAAATAAACTTTGGTCAATATGTCCTTCAGTTTTTCCAATTACTAAAACTAAATTATCAACTTCTTTAAAATCCATAGTGATCATATTCTTATAATCTTTGATCAATCCAACTCCACCAATTGTAGGTGTAGGTTTTATACCTTGGTCTTTTGTTTGGTTATAGAAAGATACATTTCCAGAAACCACTGGGAACTTTAAATACTCACTTGCTTCACCAATTCCCTGAACACATTCAACAAACTCTCCCATATTTTCTTCATTTTCAGGACTGCCAAAGTTTAAACAATTCGTGATAGCAATAGGTTTTGCTCCAACAGATATTAGATTTCTAAAACTTTCACAAACTACTTGCTTTCCACCAGTTAAAGGGTGAGCCCAGCAATATACCGCTGAAGAATCTACAGAAGCAGCAACAGCTTTTTCCGTTCCATGAACTCTTACAACCCCTGCATCTCCACCTGGCTTTTGTATTGTATCTCCCATAACAGTATGATCGTATTGTTGCCAAATCCATTCTTTACTACATACATTTGGATTTGCTAAAATTTTTTTTAATACATCGATAATTTTTAAATGTTTAATATCTTCTTTTTTAATCTTATTTTTTTTAGGAAGTTTTGCTTTTTTCCATTTTCGATCGTACATGGGAGAGTTTTCAACCAAAGTATTAATTGGAATATCTGCAACTTTTTCTTCATCAAAATAAAGTTCTATTTTTTTAGATTTAGTAGTTTTTCCAATCACTGCAAAATCCAAGTTCCATTTATCAAATATTTTTTTTGCTTTTTCTTCTTTGCCGTTTTCTAAAACAATCAACATTCTTTCTTGGCTCTCAGAGAGCATAATTTCATAAGGAGTCATTTTAGTTTCTCTACAAGGTACTTTGTTTAAATTAATTTCAATTCCAAGGTTGCCTTTTGAAGCCATTTCAATACTTGAAGAGGTTAATCCAGCAGCACCCATATCTTGAATGGCTATAATGGAGTCGCCAGCCATTAACTCTAAACAAGCTTCAAGTAAAAGTTTTTCAGTAAAAGGGTCTCCAACTTGAACTGTTGGCTTTTTTTCCTCAATTTTTTCATCAAAGCTAGCTGAGGCCATACTTGCTCCATGAATTCCATCTCTTCCAGTTTTTGATCCAACATATATAATTGGTTTGTTTAAACCTGCAGCTTTTGAGTAGAAAATCTTATTTTTTTTGACTAATCCTAATGTCATAGCATTAACCAAAATATTTCCATTATAGGAGCTATCAAAACTTGTTTGGCCAGCAATTGTAGGAACACCCATGCAATTTCCATAACCACCTATGCCATGGACAACACCTCTTAATAAATTTTTTGTTTTTTTATTCTGTGGTGATCCAAAATGTATTGAGTTTAAGTTAGCTATTGGTCTTGCACCCATTGTAAATATATCTCTCATTATTCCACCAACACCAGTTGCAGCGCCCTGGTAAGGTTCTATAAATGAAGGGTGATTGTGACTTTCTATTTTAAAAACTATTGCATCATTATCATCAATATCGATAACACCAGCATTTTCACCAGGACCTTGTATAACTTTTTTTCCTTTGGTAGGTAATTTTTTTAAATGTAATCTTGATGATTTATATGAACAATGTTCATTCCACATTGCAGAAAAAATTCCTAGTTCTGTAATGTTTGGTGTCCTTTTTAATAACTCACAAATTTTAGCGTATTCATTTTCTTTTAAACCATGATCAACTGCTATTTGTTCGTTTACAATCATTTTAAGTTGTTTATTAAGTTTTTAAAAAATAATGACCCATCCTCACCAGATAAAGATGGATCAATCATTCTTTCAGGGTGGGGCATCATCCCTAGAACATTTTTTTCTTTATTAAATATACCAGCAATATTTTTTATAGATCCATTAGGATTAAATTGATCTTCTATTTTTCCATTTTCATCACAATAGTTAATAGCTATTTGGTTATTATCTTCAATTTCTTTTAATTGATCATAAGTACAAAAATAATTTCCTTCATTATGAGCTATATGAAATTCTAAAACCTCGTTATCAAAATTTTTAAAATATTTATTTTTTTTATCATTAATTTTTACAAAAACATTTTTACAAATAAATTCTAAATATTTGTTTCTAAGCAAAACACCTGGAACCAAACCAGTTTCTACCAATATTTGAAATCCATTACAGATACCCATAACGATACCCCCTGAATTTGCAAAATTAATTACAGATTTCATTATTTTTGATTTAGAAGCCATACTTCCACATCTTAAGTAGTCCCCATATGAAAAACCACCTGGCAATACAACCAGATCACTTTTTGGCAATTCAGTATCAGCATGCCAAACCATTTTATTTTTAAATCCAAATTTTTTTAGAGCAACATCCATGTCTCTGTCGCAATTTGAACCAGGAAAAGTAATAACTGATGATTTCATTAATTACTTTGGATCAATAATTTTATAATTTTCAATTACAAGATTTGCCAAAAGTTTTTTGCACATTTCTTCAACTTTTGCTTTTGCTTTGTTGTTATCGGTTTCTTTAGTGTCTATTTCAAAATATTTACCTTGTCTAACTTCATTAACATCATCAAAACCCATTCCATCCAAAGTTTGATGAATAACTTTTCCTTGTGGATCAAGTACATCTTTTTTTAGAGTGATGATTACAGAAATTTTCATTTTTTCTTTCTTGTAACTGAAGATAATTTAGTTACATTTACTGCTGAAACATTAGATTGTTCATGAAGTATACCTAATCTTTTTGCAACTTCAGTATAAGCTGGAATCAAATCACCCAGATCTTTTCTAAATCGATCTTTATCTAATTTTTTTTCTGTAATACTGTCCCATAATCTACATGTATCGGGACTAATTTCATCTGCTAAAATAACATCATTTTTTCCATCAATTTTAATTCTTCCAAACTCTAATTTAAAATCAATAAGTTTAATCCCAACACCTCTAAACATCCCAATCATAAAATCATTAATTCTTAAAATCATTTTTTTAACTTTATCTATTTCTGTTTTTGACGCCCAATCAAAAGCTAAAATATGTTCTTCAGATATTAATGGATCTCCAAGCTTGTCATCTTTCAAGCAGAATTCGATCAGAGGTTCTTTTAAAACAGTACCGTCCTCAATGCCCAATCTTTTAGTAATTGAGCCTGTTGCAACATTTCTCACAATGAACTCTATCGGAATTATTTCAACAAGCTTTATAATTTGTTCACGCATATTTAATCTTTTTACTAAATGATTTTTAATTCCTATTTGAGAAAGGTTAGAGAGTATATGTTCTGATATTCTGTTATTTAAAACACCTTTACCTTCAATGGTAGTTTTTTTTTGATTATTAAATGCAGTAGCATCATCTTTAAAATATTGGATAACTAAGTTTTTATCATTTGTTGCATAAATGATTTTAGCTTTTCCTTCGTATAATTTTTTACCTTTTTTCATTATTTAAAAACTCTTCTAAAGATCAAATTTACGTTTTTTAAGTGTTTAGAATAATTAAATATAGATTTTAGTTTTTTTTGTGAAATTTTATTCATTATAAATTTATCAGATGAAATGACATCAATTAGGTTTAAATTCTCTGCAAAACATTTTTTTGCATAAGATTGAACCAATTTATAAGATTTTTCTCTGCTTAAACCTGTTTTAGTTAATTCCAACATAACCTCTTGAGAAAAAATTAAACCTTTTTTTAAATTTAAGTTTTCAAGCATTTTTTTAGGATAAACAATCATGTTATCTAAAATATTTGTAAGTCTAACTAATGCAAAATCAGTTGTTATATTAGCATCTGGTCCGATATTTCTTTCAACACTTGAATGAGAAATATCTCTTTCATGCCAAAGAGCTATGTTTTCAAGTGCTGGTGTAACTGTACTTCTGACCATCCTTGCTAAACCAGTAAGATTCTCACTTAAAATAGGATTTTTTTTATGAGGCATAGCAGAGGAGCCTTTTTGATTTTTAGAGAAATATTCTTGTAGTTCATAAACTTCAGTTCTTTGTAGGTGTCTTATTTCAACTGCTACTCTTTCAATAGATCCTGCAATAATTCCTAAAACAGAAAAATAAAAAGCATGTCTGTCTCTTGGAATTACTTGTGTAGAAATTGGCTCAACTTTTAAACCTAATTTTTTTGCCACATGTTTTTCTACATTTGGATTAATGTTAGCAAATGTTCCAACAGCACCAGAAATTGCACATGTAGAAACCTCATCAATAGCATCCTTGAGTCTCTTTCTATTTCTCTTAAACTCCTCATAAAATGAGGCCAATTTTAATCCAAAAGTTATGGGCTCAGCATGGATACCGTGACTTCTGCCTATACATGGTGTGAATTTATACTTTTTGGCTTGTCTTTTTAAAACTTTTAAAATTTGATCTATATCTTTTAAAATGATTTTACCTGATTGCACCATTTGAATATTAAAACTAGTATCCAAAACGTCTGATGATGTCATTCCTTGATGAAGATACCGTGCTTTAATTCCTGCTTTTTCAGTTACAGAAGTGAGAAATGCTATTACATCATGTTTTACTTCAGACTCTATTTTGTGAATTCTGCTTACATTAATTCTTGCTTTTTTCTTTACAACCGAAGCTACACCTCTTGGAATTTGACCAATTTTTTCCATTGCTTCTGCGGCTGCAACCTCAACATCTAACCATATCTTATATTTATTTTCTTCTGACCAAATATCTGTTAATTTTTTTCGCGAGTATCTTTTAATCATTAATTATTTAGTATGGAGGCTTTAAATAACCTTTAGCAGATTCTGTAAAGATTTCATAACCATTTTCAGTAATTCCTACAGTATGTTCAAATTGTGCGGATAAGGATTTATCTTTTGTAACAGCTGTCCAGCCATCATTCAACATCTTAACATCATATTTACCTGCATTAATCATGGGTTCTATAGTAAATGTCATTCCAGGCGTTAGTTCCATTCCTGAATTCTTATTTCCATAATGTAGAATATTTGGTGGTTCATGAAAAATTGTACTTATACCATGACCACAAAAATCTCTGACAACAGAATAGCCTTTCTTTTCTACAAAAGATTGAATTTCATAACCAATATCTCCTAATTTAATTCCTGGCTTTAAAATTCTGATGGCTCTCATCATAGCATCGTAAGTTGCATCAATAAGATTATTAAGTTTAATTGAAGTTTTACCAATACAAAACATTCTACTAGTATCACCGTAATATTCATCAACGATTGCAGTCACGTCAACGTTTAAAGCGTCACCTTCTTGTAAAATTCTATTAGAGGGTACCCCATGACACACAACATGATTTAAAGAGGTACATAAAGATTTTGTAAAACCTCTATAATATAGTGGAGCAGAGTAGCCACCATTATCTCTAATAAATTCATATCCCAATTTATCCAGATAATCTGTGGAGACACCCTCTTTAATGTTTTCTGTTAACATATCTAAAGTTCTTGCAGCAAGATTTCCTGCTATTCTCATCTTTTCAAATTTTTCAAAATAATTTTTCATCTAGAATTAATGTTTAGTTTTTTAACATAATTTACTTATTTTATTGAATTTATGATAATGTATAAGTAATTAAAACATTTTAATAGAATGACAACATCAATAATTATTCCAGCAAGATATGGCTCAAGCAGATATAGAGGAAAACCTTTGGTTAAAATTTTAGGGAAAGAAATGGTAATTCGTGTTGCTGATATTTGTAGTCGTATTAAAAATGCTAAAGTTTATATAGCAACAGATAGCAAAAAAATTGCAAAAGTAGTTAAAAAATATGGCTATAAATACATATTTACATCCTCTAATTGTTTAACAGGAACAGATAGAGTAGCTGAAGCATCAAATAAGATTAGATCGAAAATATACATTAACGTTCAAGGCGATGAGCCAACTATAAATCCTAAAGATGTAAGGAAAATTATTAATGCAAAAAAAAAATTTCCTAATCATGTTATTTGTGGTTACGACAAAGTTCATAATTTTGAAAATCCTAGTAGTATTAATTTACCGAAGGTTGTTGTAAACTCAAAAGGTGAGCTAATTTATATCTCGAGAGCTTTAGTTCCAGGAGCAAAAAAAGAATTTCAAAATATACAATATTATAAACAAGTTTGCATATATGCGTTTAACAAAAGGCAATTAAATAAATTTTATTCTACAAAAAAAAAAAGTGAAACAGAAAGTATTGAGGATATAGAAATTTTAAGGTTCTTTGATTTAAATGAAAAAATTAAAATGGTAAAATTAAATTCTAATTCAGTAGCTGTTGATGAAATAAAAGATGTAAAAAAAGCTGAAAAATTATTAAAAAAGAATATTTTTAGTGGAAGAAACAAATAAATATATTTTAGTCTTAGGATCTAAACCAGACTCTTTCGTTCCAAATTTAAATTAT
>CACBEJ010000004.1 GCA_902538255.1 uncultured Pelagibacteraceae bacterium | reverse complement strand
TTCACAAATAGAATATTGAGTATGAATTTTAAGATGATTGAAATTTTGAGAATGAGACTCAAGCATTAGAAGATTTTATACTACCATCTATCATCTCCAAAAGACAATCTGACTTATTAGCAAAGAATCTATTATGAGTTGCAAATATAATAAGTCTATCAGAACTTTTTTGTTTATATAAAAGTTCAAAAACGTCATTTGCAGTTTCCATATCCAAACTTCCGGTTGGCTCATCTGCTAAAATAATATCAGGATCATTTACAATTGCTCTTGCTATAGCGACTCTTTGAGCTTCACCACCTGATAGTTGAGATGGAAAGTGATCTGCCCTGTTAGAAAGACCAACTTTTTTGAGTAATTTTTCTGCATTAGATATTGCTAATTCTTTATTGTCATTAATTGCAAGTGAGGCCAAATATATATTTTCTAAAGCAGTAAAATCTGGAAGAAGATTATTTTGTTGATAAACAATTCCTATATTTTTGGATCTATAAACATCATTTTTTTCAGTTTCGTTGAAATTTACAGGAATTTTATCAAAAGAGATTGACCCAGATGATGGTCTATCGATTAATGAAATTAAATTTAATAGTGTTGATTTACCTGAACCAGATGGCCCTATTATAGAATAGCTTTTACCTTTATCAAATTTTTGAGAAAGATTTTTTAATACTTTAACTGTTTTTTCCGTTTTAAAAGTTTTAAATATTTTTTTTAATTCAAGAAAATTATTCATATTTTAAAGATTTTATAGGGTCTAGTTTGGCTGCTTTAAAGGCAGGAAAAATTGAAACTATTATTGTTATAATTATTGAACAAATTGATATTAAAAAAATTGATGTTGGATCTATTTCAGAAGGCATCTTACTTAAAAAATAAATCTCTTCAGGAAATAAACTTATATTAAATGTTGAGCTAAGAAATTGTCTAAAATTTTCTATGTAAAGAGAAAAAGTTATCCCTAAAAAAATTCCAAAAATAGTGGCTGATGTTCCTATTATTACACCTACTAAAAAAAATATTTTTACAATTGATTTATTTAACACACCAATTGACTTTAAAATTGCGATATCTCTTGTTTTGTTTTTAACTAAAATTGTTAGTCCAGAAATTATATTAAAAGCAGCTACAATAATTATTAATGACAAGATAATAAACATTACATTTCTTTCAACTTTTAAAGCAGAAAACAAAGAACTATTCATATCAGCCCAACTAAAAACAAATTCTTCATCAAAAATTTCTTGGACAATAAATTTTTGCTGCTCAATTTTATTTGGGTTTTTCAAATAAATTTCTAAATTTCTATCCTCTGGCTTATAGTCAAAAAAATCCTCAAGAGTGCTTAAGTTAATAAATGCAATATTATTATCAAACTCAGCCAAACCACTATTATAAATTGATGCTACTAAAAAAGTTTTTTGTTTTGGCATACTACCAATAATTGTTTCTACCCCAGATGGTGAAAGTATAGTTAATTCATCACCTATTTTAAGATCTAAAGAAAAACTTAATTCATTGCCTATAGATATATAATTTCTATTTAATTGACCTTTGTTTCCTTTAAATTTTTCATTTTTAACAATTTCTAAACTTGGAAAGTCATTTGTTTTATATCCACGTAAAACTATTCCTTTTGATGTGTCGTTTTTTAGTATAATAGCTTCACCAGAATTACTTAAAATAATATTTTGTGAGATTAATTCTAAATTTTTTTTATTTATTTTTTTTTCATCAATTAGATTTCCATAAGTTTTTACAGTTATGTGTGAGTTAAAGCCTACTATTTTATTAATCAGCTCTGTCCTAAATCCGTTCATGACTGACATCACAATAATAAGAACTGCAACTCCAAGACTTATGCCTATAAAAGAAAAAATAGATATAACATTCAAAAAGCCATCTTTTTTTCTGGCATTTAAAAATCTAAAAGTAATTTCTTTTTCTAAAGTAGAAATCAAATTGAATTTTTTTGTTTAGTTATTATTTCTATAATTTTATTTAATGGTAAATTTTGGGTTTTACCACCGGTTTCCTTGAACTCTAATAAATCACCTTCGCTTTTCTTACCAATAATAATTTGATATGGGGCACCAATTAAATTCATTTTTTTAATTTTTGATGAGAAATTCTCAACTGTATCATCAATGATTGCATCAATATTATTTTTGTGTAATTCTATATTGATATTATTTGCTTTGTCTAATGCCGAAGTGTCATTTTTATTTATCATAGGTATTAAAGCAATATCATAAGGAGCAACAGACAATGGCCATTTCATGATTTCATTTTTATCATCATATTTAGCCTCAATTATAGCCCCTACTAGCCTTGATACGCCAATTCCATAAGAACCCATTTTAACAAAATCTTTTTTTCCTCCTGGTAAATCAACAGATGCTCCCATTGGTTTTGAATACTTATCACCAAAATAAAATATATGACCTACCTCTATACCTTTTGTGATCAATTGGTTTTCCAGAGAAACAGTTTTTTCAAATTCTTCTTTATTAAACTTTTCATCAGTTACTGCATAAAACTTTTCATATTTTTTTCTCATTCTTTCTAGTGATAATTTTTCAAGTTGAGTATCATCACTATCAAGATCAAATATTCTTTTATCTGTAAAAATTTTACTTTCACCTGTATCAGCAAGAATAATGAATTCATGAGACAAATTTCCACCAATTGGTCCTGTATCAGCAGCCATGGGTATTGCGGTTAAAGATAATCTTTTAAATGTTCTTAAATATGAAAGAAAAAATTTATTATAAGAATAAAATGCTTCTTCATCAGATACATCAAATGAATAAGCATCTTTCATATAAAACTCTCTACCACGCATAATTCCAAATCTAGGTCTAATTTCATCTCTGAACTTCCATTGTATGTGGTACAAAAGTTGTGGAAGTGATTTATAAGATTTTATAGAAGATCTAAAAATTTCAGTAACTTGCTCTTCATTAGTTGGTCCATATAACATTTCTCTATTTTGGCGGTCAGTTATTCTTAACATCTCCTCACCATAATCTTCATAACGACCACTTTCTTTCCAAATTTCACTGGATTGAATTGTTGGCATTAATATTTCTTGAGCTCCAATTTTGTTTTGCTCTTGTCTAACAATATCCTCTATTTTTTTCATTACCTTAAAACCTAAAGGCATCCAGGAATAAATTCCTGCAGACGCTTGCTTAATCATACCTACTCTCAACATTAATTGATGTGATTTAATTTTTGCTTCTGATGGATTGTTTTTTAATATTGGTATAAATGAATTTGATAAAAGCATCTTAATTAATCATATTTCTTAAATTTAAATATTCAAATTTAATTAATAAGTAAATTATGATGAAAATTACAGTAGTAATTCCTGTACAATAAAGGAATTTTTTCAACATTTTTGGATTTTCAGGTGAGCCGGGATCCTCACCATCAATTTTTACAGTCTTCATTCGATTCACATCAACAGGTAAAATAGCAAAGAAAACTATCCACCATATAATTACATAGATAATAGCTAACCCGGTTATACTCATTAAATTCTTACTAAGTTTACATTTGTAAAAGGTTTTTTTCCTGTTCTGTCTTTAGAAAATTTTCTACAAGCAATTTTTAATGCATCAATAAGATTGTGTTCTTGTTGTTTGCTTCCAACTTTAAAAGTTCTAGATGTTTTTTCTATTTCTTCCTCTAATCCATACACAAATTCATCTCGATCATCTATTGGTAAACCTCGAAATGAGAGTATTGGGTTATTATGTATATTTCCTTTAGGTGTTATCATTATTGTTATTTCAATATATCCATTTGCACTAAGATTTTTTCTATCTTTTATAGATTGTGAATCTGGATCGACACTGACACTACCATCTAAATATAGTCTACCACTTGGGGCTTTGTCATATACTTCTGGTTTTTCACCAGGATATAACTTAACAATATCACCATTTTCTACTTGAACTGGATGTGGTACTTGCATTTCTTTTGCAAAATTAATGTGTTCTATCATGTGTCTATGTTCGCCATGCACAGGGATTACACACCTAGGTTTTACCCATTGATACATCTCTTTAAGGTCTTCTCTGTTTGGATGTCCAGAAACATGAACAAATTCAGTTTCTTCAGATATTACTTCTATTCCATCCTTAACAAGTTGATTATGAAGTTTATAAAGTTTTTTTTCATTACCGGGTATAATTTTTGAAGAAAAAATTACAGCATCACCTTTTTCAATAAAAACATCTGGATGAACATAGCTAGAAATTCTCATCATTGCACCCATAGGTTCGCCTTGGCTTCCAGTGCATAAATAAACAATTTTTTCTCTTGAAAAATTTTTAGCTTCTCTTGGATCAATTGGTTCAATAGTATTTTTTAAATATCCACATTGACGTGCAGCTTTATAAATACGATGCATTGATCTTCCAACCAATGAGATTTGTCTTCCTGTTTGCTCTGCACAATAGAAGGCTGTTTCCATCCTTGCTACGTTTGAGGCAAAAGACGTTATAATAATTCTTTGTTTCAATCTAGACATAACGTTCAACATATTTTTTCTTACATCTAATTCTGAACCTGATCTACCAGCACTAAAAACATTTGTTGAATCGCAAATCATTGCGAGCACGCCCTCATCACCAATTTCCTTTAATCTTTTTTCGTTTATATTATCTCCAATCAATGGATTTGGATCTACCTTCCAATCTCCAGTATGCAAAATAACCCCAGCGGGAGTTTTGATTCTAAGTCCATTAGGCTCTAATATAGAATGCGTTAAAGTTATGTATTCAATTTCAAATGGGTCCAAGGAAACTTTTCCATTTAACTCAACAATCTGTAAATCATTGGTTATATCAATTTGTTTTTCTCTAAATTTTTCTTGGATCAATACAGCTGTAAAAGGAGTTGCAAATATTTTACATTTTAATTTTGGCCATAGATGGGCAATCGCACCAATATGATCTTCATGGGCATGAGTTAAAACTATTCCTAATAAATTATCTTTTCTTTCAACTATAAACCCTGGATCTGGAAAAATTAAATCAACACCAGGAATAGAGTCATCCGCAAACGTTACTCCAATGTCGACCATAATCCATTTATGATCACTAGGCTGTCCATAACCAAACAAATTCATGTTCATGCCTATTTCACCTGATCCGCCTAAGGGACAAAATAATAGTTCGTCTTTCATATTATTTAATTAATTTTGAAATTTTTATTAAACCTTTAATTGTAATATCTTGGTTATGACTTGCTTTCGTTTTTATTGAGTTTTTAAATAAATTTGAAAATCCACCAGTAATTATTACTTTAAAAGACTTTCTAGTTTCTTTCTTAATTAAATTAATAATATTGTCAATTAAACCTGCATACCCCCAAAAAAAACCTGATCTAACAGCTGAAATCGTATTATTACCAATGACTTTATTAATTTTTTTTAAATTTATTTTTGGAATTAAAGTTGCTTTATCTGACAAAGTATTAAGAGATAATCTAACACCTGGGGCAATAATTCCTCCATAATAAGTATTTTTAATTAAAACGTCAAAAGTTGTCGCTGTTCCAAAATCTAAAATTATAAAGTTATTTTTATTATTCATTAAACTTATAGCATTAGTAATTCTATCTGAGCCTACTTGTTTATAATCAACTTTAATTTTTATTAGTGATTTTAAGTTTAATTTTTTAACTTCAAAGCATTTTGGTTTAGCTTTTTTTGATAAAAATTTTTTAATTATAACAAATGTTTTAGGTACAACACTACAAAATAATATTTTTTCAATTTTATTTAATTGAATTTTATTTTTTTTAAATAAGCTGTTCAGCTGATTATTTTTTACAGACTTTGATAAAAAAGTAATTTTTTTTAGAATTATATTTTTTTTAGAAACAACGCATAATTTTGTTTCCGTATTACCGATATCGCCAAGAATATACATTAATTAATTTTATATAGTTTTGATAAATTTTTTTCAAAAAGTTGTTTTAGTTTATTTTCTACACTTAATTTACTAATACTTTTTTTAGTTACTTCATGCAAGTTTGTAGCTGGATAATTCCTTATAATTGGATTTTTTTTTATATTTATGCCTATACCAGTAATCAAAAATTTTTTATCTTTTGCAAATATTACCTCTTGTAAAATCCCACTAACTTTTTTTTTATCAATTAATAAATCGTTCGGTTTTTTAAATAAAATTTTTTTATTTGTAAATGATGAGAGTAATTTTTTAACTAAAAGACAATTGATTTTTGTTATAGCATTAATCGATATTTTTTTTTTATTTAGTTCATTGAAGAAAGAGACGAATAAATTTCCTTTTGAAGATATCCATTTTCTTCCATACTGTCCTCTACCATTTGATTGGGACTCAGCAACAATCATACCTAATTTGTATTTGGTTTCTTTAATAATTCTTATCGCAGTATTATTTGTGCTTTTAACTTTTTTAAATTTAAATTTTTTAATTTTCATTAAATAATATTAATTCTTGAAACAACTTCTATTAACTGACTTGGGAATATGAAGTATACAAGAATTAATATAGTTGAAACTGTCAGTGAAAATTTTAGCCATAAACTGTGTTCAGTATCGTATTTATCTTTTTCCTCATCAAAATACATAATTTTTATAATTCTTAGATAATAAAAAGCTGCAATCACAGTTGATAATAACCCTACTATAGCTAAGAAATACATTGATTGTTCCAATACTGCTTTAAAAACATAAAATTTTGCGAAGAAACCAGCTAGGGGTGGTATGCCTGCTAAAGAAAATAGTATTAACAACAAACATAAAGATAATAATGGATGATTTTTTGATAATCCTGAGAGATCATCAATATCTTCATAATATTGATCTTTTCTTCTTAGCATTAATAAAGACGAAAAAAGAGCTAAATTCATAACAACATAAATAGAAATATAAATTATTGAACTTTGAATTCCTTCATTTGATACTGTGGCTAAACCAGCTAATGTATAACCAATATGACTAATAGAACTGTAAGCAATTAGTCTTTTAATATTAGTTTGCCCTATGGCAGCAACTGCTCCAAAAATCATAGAAGCTATAGATAAGAAAACTATTATCATTTGCCATTGATCAATTAAATTTAAAAAAGGAACATATAAAAATCTTATAAATACAGTCAAAGCAGCTATCTTTGGAACTATTGTAAAAAACAAAGTTACAGTTGTTGGAGATCCTTCGTAAACGTCAGGTGCCCACATATGAAATGGAACTGCAGAAATTTTGAATGCTAAACCAACTAATATGAACACAATCCCGAAAGTTAGAACGTATTCTTTAGAATTGAGTTGGTTTGATATTATATCAAAATTGGTTGAGCCTGAAAAACCATAGATTAAAGAACATCCATATAATAATAGTCCTGATGATAGTGCACTTAAAACAAAATATTTCAAACCAGCTTCAGATGATTTTATTTGATCTCTATTATACGTTGCTAAAACGTAAAGAGCTAATGACTGTAATTCCAAGCCCATATAAAAAATAATTAAATCATTTGAGCTAATCATTACCATCATCCCAAGAATAGAGCTCAAAATTAGAACTGGGTATTCTATATTAAATATTTTAAATGTTTTTAAATAAGTTGATGAAATAACTAAAACTAAAAAACCTCCAATTAAAGTTATAATTTTCATCAGAGATGACATATGGTCAATCACAACACTTTCATTAAATAAAGTTTCCCTGCTGACAGAGAAAGTTTCATTTATTGTAATTATCGCTGTAATTAAAATAGCAAATAAAGACAAATTAAAAGTGATTTTAGAACTATCATTTTTAAACACACCCAAAATAAGTAGAAACATAATTGATAGAGAAATAAAAATCTCTGGTAATATTAAATTTAAATTTTCCATATTATTTACTAGCTATATTTGTGTTATGCATATTAATTAAATCAGTAACAGAAACTTCAATAGTGTTTATTAAAGGATCAGGATAAAAACCAAAAAACAAAATTGGTGCAGCTAAACAACTTAAAATAAAGTATTCAGATCTATTTAAATCTAAAATTTTTTTAAGATCTTCATTTATTAATTTTCCAAACACTACTCTTTTATAGAGCCACAACATGTATGCAGCTCCTAAAATCACTCCAATACTTGCTATAACAGCCACTAAAAAATTATCTTTAAAAGCACCCATTAAAATTAAAAACTCACCAATAAAACCACTTGTTCCAGGTAAACCAAGTGATGCTAAGGCAAATAACATGAACAAAATTGAATATTTTGGAATTACAGAAACTAGTCCGCCATATGTAGTTATCAATCTAGAATGCATTCTGTCATAAACTACGCCAACAGTTAAAAATAATGCTGCTGATACTAAGCCATGGCTTATCATTTGAATTATACTTCCTTCAATTCCTTGTTGTTGTAAAGTGAATATACCCAGAGTTACAAAGCCCATATGCGCAACTGATGAGTAAGCAATTAACTTTTTCATATCTTCCTGCATCAAAGCTATCAGTGAAGTAAATATGATTGCTACTACACTTAAGGTGTAAATTAATGGAGTAAATACCTCTGATGCAACTGGGAAAAGACCTAAAGAAAATCTTATAAAACCATATCCAGCCATCTTAAGTAAAATTGCAGCTAGTAATACAGATCCAGCTGTAGGAGCTTCAACATGTGCATCAGGTAACCATGTATGAACTGGCCACATAGGTGTTTTAACTGCAAATGAACTAAAAAATGCTAGCCACAACAGATTTTGATATTTAACATCAATACCAATTTCATATAGTTGAACCACGTCCGTTGTTCCTGTGATCCAATAAATTGAAATTATTGCAACTAACATCAAAACAGAACCTAATAATGTATATAAAAAGAATTTGAATGCAGAATAAACTCTTCTCGCTCCTCCCCAAATACCAATAATTAAAAACATTGGGATTAATCCAGCTTCAAAAAACAAATAAAATACCACTAAGTCAAGTGCGCAGAAAACACCAATCATGAAACTTTCCATTATTAGAATTGCAATCAAAAAATCTCTTAATCTATTTTTAACAGAATTATTTACAGATATAATGCAAAGCGGAGTTATAAATGTAGTTAATATAATAAATAAAATTGAAATACCATCCACTCCAACTTTATAATTAATAAATCCTTCAATCCATATTCTGTCTTCTATAAATTGGAAACTGGATGAAGATTGGTCAAAAGCAATCCACAAGTACATGGAAATTAAAAAATTTACAACTGTCGTGAATAAGGCTACGTACTTAATCGTAGTATTATTTCCATCTTTTTCTTTTATAAAAAATAAAAATATAGCTCCTATTGTTGGTAACAATATTAGTGATGAAAGAATAGGAAAATTCATTATTTAATTATTAAAAAAGTTAGTAAAGCTGAGAAACCTAACAACATTACAAACGCATATTGATAAATAAAACCACTTTGAAATTTAGTTGCTTTAATTGAGCATTTTTTAATGAAAGAAGAAATTCCATCAGGACCAAAACCATCGATTATAGTTCCATCAAAAAATTTCCATAAAAATAATCCTAATTTTTTTGAGGATTTAATAAACAATACATCGTACAACTCATCAAAGTACCATTTGTTAACTAAAAAATTATACAAAGGTTTATTCATAGAAACTATTGAATTAGGCAACTCTTTGTTTTTAACAAATAAGTAATAAGCAATTGGAATAGACAATGAAACCAAACAAGGTGTTAAAAGTAAAAACCATAAAGGTGGGTGTTCTGTGCTCAAAGGCTCCAAAAACATTATAGACTCTGCCCAAAATAAATTATCACTTTGACCAATAAAGAGTTTTTTAAATAAAAAACCAGCAAATATTGCTCCTATCGAGAGGATAAATAAAGGAACAAGCATTACTAATGGAGACTCATATGCTTCCTCTATCTTGACCTCTTTATTGTTATATTCTCCGTGGAAAGTTTTAAAAATTAATCTCCATGAATAAATAGATGTTAAAAATGCTGTAATTATTCCAATTCCTGCTGCATAATAACCAGTAGTATTACCTTTTAAATACGCAAATTCTATAATTGCATCTTTAGAATAAAATCCTGATAAAAATGGAAAACCTGTTAAAGCAAGTGTTCCAATAATCATTAAAGCATAGGTGTATGGTAACTTTCTCCATACACCACCCATATTATTTATATTTTGCTCATCTTTAAATGCGTGGATTACTGAACCAGATCCTAAAAATAATAAAGCTTTGAAAAATGCGTGAGTAAATAAGTGAAACATAGCAACATTGTATGCACCTACTCCTGCTGCAAAAAACATATAACCAAGTTGACTACATGTGGAGTAAGCAATTATTTTTTTTATATCTGTTTGAACTAGAGCGACAGTTGCTGCAAAGAATGCGGTAGTCATTCCAACAATAGTTATAAAATTTAATATTAACGGTGAATATTCGTAAATTGGAGAACATCTTACTACTAAGAAAACACCGGCTGTTACCATCGTTGCTGCATGAATTAATGCAGAAACTGGAGTTGGACCTTCCATCGCATCAGGAAGCCAAGTATGTAGCAAGATTTGTGCAGATTTACCCATTGCTCCAATAAATAAAAGCAAACAAATTAAATCTATTGCTTTAACCTCAAAACCTAAAAATGATAAATTTCTATCTACAACTGTTGGAATTTGTTGAAAAACTTCTGAGTAATTAACAGTTCCAAATAAATAAAATATTAAGAAAATTCCTAAAGCAAAACCAAAATCACCAACTCTATTTACAACAAACGCTTTTATTGCAGCAGCATTTGCACTTTCCTTTTTGAACCAAAAACCAATTAAGAAATAAGAACATAAACCAACACCTTCCCAACCAAAAAATAATTGTATAAAATTATCTGAGGTCACAAGCATCAACATCGCGAATGTGAACAATGATAAGTAAGCCATAAATCTTGGTTTATGCGGATCATGAGACATATAACCAATTGAATAAATGTGAACTAAAGCAGAAACAGAGGTTACAACTACCAACATTACAGCTGATAAAGGATCAATTAACATTGACCAATTTACATCAAGTGAACCAGAGCTTATCCAAGTAGCTATTACAATATTTTCTTCATACTGATTTACGATTACTTGATAAAAAACAAAAATTGATAAGAGAGCAGAAATTGAAACAAGACCACTAGTTACTATTTCAGAATTTCTATCACCTATATATTTTCCAAAAAAACCTGAAATAATTGATGCAATAAGTGGAAGAAATATAATTGATAGTTCCATTATTATCCTTTCAACTTATCAATTTCTTCGACTCGTATTGTTCCAGAATTTCTGAAGTACACGACTATAATTGCTAATCCTATTGCTGCTTCAGCGGCCGCAACTGTAAGTATAAATAAAGTAAAGACTTGTCCTGCCAAATCACCTAAAAAAATTGAAAAAGCAACTAAATTAATATTTACTGCGAGTAATATTAATTCAATACTCATTAATATGACAATTATGTTCTTCCTATTAAGGAAAATACCAATAACACCAATTGAGAAAATAACTGCACCTAAAGTTAAATAATGACCCAAGCCTATCTCAATCATCTATTTTAACCCCCTTATTACTCTGAACCTCTAGAACCTCAACTCCTTCAGCTCTTTCTCTAGATATTTGCTTTATATAGCTCTGTCTTTTAACACCAGATCTTTGTCTAAATGTTAAAACAATTGCACCAATCATAGCTACTAAAAGGATCATCCCACTTATCTGAAACACATGAATATAGTCAGTATATAAAATCTGACCTAATGAATGTGTGTTACTTACACTAGTTTGAGACAAAGAACTATTAACGTCAAATAAATCTGGTTTATACTTCCAACCTCCAATTACTATAATTATTTCAACAAAAATTAGAGTGCTAATTATCAGACCTATTGGAATATGTTTTGAACTATCTTTTGCAGCAAACCATTGATTTTTTTGTTGGGCTACATTTAACATCATAACAACAAATAAAAATAGAACTGCCACAGCTCCAACATAAACAATTAGCATTATCATTCCCAAAAATTCGGCACCTATCATAATAAAAAGACAAGAAATACTTATGAAATCAAGAATTAAGAAAAATACTGAATGAACAGTATTTTTAGAAGCGGTGACCATTATAGCTGAAACAACAGCAATTATAGAAAAAGTATAAAAGAAAATGGCATGTGCAATCATTTTTTATCTATGAATATTGTCAGCTTTAATATTAGCGTCTAAAATATTCTCCCATCTATCTCCATTATCTAACAATTTTTCTTTTGTGTAATATAGCTCTTCTCTTGTTTCTGTAGAAAATTCAAAATTAGGACCTTGAACAATTGCGTCTACTGGACAAGACTCTTCACAAAGGCCACAATATATACATTTCATCATGTCTATGTCATATCGGGTTGTTTTTCTACTACCGTCTTCTCTTTGTGCAGACTCAATTGTAATAGCTTGTGCGGGACACACAGCTTCGCATAACTTGCATGCAATACATCTTTCTTCACCGTTTGGATATCTTCTTAAAGCATGCTCACCTCTGAATCTTGGACTTATTTTACCTTTTTCAAAAGGATAATTTATTGTTTTTTTTGGTTTAAAAAATTCTTTAATAGCCATATATAAACCCCCGAGGAAATCAGCCATAAATATTGTTTTAAAAAATCTAGAAATATTCATAATTAGCTCACAGGTAAAAGATTAAAATAAAATAAATAACTTGCGGTAAGCACTACCCAAATTAAAGAAAAAGGAAGAAACACCTTCCAACCTAATCTCATAAGTTGATCATATCTATACCTTGGAACGATTGCTTTAACTAAAGCGAATAAGAAAAATAAAAGTAATATTTTTAAAATTAACCATATTGCTCCTGGTACCAATGTGAATGGATATAATTCAATAGGTGATAACCAGCCACCTAAAAACAATATCGCACCCATTGCACACATTAATAAAATGTTTGCATATTCACCTAACCAAAACATTGCATACATCATTCCTGAATATTCAGTTTGATATCCAGCAACTAATTCTGCTTCTGCCTCAGGTAAATCAAAAGGAGGTCTATTTGTTTCAGCCAATGCTGAAATAAAAAAAATTACAAACATTGGAAATAATGGGATTACAAACCATACATTTTGCTGAGCAATAACAATGTCATTTAAGTTTAGCGAGCCAACACACAATAATACGTTAATTATAATTACTCCAATAGATACCTCATAAGATACCATTTGAGCCGCAGACCGAATTGCGCCTAGAAAAGGATATTTGGAATTTGAGGCCCAACCACCCATTATAATTCCATATACGCCTAATGATGAAACTGCAAACAAGTAAAGAATACCAACATTTATATCCGCTAATACTTGAGTTGCACTAAATGGAATTACTGCCCAAGCTATTAGGGCTAAGGTCATTGTTACTATGGGAGCTAATATAAATATTACTTTATTTGAACTTGAAGGAATGATCATTTCTTTAAAGATATATTTTAAAGCGTCAGCTAAAGATTGTAATAATCCAAAAGGACCAACTACATTTGGTCCTTGTCGCTTTTGCACAAAAGCCCAAATTCTTCTATCAAGCCAAACAATCATTGCTACAGACACTAGAACTGGAACTAATAAAAATAATATTTTGTATACTTCATCGAAAACAATATTCAGGTATTCCATACTAACCTTCTGTACCTGTAGATTTAAAATTTAACTTTGAATTATTACATTCAATCATAGTCTTCGAACATCTCGCAATAATATTTGAAAAATAATATGGTTTTAAATCTATTGTTAATTTTTCAGCATGAAAATCTTCAACTATCTTTTTTTCATATTCTTTACTTTGTTTTTCTTTTTGAAGATTTAAGTGATTGAACATACTGCTTTCTAGTTCTTCTTTATCATTAAATAATTTTCTATTGTTCATAAATTCAGCAATTTCATTAATTATTTGCCAATCCTCTTTTGCTTCTCCTGGTGGGTAAGATGCTTTATAAGCTTTCTGTATTTTTCCCTCTAAATTAGTAAAGTATCCATCTTGTTCTGTATAAGCTGATCCAGGTAATATAATATCTGCAATTTCAGCTCCTTTATCCCCATGACTACCTTGATAAATTACAAACTCATTTTTTTTGACAAAATCTAAATTATCTTGACCAACTAAATAAACAATATCAAATTTATTGGACTTTAAATTATTTAATAAATTATTTTCATTATTTATTAAACCAAGATCAAAATTTCCAACTGTGGCAGCATCACAAGAAAGTATGTTTATAGGATTCCAATACTCGGAAAATTTATTATTATGTTTTAAAAATTTTAATATTTTTTCATACAAAAACTCTGCTAAATTTAATCTTAGAAATGATTCTCCAATTATAACCATTGGTTTTTTAGAGTCTAAAATAATTTTTGATAAATCATTTGTTGCTTCAAAAATATTCTTTAATGTTTGGGTATTACCATCTAAACTCTCGTAAGGATACGTTAAATCACCATTATCGTTTAAAGATAAAATTTTAGTATTATTATTTAAATGAGATTTTCTAATTCTAGCATTTAAAATAGTTGCCTCATATCTTGGGTTAGCACCTATTAAAAATATAAAATCTGCTTCTTCTATTCCGTTAATAGAGGCATTAAATATATAATTTTCTCTTTTGGAAACATCTACAAATCTATTATCTGCTCTTGACTCGTAGTTCTTTATATCAAGCGTTCTCTCAAAAAATTCTTTAAATATATAGCTAGTTTCCATGTTGGTTAAGTCCCCAACAAATCCACAAATTTTTTCTTTTGTTGTATTTTCAAATTTAGATTTTAAAATTTTATATACTTCGTTCCACGAAGCTTTCTCAAATTTGTTGTTATATTTAATAAATGGAGTATCTAGTCGTTGATGAAGAAGTCCATCACATGCGTATCTAGTTTTATCAGAAATCCACTCTTCATTTATATCTTCATTAATGATTGGTAAAACTCTCTTTACCTCCCAATCATAAGTATCAACTCTAATATTAGAACCGACCGCATCCATAACATCAATTGTCTCTGTTTTTTTTAATTCCCAAGGTCGAGCCTCAAATACATAAGGTTTAGAAGTTAGAGCACCTACTGGACAAAGATCAACTACGTTAGCTGATAGTTCTGATTGCATAGATTGTTCTAGATATGTAGTAATTTGCATATCTTCACCTCTACCTATAGCTCCTAGTTCTGGTACACCCGCAACTTCAGTTGCAAATCGCACACATCTCGTACAATGAATACATCTTGTCATCTGGGTCTTTATTAATGGTCCCATATTTTTTTCAGGAACTAATCTTTTGTTTTCTTTAAATCTTGATTTATCTACACCATAATACATAGATTGATCTTGCAGATCACATTCACCACCTTGATCACACACTGGACAGTCTAAAGGATGGTTGGCCAATAAAAATTCCATCACCCCTTTTCTTGCTTTTTCAACAAATTCAGTATTTGTTTTTATGTTCATCCCTTCAGCTGCTGGCATAGCACATGAAGCAATTGGTTTAGGTGATTTTTCCATCTCCACTAAACACATTCTACAATTACCTGCTATAGATAATTTTTCATGATAGCAAAATCTTGGAATTTCTACTCCAGCTTTTTCACATGCTTGAAGTACTGTTAATCCCTCCTCTACTTCAACATCAATATCATTTACTTTTAGTTTAAGCATTTTTTTTATCCAATAAATGTTGATCCACTAAATAAGGAATATTATTTTTTTTCTGAACAATTGGATCTAGATTATTTCTCTCAACTATCTCTTTTTTAAAATGTCTTAAAAGTCCTTGAACTGGCCAAGAAGACCCTTCTCCAAAAGCACAAATTGTATGTCCTGCAATTTGATTGGTAACATCACCTAACATATCAACTTCATCTTTAGTAGCGTCACCGTTTGCCATTCTTTCAAGCATTCTCCACATCCAACCAGATCCCTCTCTACAAGGCGTACATTGTCCGCAGCTTTCGTGTTTATAAAATCTTGCAATTCTAGCCATACATTTAATGATATCTTGATCTTTATTAATCACTACAATTCCAGCTGTTCCTAAACCACTTTTTTCAGCCATTAGGGAATCAAAATCCATAGTTAATGTTTCACATTTTTCTTTTGGAATTAATGGCATTGAGGAGCCTCCTGGAATAACTGCTTGCAGGTTATCCCATCCACCTATAACACCTCCAGCATGAACCTCTATCAGTTCTTTTAATGGGATGTTCATTTCTTCTTCAACGTTACACGGCGTATTTACATTTCCTGAGATACAAAATATTTTTGTACCCGTATTTTTTTCTCTTCCAAGAGAAGCAAACCATTTACCACCTTTTCTTAGAATAGTTGGGACAACAGCTATAGTTTCCACATTGTTTATAATTGTTGGACATCCATAAAGACCAATTAAGGCTGGGAATGGTGGTTTCAATCTAGGTTGCCCTTTTTTGCCCTCTATACTTTCTAATAAGGCTGTTTCCTCTCCACATATATAAGCTCCTGCGCCGTAATGAATATAAATATCTAAATCCCAACCAGTCCCAGCCGCATTTTTTCCTAACAATTTTTTTTCATAAGCTTCATCAATAGCTGCTTGAAGTTTTTGACCATCAACAAAGTATTCACCTCTTATGTAGATATAACAAACATGTGCTTGAACTGCGTAAGATGCTATCAAACAACCTTCAATTAATTTATGTGGCTCAAATCTTAGGATATCTCTATCTTTACAAGTACCTGGTTCTGACTCATCGCCGTTTATTACCAAATAGTGTGGTCTAGAGCCAACTTCTTTAGGAGCAAAAGACCATTTTAAACCAGTTGGAAATCCTGCGCCACCTCTACCCCTAAGTTGAGAGTCTTTAATTTCATTTATAATCCAATCTCTACCTTTGTCAGTAATTTTTTTAGTGTTAACCCAATCACCTCTTTTTTGAGAAGAAACAACATCAGAACCCATATCATTATATAAGTTTTTAAATATTCTATCTTGATCCTTAAGCATTTTTATAATCCATTAATGTTTTTCTATTATTTTCAGGTTCATTATTTATCCTTCCTCTATAAGAACCTGGTTTTGGAGTTTCACCTTTTAAAATTTGATCTAAAATTTTTAGTGTTTTATCTTTATCAAGGCCTTCATAATAGTCGTCATTAATTTGCATCATAGGCGCGTTAACACACGCTCCTAAACACTCAACTTCTATCCATGAGCAGTTTTTATCACCCGATAATTCGCCTTCATTTTCTGATATTTTTTCTTTACAGGCTTCAACTAGTTTACTTGCACCTCTAATCATGCAAGGAGTCGTCGTGCACACTTGTATAAAATGTTTTCCAACAGGAGATAAATTATACATAGTGTAAAAAGTAGCTACCTCATAAACTTTTATGTAAGGCATGTCTAAAAATTTTGCTATATACTTCATTGCTGCTAATGGAATCCAATTATCATTCTGTCTTTGAGCTATATAAAGTAATGCCATTACTGCACTTTGCTGTTTACCATCTGGATATTTCGATACAATTTTATTAGCAGCATTTAAAGATGAACTATCAAATTCAAAATTTTCTGGTTGATTTTTTGCAGGTCTTCTTAAACTCATCTATCAACCTCCCCAAAAACAATATCAAGTGAACCAAGCACTGCCGGAACATCTGCTAGCATGTGGCCTTTTATTAAATAATCCATAGACTGTAGGTGTGAAAAACCTGGGGCTCTAATTTTGCATTTATAGGGTTTACTCGATCCATCAGAAATCAAATAAACTCCAAACTCTCCTTTTGGAGCCTCAACAGCTGTATATATTTCATCTTTTGGAACTCTATAACCCTCTGTAAAAAGTTTAAAATGATGAATAAGTGCCTCCATTGATTGTTTTATATCTTTTTTGGATGGGGGACTTATTTTTCCATCTAAGGATTTAACTGGTCCCTTTTCCATTTTTGATAAACATTGCTTAATTATAGACACACTCTCTTTCATTTCTTCAATTCGACATAAGTACCTATCATAACAATCTCCATTTTTTCCTATAGGTACTTTGAAATCTAAATTTTCGTAACAATCATAAGGTTGAGATTTTCTTAAATCCCATGGAACTCCTGATCCTCTAATCATTACTCCAGAAAATGAATAATCTAGAGCATCTTGTTTTGTAACAACACCAATATCAACATTACGTTGTTTGAATATTCTATTATCTGTTAGTAAACTTTCTAAATCATTTATTATTTTTGGAAAGCTTTCACAAAACTCAGCGATATCCTCCTCAAGTCCTTGTGGAAGATCTTGATGAACTCCACCCGCTCTAAAATAGTTTGCATGAAGTCTTGAGCCAGAAACTCTCTCATAGAAACCCATTAGCTTCTCTCTTTCTTCAAATCCCCATAAAGTTGGTGTTAAGGCTCCAACATCCATTGCTTGTGTTGTAACATTTAAAATATGACTTAAAATTCTTCCGATCTCACAAAATACAACCCTTATATATTGAGCTCTAATAGGCACATCGATTTTAAGAATTTTCTCAACTGCTAATGCGAATGCATGTTCTTGATTCATTGGAGCCACATAATCTAGTCGATCAAAATAAGGAACTGCTTGCATATAAGTTTTATTTTCAATTAATTTTTCAGTTCCTCTATGCAATAAACCAATGTGTGGGTCGGCTTTTTCAACAATCTCACCGTCTAATTCTAAAATTAACCTTAAAACCCCATGTGCTGCTGGATGTTGCGGTCCGAAGTTTAAATTTAAATTTTTAATTTTTTTTGTCATTACTATCTATTTCATTTTTTATATATTTGGTTCCTTCCCATGGACTCTCATAATCAAAATTTCTAAAATTTTGCTCTAATTTTACTGGTTCACTAATTACTTTTTTTTCGTCTTCACTATACCTAACCTCAGTATGACCAGTAAGAGGAAAATCTTTTCTAAGTGGGTGACCCTCAAACCCATAATCTGTTAATATTCTTCTAAGATCAGGATGATTTTTAAATGAAACACCATACATATCAAATACCTCTCTTTCCATCCAATTAGATGAAGGAAAAATACTTGTTAAAGATGGAATGACTTCATTCTCCGAGATAGAATATTTTAAAACTAATCTTTGATTATACTCATGACTTAAAAATAAATAAATTATATCAAATCTTTGGGTTCTTTCAGGATAATCAACAACTGTAATATCTATTAACTGTCTAAATTTAGTATCATTATTAGTTTTTAAAAACAAACATATGTCTGTTAAATCCTCTTTATCAGTCTCAAGATAGATTTGGTTATGTTTAATTTCTGTTTTATTAATCTTAGTTGTAAGTTCTGAATTTATTTTTTTTTCTAAATCTTCTAAATTTTTCATAACTATCTAATGAATGATCCTTTTTCTCTAATTTTTTTTTGTAATTGTAGAATTCCATATAATAAAGCTTCAGCAGACGGCGGACACCCTGGTACATAAACATCCACTGGTACAATTCGATCACAGCCCCTTACAACTGAATAAGAATAATGATAATAACCACCACCATTAGCACAACTTCCCATTGAAATTACATATCTAGGTTCTGGCATTTGATCATAAACTTTTCTCAATGCTGGTGCCATTTTGTTGGTTAAAGTACCAGCTACTATCATTACATCAGATTGTCTTGGCGAAGCCCTTGGTGCTGCACCAAATCTTTCAAGATCATATCTTGGCATAGAAGTTTGCATCATTTCAACAGCACAACATGCAAGACCAAATGTCATCCAATGAAGCGATCCAGATCTTGACCAGTTAATTAAGTTATCAAGTGACGTTGTTATAAATCCGTTCTTACTAAAATCTTCTGCAAGTTGTTTAAACTCCTCTGGAACTTTATCTATTTTATTATTCATTAAATTATAATTTTATTCCCAGTCTAAAGCGCCTTTTTTCCATTCATATACAAAACCGATCGTAAGAATGAAAAGAAAAATCATCATTGATGAAAAACCAAGTAATCCGATATTGCCTAATGAAATTGCCCATGGAAATAAGAAGGCTATTTCCAAATCAAAAATGATAAATAAGATTGCAACTAAATAAAATCTAACATCAAACTCAAGCCTAGAATCTTCAAAAGGTTCAAATCCACATTCATAAGCTGATAGTTTCTCTGGATCAGGTTTTTTTGGCGATAGAATAAAATTAATTACCACAAAAGCGCAACTCAACCCGAAAGCTAAGATTAGAAAAATTATTATTGGTAAGTAATCTTTAAGAAAATCAGATAACATGCGTGTCTATATATCAGTTTTTTATTTATGTTGAAGAGTAGATACGTCACATTTTTAATAAAAAAAAAGTCAATAAATTCAAATACTTACAACAAGTGGGCCTAAAAACCTAACAATATCAGTAGTTTAATTAATTTATAATAGATTCGTTTAAAGTGGCGGGAGTGAAGGGACTCGAACCCTCGACCTATCGCGTGACAGGCGATCGCTCTAACCAACTGAGCTACACCCCCACTTATTTGTTTTTTGGTGGGCAGTAAAGGACTCGAACCTTTGACCCCCTCGGTGTAAACGAGATGCTCTACCAACTGAGCTAACCGCCCTTTACCAAAAATACAGTGATTTATATCCTTTAGTTTACTGACGTCAAGTTCTATTAATGATGAAAAAAACCTAATAACTTATAGTTTTTCTAAGATTTAAATTCTCAAAATAAGCCAATCTAATTTAAGAAAACTTAGAAACCTCCACGCCAATTATTCTTATTTTTGAAGCTTTCTTGCTCTTGTTTAGTAATAGGCTTTAAAAAGTAAAATACAACTAAAATAAAAAATATTAAATATAATCCAATTTCCATATAAAATTGTGTCTATTGGATGCTAGCTTGAGATTTATCGTCTTTTTTTGAGATTTCAACCTCAACCCATTCGGTTGGTTTGAGTTCTTTTATAAGAGCTATTTTTAAAACTTGATCTGCATACTCGACAGGGGTTATTTTAATGTCATCAACTATTTTTTTAGGCATATCTACTAAGTCTTTTTCGTTCTCTTTTGGTATCAATACCTCCTTTATTCCAGCTCTGTGCGCTGCTAATAGTTTTTCTTTTAAACCACCTATTGGTAAAACTTGACCCGTCAAAGTTACTTCTCCTGTCATTGCTACATCTCTTTTTACAGGAATATTGGTAATTGAAGATACAATAGAAGTTACCATCCCTATACCTGCGGAAGGACCATCTTTGGGAGTTGCACCTTCAGGCACGTGAATATGAAAATCTTTTTTCTCAAATACAGGTGGAATAATTCCATATTCTAAACATTTTGATCTTACAAAACTTTTAGCTGCTTTAACTGACTCCTGCATAACGTCACCTAATTTACCAGTAATTTGCATTCTACCTTTACCTGGCATTGTTACAGTTTCAATTTTTAAAATCTCCCCACCATATTCTGTCCAAGCGAGACCTGTAACTATTCCTACTCTGTTCTCGGATTCTAGCTCTCCAAATTTGAATTTAGGGACACCTAAAAAATCAGATAAATTTTTGTTGTTTATTCCAACCTCTTTTTCTTCTCCAGAAACAATTTTTTTAACAACTTTTCTAGCAAGTTTAGAAATCTCTCTTTCCAGGTTTCTAACTCCAGATTCTTTAGTGTATCCTCTAATAACTTCTTTTATAATGTCATCATCAAGCTTCATTTCTTTTTCTTTAACGCCATTATCCTTAATTTGTTTCGGTAGTAAATATTTGTTGGCAATACTTATCTTTTCATCCTCTGTATAACCAGCTAATCTGATGACTTCCATTCGATCTAATAATGGAGGTAGAATGTTTAATGTATTGGCTGTTGTAACAAACATTACATCAGATAAATCGTAATCAACTTCTAAATAATGATCATTAAATGAAGTATTTTGCTCCGGATCTAAAGCCTCTAATAAGGCCGACGAAGGATCTCCTCTATAGTCATTCCCAATTTTATCTATTTCATCTAATAGAATTAGTGGATTTTTTGTTCCTGCTTTTTTCATCATCTGAATAATTTTTCCAGGTAAAGATCCTATGTATGTTCTTCTATGACCTCTTATTTCAGCTTCATCTCTCATTCCACCTACAGACATTCTAACGAACTCTCTATTTGTAGCTTTTGCTATTGATTTTCCTAGAGATGTTTTACCAACGCCCGGGGGTCCAACTAAACATAAAATTGGTCCTTTAATTTTTTCCATTCTCTTTTGAACAGCTAGAAATTCAATTATTCTCTCTTTAACTTTTTCTAATCCAAAGTGATCTTTATCAAGAATATTTAAAGCTTTAGTTAAATTTATATCAACCTCACTTTTTTTATTCCAAGGAAGTTCGGTCATCCAGTCTAAATAATTTCTTACAACTGTTGCTTCAGCAGACATAGGACTCATATTCTTCAATTTTTTTAATTCTTGAAGACATTTTTTTTCAACTTCTTTTGGCATCTTTGCTTTTGTTATCGCTTTATTGAGGCTTGTCGTTTCATCTTTACCATCCTCAATTTCACCCAGCTCTTTTTGAATAGCTTTTAACTGCTCATTAAGATAATACTCCCTTTGAGTTTTTTCCATTTGAGTTTTAACTCTTCCTCTTATTCTTTTTTCTACACCAATAATACTTGTCTCATTCTCCATTATTTTAATAATTGCATTTAGTCTTTTCTTCACGTCAACAGTTTCAAATATTTGTTGTTTTTCTGAAATAGTAGCTGTTATATGAGATGCAATATTATCAGCTATTTGAGAAGGGTCTTTTAATTGCTTTAATGTACTAATAGTTTCGCTTGAGATTTTTTTATTAATTGAGGTAAGTTTTTCTAATCTTCTTAAAGCTGTAGCAGCTAATGGGAATAAATCTTCATCTTTTGTTAAAACATCATGATAGTGTGTATAATCGCAAGTAATAAATTTTTCATTATCTTTAAAGTCTAAGATTTTTACTCTTTTTATACCTTCCACTAAAACTTTTACTGTACCATCTGGTAATTTTAATAGTTGTAAAATACTTCCCTCGCATCCATACATAAACACATCTGTTTTCTTTGGATCATCAATTTCTGAATTTTTTTGAGTAACTAAAATAATTTTTTTATCTTTTTTCATTACCTCATTAAGTGCTGTGATAGACTTGTCTCTTCCAACAAATAAAGGAATAACCATACTTGGGAAGACCACAATATCTCTTAATGGTAATAATGGTAATGATATTTTTACATCCATAATAATAATATGGATATTATATTTTATATTGCAATAGATATTTATTACTTATTAAGGATATTAAGCCGCTGTGGTCTTATTTGACTTAGATTTATTATCATCTTTAGAATGAACTAAGATTGGTTGAGACTGTCCTTTTGCTACACCTGCATCAACAATAACTTCTTCAATATTATCTTGACTCGGAAGATCGTACATTGTTTTCAACAAAATATTTTCTAGAATAGACCTCAGGCCCCTTGCTCCAGTTTTTTTGCTAATTGCTTTTTGTGCTATTTCTTTTAAAGCATTTTCTTTAAAAGTTAGTTTCGCTCCATCCAATTTAAATAATTCTTGATATTGTTTTGTTAAAGAATTTTTTGGTTCTTGTAATATTTTTATTAAAGATTTTTCATCTAAATCTTCAAGTGTTGCTATCATTGGAAGTCTTCCAATGAATTCTGGTATCAATCCAAATTTTAATAAATCTTCAGGTTCTAACCCTTTCATCCATTCACCAGTTTTCTTCTCTTGAGTATTTTTCACATTTGCACCAAAACCAATTGAGGTTCCTTTATCCCTTTGAAGAATTATTTTATCAAGACCTGCAAAGGCACCACCACAAATAAATAATATATTCGTAGTGTCTACTTGTAAAAATTCTTGTTGTGGGTGTTTTCTACCACCTTGCGGCGGAACACTAGCGACTGTTCCCTCCATTATTTTAAGAAGAGCTTGCTGAACTCCTTCTCCAGATACATCTCTTGTGATTGACGGATTTTCAGATTTTCTACTTATTTTATCAACCTCATCAATATAAACTATACCTCTTTGAGCTTTTTCAACATTATAGTCAGATGCTTGTAACAATTTTAAAATAATATTTTCAACATCTTCTCCAACATAACCTGCTTCTGTTAGAGTAGTTGCATCAGCCATTGTAAATGGAACATCTAGAATTCTAGCAAGAGTTTGTGCAAGCAATGTTTTTCCACAACCAGTAGGACCCACCAACAATATATTAGATTTTGATAGCTCTACATTTTTACTTGTTTTACTCTCATAATTTAATCTTTTGTAATGATTATGCACTGCAACAGATAAAACTTTCTTCGCATGAGCTTGACCAATTACATAATCGTCTAATACTGAGCAGATTTCTTTTGGAGATGGAAGACCATCTTGATGTTTTACAAAAGTATCTTTGCTCTCTTCTTTAATAATGTCCATACATAACTCAACACACTCATCACATATGAAAACTGTAGGTCCAGCAATCAACTTTCTTACTTCGTGTTGACTCTTTCCACAGAAAGAACAGTAAAGAATATTTTTATTATTAGTTGTCATTTTTATTTTTATAACGAATCAATTTCATTACTTTATTATATAAGACTCACACTAATCAAGTTTCGAATAAGAATGGATCAATATATTGTGTATTAAGATCTTTTTTCTACTACTTGATCAATAAGACCAAAAGATTGTGCGGCATCAGCTGTCATAAAGTTATCTCTTTCCAGAGCAGATTTTATTTCATCAACACTTTTTCCAGTGTGTTTTGAATAAATTTCATTAAGCCTTTTCTTTAAAGATAGAACCTCATTAGCGTGAATTTCAATATCAGTTGCCTGACCTTGAAAACCTGCTGATGGTTGGTGAACCATTATTCTTGAATTTGGTAATGAAAATCTTTTTCCTTTTGTGCCAGCTGCAAGCAGAAAAGAACCCATTGAGGCTGCTTGACCGATACATAAAGTAGAGATATCTGGTTTCACATACTGCATAGTATCGTAAATACCAAGACCTGCGGTAACCAAACCTCCTGGACTATTTATATATAAATAAATTTCTTTTTTTGGATCTTCTGCCTCTAAAAATAATAGTTGAGCGGTAACTAAAGAAGCAACATTATCATTAATCTGACCTGTTAAAAAAATAATTCTTTCTTTTAACAGTCTTGAATAAATATCATATGCTCTTTCACCTTTGCTAGATTGTTCAACAACCATTGGTACAAGATTGCTCATATATTCTGATAATTTTGTTGTCATAAGTTGATTCGTTCTACTTATACAACTTGAGATTACTTTTTGCTAACTTTTTTTGTCTTTTTTGCTGCTGGCTTTGATTTTGCCTTTTTAGTTGTTGGTTTTTTTTCTTTAGCAGATGTTGTGAGTGATTTTTTCTTAGTTTCTTTTTTTTCTTCTCCATGGCTATGATCATGATCATGTGCTTCTTTTAAAATCTTTTCAGCTTCTTCTTTTGCAATTTCTTTCTTATTTGCTTTACCTTTTTCCTTTATTAAATTTAAAATTTTCTCTTCATATACAGTTCCTCTTAGACCCGCTAATGCAGATGGGTTTTTTTGATAAAAATCCATAACCATATTTTCTTGTCCAGGCATCATTCTTAATTGCTTTTGAACTTCAGCCTGAACCTCTTGCTCTGTTACTTTAATTTGATTTTTTTCACCAAACTCATTTAAAATTAATCCAGTTTTAATTCTTGTTTTTGCTTTTTCTTCTAAATTTTTTTTATTTTTCTTTGTTTCTTCCTCTGACATGCCTTGAGATAAAATTTTTACTTCTTCTTCAATCAAATTTTCTGGCAATTCTTCTACTTTAATTTTTTCTATTTCTTTTAAAATTTGGTTTTTTGATAATTGATCTAAAGAATTTTTATATTCATCATTGATTTGTTTTGAAATTAATGTTTTTAAATCTTTTAAATCTTTTGCGCCTAAATTTTTTGCGAAATCATCATCAATTTTAACTTCTTCTGATTGTTTAACACTTAAAATTTTACAATTAAATTTAGCTTTTTTATTTACTAATTCTTTTTCAGGAAAATTTTCTGGTAAAGTTGCTTCTACTATTTTTTCATCATCTTTTTTTACACCAATCAATTGTTCGTCAAAGCCTTTTAAGAATAAATCTTTACCTAAAGTTAACTGAGTATTTTTTCCTTCACTTCCTTTAAAATCTTTACCATCAACTGTTGCTTTATAGTCTAAAGAGACTAAATCACCTTTTTTAGCTTTCGTATCAGCGCTTACTTCTTTAAAATTTGGTTGGTTTCTTGCTATTTCTTTAATTCTTTTCTCTGTTTCACTCTCATCGATTTTTACAGTGTATTCATCAAATTTAATATTTTCTAAAGATTTAATTTCTACTTTTGGTAACTCTGTTACTGACAAAACATACTCTAGATCTTTGTCTTCACCGTATGTCTTTAAGTCTAGCTTTGGTTGACCTGCTGGTTTGATTTTTTTTTCTTCTAATGCTTTAGTTGAAGTTTCTTTTAAAACTTTATCTAAAACTTCTCCAAAAACTGCTTTACCAAATTGTCTTTTTAATATTTCTTTTGGAACTTTGCCTGGTCTAAATCCTTTAAGATTTACACTTCCTTTGATCTCTTCATATTTTTCATCCATATAAGAGTTCATTGTCTCTTTATCGATAAAAACTTTAATATCTTTATTTAGTCCTTTTTTATTTTCTACTGTAACTTTCATAGTATTTTAATGGTAGGGCGAAAAGGACTCGAACCTTCACATGTTGCCATATTGGTTCCTAAGACCAACGCGTCTACCAATTCCGCCATCGCCCCACAAATTACGGAGTTTTATATATTATTGAAACTATTTGTCCAATGACAATTGTTAAAAAATTATCTATTTGTTAGATATAGTTTATATTAATTTATAAAAAATGATAATTTCACCTTGCATAAGCATATGTAAAACCGACCCATCAACAGGTTATTGTTATGGTTGTGGTAGAAGTAATGAAGAAAAAAGACTTTGGAAGCTAGAGGAAACAACTGATGATTGGAAAAAAGAAAATATAATTGAAATTGAAAAAAGACTTACTGGTTGGCAGCTTGAAAGTTTTAAAGAATCTTATTCTTATAAAATCAAGAATGGCATGTCACTTTTCAAGAAAAACCTAGCAAAAGAGTAATATAAATATGAGTAAAGTTAAAATTGTAAGTATTATCTATGCTATAGGAATAATAATTGGTGCTTTATTCTTTGAGGTTTGGGGGGCAGATACCACACCTTTAAAAACATTATCTGTATTTGCATGGACAGTAATCTTTATCATTGCTTTATTTTTTGTAGATAAAAATGAGAGAAAATAAATTTTTAATATTTTTTTTATCATTTTTTTTTATTTCTTTAAACTCGCAGTCAGAGATTATTGTATTAAGCAAATGCGATCATAAGGAGGACGGTTTTTTAAAAAATGAATATGTTTTAAATCTTAATGAATTAATTATGACTAGAAATTATATTTATAACGAAAAAACATATCAAAAATACAGAATAACAGATTTAAGTGTAAAAAAATCAAACACTTACGTTAGAAATATTTATCAAGAAGATGGAAAAATACTTACACTAAAACATGGGTATCCACAATTTTATACACAAATATTATTCGAAAAAGATAAACCAGATATTTATATCAAAGCCGTTTTAAATGACGTTGAAAGTTTATCAAAAATGTCAACTTGTAAAAAAATTGAAAAATTTGATCAACAAAGTTAATCTTTATTTTTTTTCGCATCTTTATTTTTTATTAGAAACTTTTTTTTGAGTTCAAATCTACTATTTGTAATGTTTGAACGATGCTTTGCGTATGATTGCTTTTGTGCTTGTTTCATAGCTCTTTTTGATGACATAATTATTTAATTTAATATTCAATTTCTAAAGTATCAATAACTTTTAAGCTATTATCTGATATCACAATCTCGCCAGATGAAGGCGCGTAATTTAAAATTTCAGAAATTACAACATAATGTGTTACAAAAATTAAATTTTGATCATTATCCCAAGTACTAAGAAATTTATCAAAATCATTTATTTGTTTTTTTCTATTGTTAGCAAATTTTGCGCTAAAAAATGAGTTTAGAAAATTTTTAGTTTCATATTTTTTGAAAGCAATAGATGCGGTTTCTTTACATCGACACCATTCACTAGAATAGACATTTCCAATTGAAATTTTATTTTCCTCAAAAAAATTACCAATTTTTTTTGATTGAATTCTACCACTATCACTTAAATTTCTTTGAGTGTTACAATCATTAATATCAAAATTATCTGGATCACCGCCACCGGGGGCATAAGCATGTCTTATAAAAATTAATTTTCCACCTTTTTGCAATTCATCAATTAAAGATTTTTTTGAATCTGCTTTAACTGTAGGATTAATGAATATAAATATTATAATTAAATAATTTAAAATTTTCATTTATGAATATTAAAATAGATAGTTTAAACAAAACAATTCTTAAATGTAAAAAATGTCCAAGACTTGTTAATTTTATTAAAAAAATTTCAACAGAAAAAAGAAAACAAAATATAAATGAAACCTACTGGGGAAAACCGGTTACAGGTTTTGGCGAAATTGATGCAAAAATTTTGATAATTGGATTGGCTCCAGCAGCTCATGGTGGTACACGAACAGGAAGAGCGTTCACAGGTGATAAATCTGGAGATTTTTTATTCAAATGTTTATTTAAAGCTAAAATTTCAAATCAACCAAATTCAGAAAATCTAAATGATGGTCTTAAATTAAAATCGACTTATATAACAAATATTTTAAAATGTGTTCCTCCAGGAGACAAACCTAAAATAGAGGAGCTTAATAATTGCTCAAAATACTTTGATAGTGAGATTTATAATTTAAAAAAATTAAAAACTATTATCACATTAGGAAAGGTGGCATTTGATAATTGTGCTAAATTTTATAAAAAAAAATACAATTTAAAAGAAAAGATAAAATTTATTCATGGAAAATCCTATTTACTACCAGGAAATATAAAATTAATTGCCTGTTATCACCCTAGCCCCAGAAATGTAAATACTAGGCTAGTATCTGAAAGAATGATTGTAGACTTATTTAAAAAAGCTAAAAAAATATCTATGAACTAGAAGTATAGGGTTTAAATTCTGATAAGATTTTTTCTGGAATTTTAACTAGCTTATATTTTTCATTTATAAATACAAGATGAATTTTAGCTTCTACGATCAATTCCCCATCTTTAAATATTGATTGATTCATAAAAAAAGAAGTTTTTGAAGTAGAGTCTATAAAAGATTTAATTTGTAAATCATCTTCTAAATATGCAGATTTTTTATATTCAATATTGCATGATTTAACGATTATAAGAGCACCAAATTCATTTTTTATTTTTGTATTGCTTAATCCAATAGATGATAACGCTTCAGTTCTGGCTCTTTCTAAATATTTTAAATAGTTAGCATAGTACACGACTCCACCAGCGTCTGTGTCCTCATAATACACTTTAACATTATGAGTAAAGTTTTTATGCATAAATTAATAATATCAAATAAATAAAAATTTAATAGAAACTAAGATATAATATCTTAGATGAAAGTTTATATAATTTGGTTAATCGGAGTAATTTTATGGAACTTTGGATTTCCAAATGCAATTCCGATTGCTGATGTTATCGCAGCTATTTTATTGTCGTTTTTAAGTATTGGATTAAAAAAGTATCTAAAATATTAATTAATCTGCTGAAAAATAAATATTCTGAAAATAAGAAACTGATTTCATTTTAGAATTATCAGTATCAGCCATTATAGCTAGGCCATCTAATTCATTCACATCTAAATCATGAAATTTTTTAAAATCTTCCTTAACATTGGCTTTCACTGTTACCCAAACATTCAGATTATCTTTTGTAGTTGCTAATACATTATCTATTGATTTTTTTGTATAAGGGCTTGGCCAACTCTGGCCAACTACACTATTGCTTGAAAAAACGTAATTAATTGCTCTATTTGAAAGTGGTGTTGCCCCTGTTTTTTTTACAGCAAAGACTCTAGCTGCAAAATCATGACCTTTTTTTGAATTCTCATTAATACCTTGCAAATCTTTCTCAATTTTCCAGGTAATATTAATAAAAGGTGTTTTATTTAGATCGATTTTAACCTCTTTTCCAAGGCCAGAAGCTGCGTTATCAGCTACTGCTTTTAAATAATTACCATTCTCATTTGATCCAACAGTATAAACTGTTTTGTTATCTGCTCCTCTCACCTTACGAACATCGAGTTCTGAAAGTTCTTGCTCTGTAAATTTAAAAATATTCATATTTTCAGCGACTGCGGAGTTAAGAAAAATTAATGATGTAATTAAAACATAAAAAAATTTAATCATGGTCTTCTTATAGATAAAATATTTATAATTTCAATATTCAGTCACAATTTAAACATTCTAAGTTCAAGATTAATTGCTAAATGAATAATATGAAAATAATTTCTGTCTTTATACTTCTTATATATTGGTCAATAATGATCTCAGCACCAGTTATGGGTAAAAATTCTATTAAAAATCATAATAAAGATCGAAAAATAGTTTCAAATTTTTGAGACTAATATGTGGATCTACCACCACTGATATCAAATACCGCAGCTGTAGAAAAAGTGTTTTCTTGTGAAGAAAGCCAGCAAACTAGTGAGGTAAACTCATGTATTTCAAGAAATCTTCCTCTTGGCACCTTTGACAGCATTCTTTGTACATGCTCTTTACTCATTTGATCTAAAATTCTAGTTTTAGCGCCTGCTGGAGTTACAGCATTTACTGCTATATCTTTGTCAGCTAATTCTTTGCCTAAAGCCTTCGTTAACCCAATTGCGCCAGCTTTTCCAGAGCTATACGCGCTTGCATTTGCATTTCCATCTTTACCTGCTACAGAGGCGACATTAACAATTCTTCCATAATTATTTTTAATCATATTCGGCACAATCGCTTTACAGCAGTTAAAAGTGCCTATTAAATTTATCTGAACTATTTTATTCCACATATCGACATTATACTCCCATAGAGGACCTGTAGGACCTGTAATCCCAGCATTATTGATTAAAATATCAATATTTGTTTTTGAGGTTATGTCTGCAACGTTTTTCTCTACATCTTGATATTTTGAAATATCAACAACACTATAAAATAAATTGGGGTTTTTAATTTCATCAGCTGCTGATTTAATAAGCTTTTCATCGATATCCCATATAAATACTTTAGCACCAGACTCTAAAAATCTTTTTGCAACATCTAAACCAAAACCTTGAGCTCCACCAGTAACTACAGCTGTTCTATTTTTAAAATCAAATTTGTGCATTAAAATTATTTTTTTGCTAACAAGTAGTATGTTATCCAGGCAACAAATGCACCTATTATCCAAGAATAAGATTGTAAAAACATTAAATTAGTATTCCAAATTGTAGATGCTGAAAAAATAAATCCTAATATTAAAGAATAAACACCTTTTATATGCCAACCACCTGAATAATAATAAGCGCTCTCTTTATCTATAGAGTATAGATCTTTATTACTTAATTCTTGATTTTTGATTAAATAATAATCAGCTGCCATTACTCCAAATAGAGGACCAAAAAAAGCCCCAAAAGTATCAACAAAGGATAAGATACCTATTTGGCTTAATATCGTTAACCAGAATATTGCAATCAATAATCCAAAAAATGAAATTATATAACTCACGCTTTTTAGGCCTAATTTTGAAGGAGCAAAATTTATTAAAGAGTATTGAGATGGTATAAAATTAGCAACTAAATTTGTTGAAGCTGAGGCGATAATGATAAAAAATAAAACTACTATTGTTATTTGTATATTGTCAAACTTCCCAACTATATCTGTAGGATTAGTAAAAATTCTATCTATATCTGAAAATTTCTGATTAAGAAAAACATCAGAACCTGTAACAATAAAAACAGATAAAAAAGAAAAAACAATTAAATTCAGAATTAAACTTAAATTCCCTTTTTTTAATTCTTGCTCATTTTTAACATATCTAGAAAAGTCACCAAAACTAATGATTAAAATTGAAAAATAAGCAAATATTGTTCCAGCAACTGTTAGTAAAGGAGCCAAATTATTAACGTCTAAAAAACTATTTAGACTAAAAATATTTGAAAAAGCCTCGATAGTTATTTTTACATCACTTAATAAAACAACAAAGAAAAAAATAAGCATACCAACATAGACTGTCATTGCTGAAAAATTAATTATTTTTTTGTTATACTGCATCCCAACAGTAAAAAACAAAGTCTGTAGAACAATTGTTATTACTATGGCAAACCAGTCAATAATATTTAAACCAAAATAAAAGATTATGAAAATTTCTTGATCCAATAAGGAATTATCAATTGAAAAAATTGTTATCCTTATCAGGTAAACTAATATTTTAGATAAAAAATAAGTTTGGATACCAAATAAAAAAATCCCAACCAAACTTCTAATTAATCCAAATAATTTAGCACCATTAAATCCTAACGAAGATCTCAATAATACTGCAAAAGGTAAACCAAATTTTTGAGAAGGCTTTCCTATGATATTTGAAAATAAATAAACAAAAAAAGATCCCAATATAATTCCGAAAAAAACTACAAATACATTTAGGCTATATATTAGGTACAGCGAAGATATTAAAGAGAAACCAATTAAACTCTGTACATTTACTCCCCAAAAACAAAATAGATCTCTCCAATTCCAAGTTTTATAATTTGGGTTAACTGTGACTAAGTCCCAATTAGAAAGAGAGTATTTTACTTTTGGCTGATTCACTAGATTTATTTTAAACTAATAAATTCTACTGTCCATACAAGAGACTTGGCAACCATAAGGCAATTTTAGGGAATATGATTATTAAAACTAAACCTATAATCTGTAGAACCATAAATTGCATCATCCCATAGTAAATATCTTTCAAATCCCATTCTGGAACTACACCTTTTAAAAAATATGCTGACAGCGCTACAGGTGGGGATAGCCAGGCGGTCTGGAGATTGACAGCAACCAGAATTGCAAACCAAGTTAAATTAAATCCTAACGCTTCTACTAGTGGCAAAATTATTGGAACAATAATCATAACTATCGGTACCCATTCTAATGGCCAACCCAGCAAAAATATCATGACCATAATCATTCCTAAGATCAGATATTTATTCATTTCTAAACCTAATAAAAATTCTGTTAATAAAGTTGGTGTTCCCAATCTAGCAAATACTGCTCCAAAAAAATTTGAGGCAGCAACTAAAACCATAATTAAAGCTGTGATTTCTAAAGTTTTAACTAAAGCTTCTTGAAGTTTTGATAAAGTTAATTTTTTATATGCTAATGAAAGCAGCAATGCACCCATTGCTCCACACCCAGCAGCCTCTGTCGGTGTAGCAAAACCAAATAAAATACTTCCTAATGCTGCAAAAACTAATGCTGCGGGTGGAACTAGACCTAAAAAAAACTCAATCCAGACTTCTTTCATACTAGCTGCACGCATTTCCTCAGGTAGCACAGGGCCAAGTTTTGGGTTAATCATGCATCTAATTGTTGTGTAGCCTGCATATAAACTTGCAAGAAGAATTCCTGGGATTATTGCAGCAGCAAATAAATCTATGACTGGAATTTCCATAATTGGCCCCATAACTACAAGCATGATACTAGGTGGAATTAAAATTCCCAAAGTTCCACCAGCTGTAATTGTACCTGCAGCAAGTTTTACATCGTAATTTGATCTGTTCATTGATTTTGCAGCCATAATTCCCAAGATAGTAACTGAGGCACCAACTATTCCAGTTGCAGCTGCAAAAATAACAGAAACAAATAATACAGCGTAATATAATGAGCCCTTAACTCTTGCTAACATCATCTGAAAAGCTGAAAATAACCTTTCCATTAAACCTGCTTGCTCCATCATTATTCCCATAAACACAAAGAGTGGAACAGCGGCAAGGGTCTGTTCTGTCATCACCATCGAAAATTGGAGCGTCATTAAATAAAAGACTAATTTTCCAAATCCTAAATAACCAAATACAAAACCCAAAAAAATTAAAGTGAAAGATATTGGAAATCCAACAAAAATTGCAAAAAGCATTACTCCAACTAAAATAAAACCTAAAATAGCTGGATCGATTAATTCTGCTATCATTTATCTTCTCCTGGCCACTCACCCTTTTTAGCTGCCCAGTAGCTTTTAAGTAATTCTGAAAATCCTTGGATAAGTAAAAATATAATACCAATTAACAGACACGTTTTAATTGGCCACATATATGGCATCCAGGTAGTATCCATTCCTCTTTCACCTCTTTGGATAGACTCTACAACAAATCCAAAAGTCATATAAAAAAATACTATTAGACCTGGGAAATAAAATAAAAGATACAACCAAAAATCAATTAACCCTTGGTTTTTAATTTTAAAATTTCTGTATAAAAAATCTGCTCTAATATGAACTCCTCTTGAAAGTGCATAGCCTGCACCCAGCATAAAAAGAGCTCCATATAAAAATCTGCTTATATCATAAGCCCATATTGTTGGTGCTAAAAATAATTTTCTCGCAAGTACCTCATAGGTCATAGCAAAAATAAGTGGGATTAATATCCAACAAACTACACTACCAATCCACTTACTAAATTTGTCTATGTTAATTATAGACTTTGCCATCCAAGATGGCATATCTTCTGGCATTTTTGCTGAACCACCTCGCCTTTCGGCAATCATTTCATCTGAAATATCTAATTTACTTGGTTCTTCAGCCATAATAATTTTTACTAAAAAAATTAGAGCGGACTAATAAGTCCGCTCTAATACTTTAATTGTTTAATGATTACTTTAATGTTGCTGCGTGAGCCATTCCTAGCTTCGCATTTGACATTTGAGCACCACTCCAGAATGGAACTGCTTTATCAGCAAATACTTTCATAGAGTCATAAACTTCTTTGAAAAATGCATTTTTTTCAGCATTTTTATTCAAAGTTGCTTTAGCAGCTGCCATATACTCAGTGAAGTAGTCAGATGGAGTATCTTCTAAAATCACTCCATGTTTTGTTGTAAGTTCTTGTAAAGCTTCACCATTTGATAAAATTCTATAACTTAAAGATTTTATCAAAGATGCATCAGCCGCAACTTCAAGAGATTTCTTCTCATGTGCAGTCATAGCATTATATGTTTTTCCAGTTATATAAAAGTCAGCATTTACCACTACTTGGTGTAAACCTTGTAAATAATAGTGTTTTAAAACTTTTTGGAAACCAAAAGTTAAGTCTGGTTTTGGACAACACCATTCAGCAGCATCAATAGTTCCTGCTTCTAAGGCTGGTAGAATGTCTCCACCACCCATAGCAACAGATGCTATACCGATGTCTTTATAAGTTTGTCCTGGAATTCCTGGAGGAGTTCTGAATTTATATTTTCTAAAGTCAGCCATATCTTTAATTGGTTTTGGAAACCAACCTAAAGCTTCCGGTCCAACAGGTTGAAGCATAAATCCTTTAATGTCTCTTCCCATTTCTTTCCATAATTGATCATAAAGCGCTTTTCCACCACCGTATTGGAACCAAGATAAAAACGCTAAATTATCTATACCTATTCCACCACCAGCTACTGGAGAACCAAATAGCATTGCAGCAGGGTGTTCACCTGACCAATAGTGAGTCCATGCAAATCCACAGTCAATTAAACCTTTGTCAACAGCATCTAGAGTTTCCTTAACTCCAACAACTGCTCCTGCAGGTAAGATTTCAAATTTTAAAGATCCACCAGTTAATTCAGTTACTGTATCAGTAAAGTCCTTTAACATCTTAACTTCATCAGCTTTAGTGTTAAGAACTGTCTGACATTTTAGTGTTTTTGCCGCATTAGCATTTGAAATAAATCCAAATACCATCGCAACTGCAAATAACATTGAAATGATTTTTTTCATATCGTTTTCCCTCTCTTTATTTGTAAAAACAAAATCTTGTCAAAGAATGAAATCTAAAACAAGTGTTATTATTGGATTATTTTAATTTTTTTGTGTACAGAAATGTTACAAATAAAAAAATTTTAATTTATAAGAGTTCTAATTAATGGATAATTTTGATTTTATTATAATTGGTGCTGGATCAGCTGGATGTGTTCTTGCCAACAGAATTTCATCTAATCCTAAAAATAAAGTCTTACTTTTAGAGGCAGGAGGTAAAGATACTAATCCATGGATACATATTCCTGGAGGGTATTTCAAAACAATGCATAATCCTGAGACAGATTGGTGTTTTAATACAGAGGAAGAGCCTTTCTGTGATAATAGAAAGATGACTTACCCAAGAGGTAAAACACTTGGAGGAAGTTCTTCTATTAATGGAATGCTATATATTCGAGGTCAATCAAATGATTATAATTATTGGAGACAATTAGGAAATGTGGGCTGGTCATGGGATGATGTGCTCCCTTATTTTAAAAAATCTGAAGATTTCCAATTTGGAAAAAATGAATTTCATGGTTCTGGGGGACCTTTAAAAGTAGAAAAAATTAGATCTACTTTTAAAGTTTTAGATTTATTTTTGGAAGCCGCAGAGGAATTTGGATATAAAAAAACTGATGATTTTAATAATGGTGATAATGAGGGAATGGGATATTTCCCTTTAACAGTAAAAAATGGTTTTAGATGTAGCACTGCAGTTGGATATTTAAATCCAGTAAAAAATAGAAGTAATTTAAAAATTATAACTAAAGCTCACATCAAAAATATTGAATTCGAAAATAAAATTGCCAAAAAAGTTAATTTTTGGACCGGTGATAAGTTAAATACTGTTGAAGCAAATAGCGAAATCATTTTAAGCGCTGGTACTATTGGATCTCCTCATATACTTCAAGCCTCAGGTTTGGGTCCTGCTAAATTATTAAAAGATTACGGTATTGAAGTTATAATGGACCATAAAAGTATAGGTCAAAACTTAACAGACCATCTGATGTTAAGACCCGTATATAAGATAAAAAATTTAGAAACTTTAAATGATATTTATTATAGTTTTACAAAGAAAATATTTACAGGATTAAAATTTTTCTTAACACGAACTGGTCCTCTTACAGTTGGTGCTAGTTATTTGTGTGGTTTTGTAAAGAGTGATCCGCATTTAGAAACTCCTAACTTACAATTTCATGTTTCTCCTGCTAGTACGGATCTTTTGGGAAAATCATCGTTACACAAATTTCCTGCTTTTACACCAACCATTACTAATGTAAGACCTACTAGCAGAGGATCTATTGAACTTAAATCTTCCGATACAAGAATTCCTCCAAAAATTAAAATGAATTATCTATCTACAGATGAAGATAGAGAAATAGCAGGTAAATCTCTTAAAATAGTTAGAAAAATAGTTATGGAGTCCAAAGCCTATAAAGATTATGGACCAGAAGAATTAAGACCAGGTATAAATATTACTGACAATGAGCAGTTAGCTGTTGAAGCGGGAAAATATGCTAATACTATTTTTCATCCTGTCAGTACTTGCAGAATGGGTAAAGATGAAAATGCAGTAGTGTCTGATCAGTTAAAAGTTCATGGAGTCAAAAACTTAAGAGTTATTGATGCATCAGTAATGCCTTATATCACCTCAGGGAATACTAATGCTCCAACAATAATGATTGCGGAAAAAGGTGCAGACATGATACTACAGCAGTAATGTTTGCAGAATTCTTTACACCTGAACAAATAGCAATAGTAACTCAAATAATTCTTATTGATTTAGTTTTAGCGGGTGACAACGCAATAATAATTGGAATGGTTGCATCTAAATTTCCACCTGAACAAAGAAAAAAAGTAATTTTTTGGGGAATCGGTGGTGCTGTAATTTTAAGAATAATATTGACCTTACTTACAGCTTATCTGCTACAAATCACCGGTTTAAGATTAATTGGTGGATTGTTATTACTTTATATTGTTTACAAGCTTTATGTAGACGTAATCAAAGGTTCACAAACAGAGGAAAATGTAAGAGTGGATAATTCAAGTTTTCTTAAAGCAATTTGGACTGTTTTACTCGCAGATTTTACAATGAGTTTAGATAATGTTTTAGGTGTTGCCGGTGCAGCTGGTGATCACTATGGTCTTCTTGTTTTTGGGTTAGTTTTATCAATTGTTTTAATGGCAACTGCAGCAACTTTAATTTCTGGATGGATTAAAAAATATAGATGGATAGCTTGGCTTGGATTATTAGCCATTTTAATTGTAGCTGTTGAGTTGATTTACACAGATATTAAAATATTATTCTTTTAATGTATCTTCAAAAAATAAATCTAAAAAATAAATATGCTTTAGTTACCGGTGCAGGTAAAGGTCTTGGAAGAGCATGTTCCATTGCATTAGCAGAAGCAGGCGCAACGGTTATAGCCTTAAGCAGAACATCTTCAGATCTTAATAAATTAGAAAAAGATATCAAAAAAGCCAAAGGTAAAATTATTAAGGTTTCATGCGATGTAATGAACTATGAAGATTTAAAACAAAAATTAGATAAAATTAAAATTATTGATGTATTAGTAAACAATGCTGGAACTAACATTCCAGAGCCATTTGAAAAAATAAAACAAAAAAGTATGAATTATCTAGTAGATTTAAATTTAAAAGCGGCGTTTAACGTAGCACAACTTGTTGTAAAAAAGATGCTCAAAAATAAAAAAAGACATGGTTCAATTATAAATATGTCATCTCAACTTGGTCATGTTGGCATGGGAGGAAGAAATGTTTACAATATGACAAAATTTGGAATTGAAGGATTAACAAAAGGAATGGGTGTAGAGTTAGCTAAAAAAAATATCAGAGTTAATACTGTAGCACCTACTTTTGTTGAAACGCCAATGGTAAAAAATTTTTTTAAAAACAAAAAATTTAAAAAATTAGCACTTAGTAATATTCCTATGGGAAAAGCAGCTACTGAAAGTGATGTGGCTACAACAGTGTGTTTCTTGGCATCATCAGCATCTTCAATGATAACTGGGACATCAATAATTATAGATGGTGGATGGACAGCTCAATAATTTATAGACTTTTTTTTGTTTTTTTAATTTTTATATCACCAGTTAAAGCTATTGAATTCCAAGGTAAATTTCTTCAAGGTCATTTTATATTAGGTAAAACTGATCCTGGGGCTAAAATTATTGTTGGAAAAAAAGAGGTTAAAGTATCAAAAGATGGTTTTTTTGTTTTTGGTATAGATCGAGATCAAAAATACGACCTAACATTTACAAAAATTATCAATGGAACAAAATCAATAACTACAAAAAAAGTTTTAAAAAGGAAATATAATATACAGAGAATAGACGGTTTAGCAGAAAGTAAAGTCACCCCTCCTGAATCTGTTTATAAAAGAATAAAAAAAGAAAATAATGCAATTGGAGAAGCAAGGGCAATAAATTCTGATCTACAATTTTTTAAAGAAAAGTTTATAATGCCAGTTGAGGGTATAATCAGTGGTGTTTATGGTAGTCAAAGAATTTTAAATGGTAAACCAAGATGGCCTCATTATGGAATAGATATTGCAGCTAAACAAGGTACCATGATTAAGTCATCTGGTTCAGGTGTGGTTACAATGGCTGAAGATGATTTATATTATACGGGGGGAACAGTCATAATGGATCATGGTCATGGGATATCAACAATATATTCTCACTTAGAAAATATATTAGTCTCAGTTGATGATGAAATTAATCAAGGAGATATAATAGGAACTGTAGGCTCAACAGGAAGATCTACAGGACCTCATCTAGATTTTAGAATAAATTGGTTTCAAACAAGATTGGATCCAATGTCTGTCTTAAAGTAACTAATTTAACAAAATAAAATGAATAATAAATCAAAAGAAATAATAGGAATTATTTTTGCTATAATTGCTTACTTTTCATTTTCAATTCTAGATGCAATTCAGAAAACTGCCGTTATACACTACTCCATATTTCAATTATTATTTATTAAATATACATTTGTACTTTTTCTATGCCTCATAGAAGCAAAAAGAGCTAGCAATTATAATTTTTATAAATCTAATAATTTAAAACTTCAAATTATCAGAAGTTTATTATCAATTTTAGAATCTGGTTTTTTTGTTTTATCTTTTAAATATTTGTCTTTAGCTAATGCTCATAGCATAGGTGCGTTAGCTCCTATCATTATTGTTACATTGTCAGTATTCATTTTGAATGAAAAAGTCTCAATAAAAATATGGATAGCAATTTTTGTTGGTTTCATTGGAGTGTTGATAATAATTAGACCTGCATCTGATGTATTTAATGTAAATTCTTTCATTCCTTTATTAGCTGCATTTTTTCTTGGTCTTTATCAAATAGCTACAAAGAAAATTAATGAATATGATGCCCCAGAAGTATCTTTATTCTATTCCTCTTTAGTTGGAATTTTAATCACTTCAATTATGGCATTCAATTTTTGGCAACCAATAGATATTAAATCTCTATATTTCTTTGTACCAATTGGTTTGTTTTTTTCATTAGGTATTTACTTTCAAATATTAGCTTTGAAGAACGCAAGAGCTAGTATAATTCAACCATTTCATTACACTTTAATTTTTTGGGCAATAATTTTTGGATTTTTCTTTTATGGTGATATTCCAGATTTATTTACTATTATAGGTGCAATAATAATTACAACTTCAGGAATATTTGTTATTAATCAAACATCAAAAAAAATATATTAAAAAATATTATGGCAAAAACACTTAGAGATAAAATTTCAGACAAATTAGTTAATGCTTTTTTAACAAATAAAATTATTTCACCAATACCAAGTAAATTTACAAAAAAACTAACTGATGCAGATAAATTTAGAAAACTATGTGAAAGTAAAATTAAAGACCCAATAATTGGTTTTAAAGCTGGTGGTACAGGAATTCCACTAATGAAAAAGCTGAAGGAAAAAGAGCCTTTCGTTGCATCAGTTTTTAGTAGAAATTTTATTAAAAGTGGAGAAAAAGTAAAAATAAATAAGTCAACTTTAGGAATCGAACTTGAAGTCTGTTATTTAATTAAAAAAAGTTTTTTCTCTTCAAAAGGTAAAATATCTAAAAAAAATATTACTAAATATATTTCGTACATGGCACCTTGTATTGAAATAGTTGGTTATAGACAAAGAAAAAAAGGAATTACCTCTTTTGGTGACTTATGTAGTGATTTTGGTGCTAATGTAAAATTTTTAGTTGGATCATTAAAAAAATACAAAAAAATAAATATTGACAATTTAAAAACGAATATTTTCAATAAAAGACTAAATCAAAGCGTAACTGGAAATACGAATACAGTATACATAAATCCATTAAACTCATTAAGATTTGTTTTAAATAAAGTCAAAAAAGATAAAATAAATTTAAATAAAGATTTTTGGGTTTTTACTGGTTCATCAGTTGGGGTTGTACCGATCATGGGAAAAGGAAACTATATTGGAAAAGTTGAGAAACTTGGATCTGTAAAAGCTTTAATCAAATAATTACTTATTTTTTAAATTTTAATTCTAAATGTGTGTTTATAATTTTGCTAAAATAAAAACATAAGTAAGAAAAAATTATAATCTTAAATAAATGAACTATAAATGCTTTAGAGGCATAAAAAATTGTATATCTGTTGCCACCCTCAAAATAAATACTATTCATGCATATAATTAAAATTAGTAAATACATATATTTATAATTGTTATTAAATCTAATTATATATGGCAAAGTGAATATTAAAAATATAAGACCATAATCCCAGTTTGAAAAAAATAACATTTTACCAATGTAAATACCTGCACCACATACAAAAAATTTTTCCTCCAGGGTAAATTCTTTTTTAAGATTTTTTTTACCTAATCTAAAGTTATAAAAAAATATTAAAGATGTATAAACTATAGCTGCAATAATAAATAAAATCTTAAAATTTAAATAATTATTTTCGTTAATTAATAGGTCATTTCGAATAGAATAATAAGAAATTCCTTTGATAATTGATGGAAAGCCATGAACAAAAATTAAAGCATATTCAATAGAATTTTTTAGAATAAGATAAATTTGATCTTTGATAATCGCCAACAAAATCAGAGATAAAAAAATAATTAAAAAAAATAATTTTTTATTTTTCATAAAAATAAATACAGCAAAGATTGGGTATAACTTTAAGAAAATAGCTGAAAAATAAATTGGTAATTTTAAATAATCATTTTTAATTATCGAAATAAAAAATACTAAAATAATTATAATAATTTCTATATTTAATCTTTCTAGCAAAAGTAAATTTGATGTCGAAAAAAAACTAATAATTAAAAAAATTGAAAAAATATTTGAATTAATTTTGAACGACAATTTAATGAAAATAAATATATAAAAATAAATTATTAGAAAATTGAATACTCTAAAATTAATTTGATCATTTAATCTAAATAATTCAAAAAATGTAAGCCATATACTTGTGTATGAATATGGCTTTTGAGAAAGATCATATGGATTATCAAAATATGGATCTAAACCTTGTAATTTTGCATCAAGTGCTCTTGAAATAGAGTCTAAATCTGAAAATGGAGGTAATTGCACTGGGACATTAAATATTTTCCAAAAATTTTTCCATAAATCTATATCATTGGATAAAATAATAATTAATGATGAAATTATTAAAGGTAAGATAAATAAAGTAAGTCTTTTAAAATTCATCTTTACTTTTTATCAATTAGATATTTATTTTTTGTTAAATAAAGTTTAATTAAACCTAATAGTGAATTCAAAATTAAAGAAAAATTAACATTACTTTCTCCACGTAATCTGTTTACAAAAATAGAATGTGTCTCATTTATATTATATTTGTTAACATGCACCGCTACAAGAATTTCTGATAAAATAATAAACCCGTCTCCAATCTTACCACATCTTTTTAAAATTAACTTTGTTGCTCTGCTAGAATATATTCTAAAACCATTGGTGTAATCACTTACATTTATTTTTAATAACCTTTGAGCTAACAAATTGGACATTTTAGAAAATATCTTTCTTGCAATTGGCCAATTTTTAATTTTACTTTTTTTTAAATATCGGCTTGCAATCAATAAATCACATTTTGAGGTATTAAATAATTGAATATTCCTTTTTAATTCTCTTGGGTCATGTGAGAAATCAGCATCCATTTCAATAAAAATTTGTTTTTTATAATTCCTAAATAATTTTTTAAAACCGTAGAGAACTGCTGAACCTCTACCTTTAGAGTTTTTTCTATGAATATATAAAACTCTTTTAAAATTACTCCTATTTATAATAGATCCAATTTTTAGATCTTTGGAATCATCTACAATACATATGAAAGAGTTTGGAATTATTTTTTTTATTTCTTTTACTAGAAATAAAATATTTTTACCTTCATTGTAAGTAGGAATAATAATATTTATTTCTTTCATTTATAAAAGTATTCTAATTTTTTTTTATATCTTAACGGTCTCCATTTAAGACTTTTTAATTTTGAATTATCAGAAATTAGATAAGTTGAGACTAAATTATCTTTAAATTGTAATTTCTTTTTTTTTGCTAATAATTTCGCTATTTCTTTTAATTTAAATTTTTTTCCACTTCCAATATTATATATTCCAGTCTTATCTTTTTTTCTTAAAGTATCAATTGCTTTTACAATGTCTTTTGTACTCAAAAAATCTCTATAATGATTTAAATTTTCTAATAAAATATTTTTATTTTTTGAATTAATTTTTTTTTTTATACTTGGTATTACATATGGTGGTTTTTGATTTTTATCAGTAAAACTAAATATTCTACCAATACAAAGTTTTATTTTTTTATCTTTTAATTTATTTTTTAATAAATTTTCTGCTAAAAGTTTTGTTTTTCCGTATTTATTTTGTGGTTTTGTTTTAAATGTTTCTCTTATCCTTAAATATTTTTGACTAGATTTGTAAACATGTGATGTTGATGAGAAAAAAAACCATCTAGGTTTTATTTTTTTTTTTAAAATTGAATTGATCAAATTTAATGTACCGGTCACATTTATATTATAAGCTTTTTTGTAATTTTTATTCACTTCATCAACAGGTACTAAAGCTGCAAGGTGTATAATTATATCAAAATCATTACCAAAAACCCATCTCTCAACTTTTTTTTTATTTCTTAAATCTTCTTTAAATTCATAAAATTTATATGGTAATAATTTTTTAATTCTTTTTCCTAAAACACCAGTTGATCCAGTTATTGCACAATTGATCATTTATATATCAGAAATTTTCAAAAGTAATTTTGTTATTTTTTTAAGTTTTTCTTTAGAAAGTTTTACTGTGGGTAAACCTATAAAAAAACCTCGTCTATCAATATCATCAGCATTTACTAATTTTTTTTTATTGTGATCAATTTTATACAATTTAATTGCATGTTGTTTAGAAAAATTTCCACTTATTATTGGTCTTGTCTCAATTCCTTGAAGTCCTATGAAGTCTAAGAACTTATCTTTTTTATAAGCTAGCTTTTTATCAATTAATAATGGAAAACCAAACCAGCTTGGTTTTAAATTTTTTGATGGATTAAAAAAAGCAAACTGATTATTCCATAAATTTGATTTTCTTAAATTATTTATCAATCGATTTCTATTATAAGATCGAATTTGCATCATCTTTGGCAATCTTTTAAATTGATTTAATCCGATGGCAGCAGAAACTTCTAAGGGTCTTAAATTAAATCCAGAATTAATAAAATTAAATTTTTTTCTATTATTTTTTTTTTTTACATCTCGATCCCAACCATGTGCTCTTAATACTTTTAATAAATCATAATCCTCTTTAGTTTTGCAAGCTACCATACCACCCTCCCCTGAAGTAATTTGATGAGAATAATAGAAAGAGAAAGAACTAAAATCACCGTAAGTTCCTAAATATTTTTTTTTAAATTTTGAGCCTAAAGACTCACAATTATCTTCGATTAAATATATATTATTTTTATTGGCAAATTCTTGAATTTTATCAATTTCAGAACAATTACCGAGTACATTTATTAAAATAATTGCTTTGGTTTTTTTTGTTACATTTTTTTTTATTGTTTCTAAATTTATAGAAAAAGAATTTATGTCTACATCAATTAATTTTGGCTTTAAACCAGATTGAATAACTGGCCAAAGCGAAGTTGACCAACAAACCGCAGGTACTAAACACTCATCTCCGGCTTTTAGATGATTCTTTTTCATAGGATTAATCAAAGCAAATAAAGCTAACAAATTCGCAGATGAACCTGAATTAACCATTAAGCAATATTTTAAACCCATTTTTTTTTGAAAATATTTCTCAAATTCTGTTGTCTTTTTTGACATCGTAAGCTGTCTACTTATCAGAACTTTTAGTCCTTCAGCTAAATCTTTTTCATTTAATGCATCTTCATGTAATGGATAATTAAATTTTAGTTTTCTTATTTGTTTTTTTTTAAATAATTTAAAAATATTTGTTTTCACTTTATTCTTTCAAAATAAATCCTATATATCATTTTTTTAATAGTATATAATATAAAATCTATGTTTCAGACTTTGCCTTTATACGTTCAAAAAGCAACCTTGCTCTTATGCCTAGGCTTAAGAAGGGTTCTGGAGGAAGTAAAGTAACTTTATTTCTAGCTTCAATAATTTTAATTTCTTTTGTGTTTTGCTCACTTGCTTTAAGTGCGATTTGTTCACCAAATAAAGTTCCTACCCCAATACCTGAACCATTATAACTACCTGCAGCAAAAATATTATTATCGATTTTTTCAAATATTTGAGAGCTATTTCTCGTTCTCGATACAATTCCAGACCAAGATGATCTAATTATATCTTTAGGTAAATGTGGAAATCTTTTTTGTATTCCAATTTTTTGCTTTAAAGATCTTTTTTGAAGAAGATCCCTAGACATATTAAATGGACTATGAACTTCTGCTGTATTTCTTATCAAAATTCTCCTATCTTTCGTCATTCTTATTGTTGCGCCCATTGGCCTAACAGGTAATACACCCCATTCTTTTGGTTCTCCGATAGATTTAAATTCATCATCAGATAATCTTCTTGTCATACTAGCAGTTAAAGAAATAGGAAAATTGTAATTTGATTTTATTCCTAATGATTTCAAGAAACCATTCACAGCAAAAATAATATTTTTTGATATAATTATTCCGTTTTTAAAATTACAAGATATAAAGTCTTTATTTTTAGACCAATTTAACAAACAGGAATTTTCATACAAAAAAACATTAGAAGGTAGAGCGTCAACCATTGCTCTAACTAATTTTCCTGGATGTAATAAAATACCACCTTTTGTATAAAGTCCAATATTATAAAAACTAGTACCTAATCTTTTAGACAATTCCTTATTTCCAAATATACTATGTTCAAATCCTAACTTGTATAATGTATTTGAAAAGTTATATAAAATTTTTTTATCTTCAATTTTTGAAGAAGCAAAATATTTACCACTTTCATTCCAATCACAGTCTACTTGATATTCTTTAATAAATTTTTTTACTACATCTATTCCTAGTGAATAAATATCAACTTTCTTTTTATAATCATGCAGCTCTTTATTTGATATGAAACCATCATTCAAAGTTGTGTCAACTAAGTAACCAGAATTTCTTCCACTAGCACCCTCCCCTGCTAATTGAGCATCTACAAGTATAATTTTTAAGTTTGAATTTATTTGACCTAATTTTCTTGCAGCAGACAAACCTGTGTAACCTGCACCTATTATTAACCAATCACATTCTTCATTTGATAAAAGCGACCTTATATTTGTTCTGTGATTAAGTTCATTTATCCAACTACAATATTTATCGTTAGTCACTTCCATGAAGTGACTTTACGATAATTAATAATTTTTTAAAAGATTTTATGAGTTTAATGAAGATTGTTTCTTCATGTCTGCTTTATTGATACCAGCAACTCTAACTGGTTTCTTCATCGCATCTCTTCTAAAAGGCTCACCAAGTTCTTGGTTTAAAATTACTTCTATAAAAGTTGTAATCCCTTTTTTTTGATCTTCACATGATTGTTTAATTGCATTAGTAGTTTCTTCCATTGTTCTAACCGTTATACCTTTTAAACCACAAGCGTCAGCAACTTTAGCATAACTTAATTCTGGATCCAACTCTGTACCAACAAAGTTATTATCAAACCATAGTGTAGTATTTCTTTTTTCTGCACCCCATTGGTAATTTCTGAAAATTACCATTGTAATAGCTGGCCACTCTTTCCTAGCACATGAACTCATTTCATTCATGCTTATTCCAAATGCACCATCTCCTGCAAATCCAATAACAGGGGTATCTGGACAACCAATTTTTGCCCCTAGTATTGATGGGAAACCATAACCGCAAGGACCAAACAATCCTGGTGCTAAATATTTTCTTGGCTTTTCAAATGTTGGGTAGGCATTGCCTATCGCACAATTATTTCCTATATCACTTGATATAATTACATCCTCAGGCATTCCTGCTTGAATTGCTCTCCAAGCTTGTCTTGGTGACATTCTATCTGCATCTCTTTCTCTAGCTTCTTTATTCCAAACTGTTCCTTCATCATCATCTTCATGATCTAAACTTGAAAGTTTTTGTAACCAAGCTGATTTAGTTTTATGAATTAAATCTTTTCTAGCTTGTCTATCTGTATCACCAGCATCTGATGATAATTTTTCAAAAATTTGTTCAGCAACTAATTTTGCATCACCACTTATTCCTACAGTAACTTTTTTAGTCAAACCAATTCTGTCAGGATTAATATCAACTTGAATGATGTTTGCCTTCTTTGGCCAATAATCAATTCCATAACCAGGTAATGTAGAAAAAGGATTTAATCTAGTTCCCAAAGCTAACACTACATCAGCTTTTGAAATCAATTCCATCGCAGCTTTTGATCCATTGTATCCTAAAGGACCAACAGCTAAAGAATGGCTTCCTGGGAAACTGTCATTATGTTGGTAACCTGAACAAACAGGTGAATCTAATTTTTCTGCTAGTTTTTTTGTTGCTTCAATAGCTCCTCCAATAACAACACCTGCTCCAGATAATATTACTGGAAACTTTGCTTTAGATAACAAGTCAGCTGCTTTAGTTATTGCATCATTTCCTCCCCCTTGTCTTTCTAGTCTTACAATCGGAGGAAGATCGATATCAATTACTTGACACCAATAATCTCTAGGAATATTAATTTGTGCTGGCGCTGATCCTCTTATAGCTTTTTCTATAACTCTATTTAGTACTTCTGCCATTCTTGATGGATCTCTTACTTCTTCTTGATAACAAACCATATCTTTAAATAAATTCATTTGCTCTACTTCTTGAAATCCACCTTGCCCCATTGTTTTGTTCGCTGCTTGAGGTGTAACTAATAAAAGAGGAGTATGATTCCAATAAGCTGTTTTAATTGGTGTAACTAATCCAGTAATTCCAGGTCCGTTCTGTGCAATAACCATCGACATTTTACCAGTAGCTCTTGTGTAACCATCAGCAATTAAACCACCGTTTGTTTCATGAGCAACATCCCAGAAAGTTATACCTGCATCTGGGAAAATATCTGAAATTGGCATGAAGGCTGAACCAATAATTCCGAACGCATGTTCTATCCCGTGCATTTGTAAAACTTTTACAAAAGCTTCCTCTGTTGTCATTTTTGTCATAAAACTAGAACCTCTTTAAAGTGTAATTATAATATTTATAAAATTCGTTTGTTAATTTGTGCGATTAATATATAAGTTTTTACGAATTTCAAACAAACAATTCGACACGATATGGCAACAGATATTATTATACATGACAAAAAAGACAACGTAGGAGTAGTTGTTATAGAAAAAATCACTCCTAAACAGGACTGTGCTTGCTGGATAATGGAAGATGACAGTTCTACAAATATTCAATCCGTAGATGAAATACCTTTAGGTCATAAAATTGCAATGGTTGACCTTAAAAAGGGTGATACTATTTTAAAGTATGGTCACGATATTGGTAAAGTTGTTAAATCAATCAAAAAGGGTGAGCATGTGCATGTTCACAACGTAAAAACAAAGAAGTGGTAATAGTATGGAAATCCCAAAGAGTTTTTTAGGTTATAAAAGAGAAAACGGCAGAACCGGAACAAGAAATCATGTAATTATTTTACCAGTTGATGACATTTCAAACGCATGTGCAGAGGCAGTTGCTAATAATATTAAAGGCACAATAGCTCTTCCTCATTCTTACGGAAGACTTCAGTTTGGTGCAGATTTAGAACTTCATTTTAGAACAATGATAGGAACTGGATGTAATCCGAACGTGGCAGCAGTAATTGTGATTGGGATTGAACCGAAATGGACAAAAAAAATTGTAGATGGAATTGCTAAAACTGGAAAACCAGTTGAAGGATTTCATATTGAGCGTACAGGTGACATTGGTACGACAATGAAAGCATCAAAAAAAGCACAAGAATTTGTGATGTGGGCTTCAGAAAAACAAAGAGAAGAATGTCCTTTGAGTGATTTATGGATTTCAGTTAAATGTGGAGAATCTGATACTACTTCAGGATTAGCTGCAAACCCAACTGTTGGAAACTTAATGGACAAACTTGAGCCATTAGGTGTTCACTTGTGTTTTGGCGAAACATCTGAATTAACTGGTGCAGAACAAGTTTGTGCAACTAGAGGAGCTACAAAAGAAGCATCTGAAAAATTTATGAAAACCTGGAGCTCTTATAATGATTTTATTTTAAAAGAAGCGACAGATGATCTCTCTGAAAGTCAACCAACAGCTGGGAATATTGCTGGTGGACTTACGACAATTGAAGAAAAAGCTTTTGGTAATTTTCAAAAAATCGGAAATTGTAAATTTATTGATGTTCTTGAACCAGCAGAAGAACCAACTAAAGGAAAAGGTTTGTATTTTATGGACACATCGTCTGCTGCTGCAGAATGTGTAACGCTTCAAGCAGCTGCTGGTTTTAATATTCATTTATTTCCAACTGGACAAGGTAACATTGTTGGAAATCCAATCGAACCTGTTGTTAAATTAACAGCTAATCCATTAACTGTAAAAGGTATGGGTGAGCATATTGATTGTGATGTATCAAAAATTCTTTCAAGAGAAATGAATTTATCTGAGGCAGGTGATGAATTAATTAAAACTACACTTAGAGTAGCAAACGGAAGATTAACTTGTGCTGAAGCTTTGGGTCATAAAGAATTTGTTATGACTAAACTTTACAGAAGTGCTTAATTAACTTTAGTCTTTCATGAAATTGAAAAAATACCTAGTTGTATTACCAGGTATTATATTGGCATTCGTTCTTTACACTTTATCTCAAGGTTTCAATAATATTCTTGGTATTGAGTTATTAGGCTATGAAAAAAGCCCAATATCTACTGCAATGATCGCTATTTTATTGGGGATGTTTTTCGGAAACGTTTTTCAAATTAGAGAAAGTTTTTTAATAGGGCTGGATTTTACACAAAAATATATTCTAAAACTTGGGATTATTTGCTTAGGTATTCAATTGAAACCATTTGAATTTTTAGAATTTGGAGCAATAGCAATTCCATTAATTATAATCTGTATAATAAGTGTACTAATAGTAATTAAACTTATTATTAAAAAATTAAAAATATCGACAAGAATGGCTTACTTAATATCAATAGGCAGTACTGTTTGTGGTACTACAGCTATTATGGCTACTGCCCCTGTTATCGGTGCAAAAAAAAACGAGGTGTCATATGCAATTGCTAATATTACATTGTTTGGAATACTTTCGATGCTTATTTATCCTTATTTTGCTAACTTTTATTTTAAAAGTGAGCCATTATTAATAGGATTATTTCTGGGAACATCTATCCATGAAACCTCTCAAGTTGCAGCTGCAGGATTAATTTATGACCAACAGTTTAATAGTCCTGAAACTTTAAATATTGCAACAGTAACGAAATTAATAAGGAATACCTTTTTGATTATCATGATCCCTTTATTTGCATTTCTTTATAATCGAGGAAAAACCACAGAGAAGAAATACTCAATAATAGATATTTTTCCTTACTTTGTATTAGGTTTTGTGGCTATGATAATAATTAGAAATTTAGGTGATCTAATGTACTCAAATAATTACAAATGGTTGGTTACAATTGAGGGTATTCAATTATTCTCAAAAATTTTTTTAACAATGGCGATGGCGGCAATAGGTCTTTCCACTAACCTAAAAGAAATTAAAAATATGGGTTATAAACCATTTGTTGTTGGTTTTATAAGTATGGCAACTGTTGGGTTGGTTTGTATTGCAACTATCGAGTTATATCTAAATTATTTTAATTAAGATTTAACTAATAATTTTTTTCTAAAATTTGAAACAAATCTTCTTGTAAAAGCAGCTCCAACACCTAAAATAATTGCAAACATAATTGTAAATAGTCCATAAAAGAAAGGCATCTCTTTAGAAAAATCAATTATAAATTCAGAAAAGAAGTTTATATCTGAACTAGTTACTTTAGCAGATCCATTTATAATTTTTTCTGCAAAAAACGTGTCGTATGCTATCGCTATACCTACTATCAGTAATAAAATTGCTAATAAGGCTCTTAAACCAGAACTATCGATTCTTTCTCCTAATTTTTGCCCAACTTGAACTCCTATGATAGATCCTACAACCAGCATAAGAACTAGAAATAAATCTATAGATCCATAATTAAATGAATGAAGAAAAGTAACAACCACACTTACAAAAATTGTTACAAATAAAGATGTACCTGGAACTAATTTAGTAGGCATTTTAATTACATAAATCATTGCAGGAACTAAAATAAAAGCACCACCAATTCCCATAATAGCTGCAATAAAACCAACTAATAGACCAATTATAATTGGTGTAAAAATACTCTCATATAATTTAGACTTTGGAAATCTCATTCTTAGTGGAAGACCATGTATCCAATAATGAACATGTAATTTTTTTTTAACTACGACGTTTCTTTTTGCTTTATCTATTTCACCCAAACTTTCAACTAACATTAAAGTTCCAATTATTGCCAATATATACATGTAAGCCAGAGATATAACTGTATCAATTTTTCCAATACCTTTAAAATATGTAAAAGTGTAAATTCCTAAAGAAGTTCCAATTACACCTCCAATCACTATCATTGAACCCATTTTATAATCTAAAGTATTTTTTAAATAATGAGTAGTAGATCCGGAAACTGAGGTAGCTAAAATATTATTTGCTTCATTAGCAACTGCGTATGCAGGTGGTATTCCTAAAAATATTAGAAAAGGTGTCATTAAAAAACCACCACCAACACCAAATAAACCTGAAAGCACTCCGACAATCGCACTTAACAAAAGTATCTCGATAGGGTTAACAAAAACTTGAGCTATCGGTAGAAATACTTCCATAAAAAATTTAAAAGTTGTTAAAAAACAACTTAGTTAAAAGTAATAAAAGTTCCAACTAAAATCACTCCCCAGTAAGCTGTTAGGCTTGCTATGATGCCTACTTTAATAAATATTGTTTTAAAATTTGAGAGTTTGTTAATAATTTTTACGTTAGAAAGTAACATTAAATCCGTCATTACACCCACAACGAAATTTGTCAAACAATAATTTAAAACTATTTAATTTTTTTGGCTAATAGATCGTAGCTCCAAAGACCTTAACGGTATCGTCTTCGACACCTAAGACTAGCCTTCCAAGGAACTCTCCGGGAATCTCTTTGTTTGTCTGTTTAATCAAAACAGTTATATGATCTCCTCTTCTTAAGCATCCAAAAGGTTCAAAAGTCTCTTTAAGATTAGTAATAAGCTTGTTATTTGCCCACTGTTTGCCAAGCTCTACTTCGTTTGCACCAAAAAGCATTTGGGTTGAGAAATCTCTGGTAAAACCGCCATAATCTTTGAGATTAGAAGATTTAACCAAATTATCCCAAATGGGTTTGGCTAATTTATATATTTCATCATCTGTTTTAGATAAAATATCCATGTGATTTAACTAAATTGTCTTCTAAGAAGCTTTTTTCTTCTCGTTCTCGTCCACCATATGGTAGACAGGTACTTTCTCCATACTAAATTTACCTGTCTTAGGATCTCTTCTAGAAACTGTTAAACAATGCCAATTTTCATCATCAAGTTTCATATGATCACCCCTGTAATAGTAACCTGGCCATCTAGTCTCTTCTCTAAACAAAGTATGTTCTGTTACACACTGAGAAGTCAAAGCTCTATGTTTTAACTCCCAAGCTCTCATAAGCTGGTGATAATCCTCTGCCCCAACATGCTCCAAGTCCTCTTGAAGCCAATCTAACAACTCAAGCGCTCTTTTGAGCATATTGCCGTTAGTCATATAATTGGAGGTAATTCCACCCACATATTCATCCATGATTTTTTGTAATCTTTGAAGACCTTGAATTGGGGAAATATAGCTAGGAGAAACTGTTCCACCAGTAATTTCATTTCTTGCAACTGTATAGTTTTCTAGTGGTTTATAAACTGCAGTTTTAAAGTCTTCACACTGTTTATCTGAAACTTTAACCCCTTCTGCTTTTTTGTCTTCAATATATTTTACAGCAGCTTTTGCAGCTAATCTACCTTCTGTAAAAGATCCAGATGAAAACTTATGGGCACTTCCACCTACTGTATCTCCTGCACCAAATAAACCATCAATAGTAAGCATTCTGTTATAACCCCAGAAATATTCTGGTGGTGATAAATCCTCAGGGCCACTTACCCATGCACCAGAACAAGTTGCGTGAGAACCCATTACATAAGGTTCAGATGTAGTTAATTCAGGATTTGTATATTTTGGATCAATGTTTTGAGATGCCCAAACAACAGCTTGACCAACGGTCATTCCTAAGAAATTTTCCCAACCCACTGTTTCTAAATGTGGGTCTTGAAAAGCCTCAGTAGTTACCATGTGGATTGGCCCACCACCTGCAGCCACTTCTTGAATAAATGCGTGATTTCTCAAACAAGTTGGTGTTGGATGATGATCAATGTACTCACCAACTAACTCCTTAGTTTGGTCATACCATTTTTTCTCATAGTTTTCACCATTAGCATTTTGTGTATATGTTTTTAAATGAAGGAAATATGCTCCAACTGGCCCATACCCATCTTTAAATCTACATAATACAATTCTATTTTCCATTTGAGTCATCTTCGCACCTGCTGCAATAGGTAATGCATATGCAGATCCATTACTCCATGGCGCATACCAAGTTCTGCCCATTCCTTCTCCAACTGCTCTTGGTTTAAAAATGTGTGAGGCTCCACCAGCAGCAACAATTACTGCCTTTGCTCTAAATACATGAAAATCACCAGTTCTCATATTAAATCCAACTGCTCCACCAATTCTATTTTCTTGAGACTCGTCCATTAAAAGATGAGTAATCATTATTCTGTTATAAATTTTATCTGCAGATTTTTTTGCTGCCTCAGCAACAATCGGTTTATAACTTTCACCATGGATCATTATTTGCCATTTACCTTCTCTTAGGTATCTACCAGTTTCTTCATTCTTCATCATAGGCAAACCCCATTCATCAAACATATGAACTGTAGAATCTACGTGGCGAGCCATATCATAACCTAAATCTTCTCTTACCATTCCCATCAAATCATTTCTTGCGTATCTAACGTGATCTTCTGGTTGGTTTTCACCCCATTGCATTCCCATGTAGCAGTTAATTGCGTAAAGTCCTTGGGCAACTGCTCCACTTCGGTCGATATTTGCTTTTTCAACACATATAATTTTCATATCTCTACCCCAGTGTCTTGCCTCAAAGGTAGCTCCAGTTCCAGCCATACCTCCACCCACTACAAGTACATCGCAATCTTCGTAATGTGTTTTATGTTTAGCCACTAATAATAAACTCCTTTTTTAAAGGATTCTTTTGGGACAGATGGAAGTTCTCCATCAATATTTAAACCTTCAGGTTCAGTATATAATCTTTGAGAATTTAATTCCCCTTGTTTAATTTTTTCACCGTCTGCAAGTTTTGGAATGAACTTTCCCCATGGTTTAGTAGTAATTGGTGATACAAAATTTTTTTCAGTTCCATTTCTAAATTTAATTTTCCAAGAAATAGTTCCTTTTTCTTCTTCTCTTCTTACTCTAACACTATGACCCATTGGAGCAAAATCAGCATATCCTCTAACATCAATTGCATGATTAGGACAAGCTTTGACACAAGAGTAACATTCCCAACAAAAATTTGGCTCAATGTTTTTTGCACGTCTTATATTTTCGTCAATGTGCATTATATCTGATGGACAAATATCTACACAATGACCACATCCATCGCATCTAGTCATATAAACAAAAGTCGACATAATTATTTATTCTCCTTTTTAGTTTTTATCATAATTAATTCTAATTAATAGTGTTTTGGTTTCTCTCTTTTTATACCTAAACCAAATTGCTCAGGTGCATCTGCAGGAGGAGGCAAATTGTCTCTTGAGCCATCTGCTTCTGCTAAATTCTTCTGTATTGCTGCTCCAGGCTTATAAAACATGTGTGCAAACTTGGACCAGTATACTCCACCAAATAAAACAAAGTTTGAAATTACATATAAAACTAGAAATAGATTAGCGTCCCATCTACCTTCTAGATTTAAACTTTGAAGATATGACCAGATGAATCCCGTTAAAGATGTTGCAATCAATGCTAATACAAATAAATCAGCTTTAATAATTCTATACCAAGGTTGAGCCTCTGAATAAACATCAACTCTTAGAAAAAACCAAAACCATGACCCACCTAAGACAGTCATTAAAGCTCCAATATGCCAGATCATAGGCCATATAGTTGGGGTTTCTATATTTGTTGATGAATAAGCAAATATCATGACTACAGATCCAACCCAAAATAGAATAGTTCCATACATACCAAGAACATGTGCTATTCTTCTTTTTCCTGCACCTAGTTCTGATGTGGTTCCAATGTCGTATGCAATTGTTTTAGAAACAACTGCGATCCTTTCACTTGTTGATAATTCTTTAGTTGCATTTTTTTTTGCTTTTTTTGCGTTTTCAAAAAAATACTTGACATTTTTTTTGTGAATTATGTCTAATAGAGTTCCTGTTACAATCAATAAAACCATTAACACCACAAAGCCTTGCATAACTATAGATGGAATTGTTTCTGCTAAAATTGAGAAAGGATTGATTGTGAACATTTTTATACTCTTAAAATAATTTTGAAATAATTTAAAGTTTTCTAATCTAGTTATTTAGAGACTTCAACCAAAAGTATTGGTCAATTTGTCTTTAATAACAACTTAAAGTTTGCGTTTGTAGTGTTGTTTGCTTGGTATTACTGACCTAACACCACCTTGAGGGTTTTCTACATCACCCTCTCTTCGAGGTATTAAATGAATGTGACAATGCATAATTGATTGGCCTGCAACTTTTCCTGAATTAGTACCTATATTGAAACCTTTAACACTAGAGTCTAGTTTTAAAATTTTTTCTTTAGTTTTTAAAATTAAATCATTACATGCCTGAATTTCTGCTTCAGTAAGATCAAAGTATGTCTCTACATGTCTTTTAGGAACGATTAGACTATGAAATTCTGAGACAGGATAACTATCTGTAGATGAATAGGCTAATTGGTTTTCAAATTGAAGCTCTTCATTTCTGATTTTACAAAAAATACAAGGGTTGTTTGGATCTTTCATATTTAAACAAGAAAGTTATATATTTTATTTAACTTCGTGTAGCACTTAGTACTTCTCCTCTTCCATTTAAGATCGTTAATACTAGAAACTGACGTTACTCCTTTGCCAGATCCAATTAGAATTATTTCCTCATAATCATGAATTGATTTAATTGAAATATCTTTAAAATTAATTTTTATTTTTTTACAAATAAATTTGAGTGTATTTCCAAAATAACAATTTTTTTTAGGTGAAAAGATCTTTCCATTTTTTACAAAAACTAAATTTGAGGTACCAGTTTCTAGAATCTTGTCATTTGCGACTAAAGCCACATCAAATTTAGCTGAGTTAACTTTGCTTAATTTTGCTAATATTTTTTTATAATATAAATTTTTGTAATTTGGCTCTACTCGTTTATATCTTAATAATAACAAATTAAAATTAGTTTTTGTTTTTGGTCTTTTTCTGATTGAGACCGATATTAATTTTTTATTTAACGCTATACGAAGTAAATTATCAGGACCTTTATATAAAGTGTTTTTGTTAATTAAATATATAATAATATTTTTTAAATTTTTTTTTATTATTCCATATTTCTTTGTGGATTTTAATAAGTTTTCTATGTGCGGTTTAAAAAGTATTAACTTGGGAGGTTTTCCAATCATACGCATTGTAGTGAATACACCTCTAGATCCCCAGAGGTCTTTAAAAGTAACTTCTTTAAGATTACTAAGCTGATAAGATTTTTTTAATAATAGTGTTGCCATTTTCTGTTAAAAAAGATTCTGGATGAAATTGAAATCCATATATTTTATTTTGATTGTCCTCAAGGCCCATTGGTATTTTTGTTTTGCTGCATCTCATAGTTATTTTAATTAAATTTGATTTAAATGGCTCCATTAATTTTAATGAATGATATCTTCCAACTCTAAACTGTTCATTATTTTTAAAGATTTTACTTTGATTATTTGTTTTTATTTTAGATTGAAAGCCATGATAAATTTTTTTTTGTTGTATGATTTTGCCACCTTCATTATGTAGAATCATTTGATAGCCAAGGCAAATGCCAATTATTTTTTTCTTTCCTTTATATTTTTTATAAATTTTTGATGTAGCAGGATAATCCTTTGGTGATCCAGGTCCAGGAGACAAAACAATTACATCACTTTTATCAAGCAATTTATAATTTAATTCATAATAGTTTGAGCAAATTACTTTATCGAATTTTGCGAATTGATGAACAACATTCCAGGTAAAGGAATCTTGATGATCTATAATATAAATCATTTAAATAACTCCAATAAAGATTTTGCTTTAATATAATTCTCATTAAATTCTTTTTTAGGTGAACTATCTAATACTACTCCAGATGCTGCGGAGATCTCTGATTGATTTTTATAATTTAATATAGATCTAATTATAATATTAAACTTCATATCTTGATTAAATTTAATAAATCCAAAACTTCCAGTAAAAATATTTCTACTTTCTTTTTCTTGATTATTTAAAAGTTCTAATGTTCTTATCTTAGGACAACCAATTACAGATCCTCCTGGCATCATTGCTTTAATAATATCAATCAATTTTGTATTTTTATTTATCACCCCTCCAATTGAAGTAACATAATGAAAAAGATGTTTATATTCCTCTACATATTTTTTTTTAAGTATTTTGACGCTTCCTGGTTTACATATTCTGGATAAATCATTTCTTTCCATATCAACTATCATGTTATGTTCTTTAGTTTCTTTCTCGTTATTTTTAAAATATTTAAGAGCTATATTTTTATTGGATAATAATTTTTTTTTAAAAGTACCCGCAATTGGTTTAGTAATTATTTTGTTTTTTTTCTTATCTATTAGTGTTTCGGGAGAGCAGCTTACTATAGAATAATCCTTGTCTTTTATCATAAATGATTCTGGAGAAGCATTAACACGCATTAATTTCCAAAAAAAATTAACAGGATTAATTAATGATTTATTCTTATATTTTGTACAAATTTTAATTTGATAAGTTTCACCTTGTCTTATTTTTTTCGAAAATAATTCAAATATTTTTTTATATTTTGTATAAGAAATATTTATTTTAAAAGGACTTAATATTTGAGTTTTGTTAAATTGATAATTGAACTTATGTTTTTTTATATTAGATATAACTTTAATATCTTTTCTTATTTTAATTATAGTCTCAGGTTTATAAAAAATTCCTTTATAAAAATTTATCCTTTTTTTATTTTTTAAATTAATACCAATTAAATTACATAAAATCTCGTAACCAAAAAAACCAAGATATAAATCTGTTTCTTTTTTATATTTTTTTTTCTCTAACGAATTAAGAAATTTATGTATATTTTTTTTTGTTAAAATAATCTTTTTTGAAAAATCTGTGTAAATATTATATCCTTCATCTACTTTGTAGATTATTAAAGGTTTATCTGATTGATACAGATCCTCTAAATAAGGGTTAAATTTAAATTTATGCCGGCTGAGTTCTTTCAATTGCTTTCTCTACTATAGGTAAATGTATCAAACCTGCAAAGATTGATAATGCGATAGATCCGTACCATGCATAGTCAAAATTTCCATTTAACTCATAAAATACACCACCTAGATATGCTCCTAGGAAAGAACCAATTTGATGGCTTACAAAAACTATCCCATATAAAAGTCCAACGTATTTTGTACCGAATATATGGGCAACAATTCCATTTGTTGGAGGAACTGTGGATAGCCACAAAAAACCAAAAGTAACTCCAAAAACTACAGAGTTAAAAATACTTGGTGGTAAGAAAATAAAATAAATTATAGAAACTCCTCTTAAAAGATAAATAGCACTTAAAATTTTTTTCTTACTGTATCTTGTTGCTAAATAACCGCTGGTAATCGTACCAGCCATATTAAATACACCAATTAAAGCTAAAACCATTGCAGGTGTCCAATCAGGCAAACCTTTATCTGCCATATAAGTAGGAATGTGTGTCGCTACTAAAGCAATATGCCAACCACAAACAAAAAAACCTAAAGTGAGATAAATAAAACTTTTGTTAGCAAATGCCTCTCTAAGAGCCTCTCTTGCTGTTTGATTATTATCTTGATTAACTCCTACAGGTATTTTTGGAGTACTAACAAACAAAGCTACCACCAATCCTAATCCTAAAAGAAGAGAAAAATATAAAAGAGTATTCTCCCAGCCTGTTTCAACTAAGGAATATCTTACAAGTAAAGGTGATACAAAATATCCAAATGAACCTGCACATGTAACAATTCCTGTCGCAATAGTTCTATTAGATGCTGGAAAATGTTTAGCTACTACTGATACTGGGATACCTATTGCAGTGGAGCCTAGGCCAATTCCAATCATCACCCCTATAGTTAAAGTAAAATAACTTCCTGTATTATAGCCAGAATAAAAAAGCAAAATCCCAATTAAATAAAAAGCAAAACCAATAAATATTGAAACCGCACCTCCATATTTATCAGTAAGTACACCAAACAACGGGCTGAATACTCCCCAAAGTAATAACTGCAATCCCATAACAAAACCAAAATGAGAAATGGAAATATCTAAATCTGTATTAAAATCAAAATAAAATAATCCAAACGTCTGTCTTATTCCTAATGAAATTATTACAACTATAGAAGCAGCAATTAAAGTAATTAGTGCTTTTTTGTTAACAGTAAAACTTTCTGAACTCATTTTATAAATTTTAATGCTTGTTTTATATCATTTATTATGTCTTTAGGATCTTCAAGTCCAATATGCATCCTTATTATATGCTCATCTTTATTTATATGTGTAAATTGTCTCGTACCTAGAGCTTGATGAGTTTGATAGAGTGCTAGGCTTTCAAAACCACCCCAACTAAAACCATAACCAAAAAGTTTTAGTGAATTAACAAATTTTAATACAGAATTTTTATTTTTTGATTTAATTTTAAATCCTAATAAACCCGAAGCTCCAGAATAATATTTTTTCCATAATTTATAATTTTGACTTCCTTTTTTATATGGGTAGAAAACTTTAATAATTTTTTTTTGTTTTGATAAAAACTTTGATACTTTTAAAGCATTTTCTTGATGTTTGTCTAATCTTACATCTAAAGTTCTAATTCCTCTAAGAATTAAATATGCATCATCTGGACCCAATCTCAACCCAGATACCTTGCTCGTATGTTCAACCAATTTAAAAACTCTTTTACTTATTGCTAAACTTCCTCCCATTACATCTGAATGCCCAGAATAATATTTTGTTGCAGAGACAACTGACATATCAAAACCTAACTTTATTGGTTTTAAAAAATAAGGTGTTCCCCAAGTGTTATCTATTGCTGTATAAATTTTATTTTTTTTTGCTATAGCAACTATTTTAGATAAATCTTGAAATTCAAAAGTATTACTTCCAGGATTTTCAACAAAAATAAGCTTTGTTTTTTTTGTAATTTTTTTTTTGAGATCGTTTAAATCATTTGGATTATAAAATATTGCTCTAATATTAAATTTTTTTAAATATGTTTCTGTTAAAAGTCTTGATGGAGAGTAAACAGAGTCTGTAATAAGTATTTCGTCATCTGGTTTCACAACGCTTAACACTCCAAGAAATATTGCGCCGAACCCAGTGGGAGTTAAATAAACCTTATAACATTCTTCAATTTTTCTTAAAATTTGCTGTAATGCATATGTTGTAGGTGTTCCCTGTCGACCATAATCAAAATTTCCACTCACTGGGTCCTTTAAATATTTATTTTGTGTCTTTTTAATATCCTGCAAAGATTTAAAAATAATAGTAGAGGCTCTTACCACTGGAGGATTTACAGACTGATTATGAAAATCTTTAGCTGTATGTTTCAGAAAAGTCTTTAAGGAATTAACCATAATAAATTTGATATGTTATTAAGACAATGCTATATCCCATGAAAAACGTCAATATAATTAAAATAGGATTAAATGAGTTACCCAAAAAAACATAGAGGCCGAAGAAAACAAGGGTCTAAAAAAAGAAGAGCTAAAAGAAAAAATAAAAAAAAATAAATTTAAAGCAAATTCATGACGGTAAGCCTTAGAAATTTGTGTTTACTTTGTTTTTTAATACCTATTATTACCATAATTATTTCATTTGTTTGGTCAGCAAATTTAAATTTGATAAGTTGGTGTATACCAAATTTTGAGGGTTGCACATCCATATCTCGAGTTGGAAGATATGAGCCTGTAAAATATTTTTTCAAACCTTTAATGTTTATTTATGCAGTTTTTCTTTATTATTTTTGGAAAAAATATTATGAATTTTTATCAAAAAACAAAATTAATTTATCAAAATTCTTAAAATTTTTGGCGTACTGCTCTATTTTATTTTTGGTGCTTTATATTATTTTTTTAGGTGAGGGAAAACTTTATAGGTTTTTTAGACAAGTAGGAATATTTATCTATATTTTTTTTACAGTATTAACTCAATTTTTTTTTTCTATAAAATTTAAAAATACTTTAGGAATAAATATAAAAGCTAAGAATTATTTATTTTATTACTCTACAACTGTAACTTTATTAGGAGTATTGTTGTTTCCTCTGGCAATATCAGAAGTAGAAATAATACATAATTTTAAGAATATTATTTCTTGGAATTATTTTTTGTTAACACATTTGTATTTTATGTTTCTTTTTTTTATTTTAAAAAAAACTAAATAATCCAACCACCACCAAGCACTTTATGGCCAAACTGATCTTTACGATAAAAAACACATGCCTGACCAGGTGAAATTCCATCCTCTGGAAGTGCTAAATTAACTTTAGCATTATTGTCATCTATGAGATCAACTTTTGCCTCTAATAGACCTCCGGTAGATCTAACTTTGACAAATAGATCTTTATCAAAATCATCTTTTTTAGTTAATAAATTTATTTCTTTTAAAGAAATTATTTTTTTTCCAAGTTTTTCTTTTGGCCCAACTATTATTTCATTTTTATCAGGATTAATCTTTAATACATATAGAGCTTCTTTGTCTGAAACTTTAATTCCTTTTCGTTGTCCAATTGTAAAATTGATAATTCCATCATGAACACCAATTACATCACCCTCTAAATTTTTTATATTTCCTTTTTGAAAAGAATCTGGTCTAAACTTTTGTATAACAGAGGCGTAATCACCATTTGGAACAAAACAGATATCTTGACTATCAGGTTTATCGGCAACGTTTAAGTCTAAATTTTTTGCAATTTCTCTAGTTTTATCTTTTAACATTCCGCCTAATGGAAATCTTAAATAATCTAATTGTTCTCTAGTTGTGTTAAATAAAAAATAACTTTGGTCTCTATTTTCATCTATTGCTCTATACATGTTTGTAGTTTTGTTCTCTGTAATACTTTTTACATAGTGACCTGTTACCAATGCATCAGCTCTGAGTTCTTTTGAAACTTCAAATAAATCTTTGAATTTAACAGTTTGATTGCACTGCACACACGGAATTGGAGTTTCACCTTTTAAATAACTCTCAACAAAATTATCTATAACACCTTGTTTAAACTTATCCTGGTAGTATAAAATTTTATGCTCTATACCTAACTTATGTGCAACACGTTTAGCGTCCATTATATCTTGACCTGAACAACATTGTTTTGATGCAGCTACATCTTTACCATCATCATACAGTTTTAGAGTTATTCCAATTACATTATAACCTTCCTTTTTCATAATTCCTGCAACAGTAGAAGAATCTACACCACCCGACATAGCAACAACTACGGTAGTATCTGAAGGTTTTTTATCTAAACCGATAGAATTTAAATCTTTATTCATTAGGTGGTATTTATACTTATTTACAATATAAGTTAAATTAAATGATTTTAGATTATGAACCAGGTGACAAAGTCACTAATCCTCAAAAAAAAGAATGGGGTATTGGTCAAGTACAATCTATAATTAACGATAAAGTGACAGTTAATTTTGAAAATGTTGGAAAAAAAGTGATAAATGCAAAAAATGTTGAACTAAAAAAACTTGGAAAATAAAGGTGAACTTAAAAAATATTGTAGAAAGTTTAATTGAGTGTTTTTTAGAGGCAGGAGATTTGGCTCTTCAATTAAGAGAAAAAGGGTTAGAAAAAAAAATAAAACCAGACAACACCCCGGTAAGTAACGGTGATCTAGAAGTAAATAAATTAATATCAAATCAGATTTCTGGGATTACTCCAAATTTACCTATTATTTCAGAAGAAACCTCTGAAAATAAAGACAACCTTAATTTGAAAAATTTCTGGCTTATTGATCCTATTGATGGAACTTATGATTATATTAATAATCTGGAAGAATTTACCATTAACGCTGGTTTAATTATTAACAACGAGCCAGTTGCGGGATTAATAAATGCCCCAGCAAAAAAAAGAATGTTTTATTCGTATGGAAAAGGTAATTCTTTTGAGCTTAGCAACAGTAAAAAAATAAACTTAAGTAATTTACCTTCTAAGAAAATAGAAAATTTAAAATTTATTTCATACTCAACTAAAATAAAGCCTGAAATTCAAAAAATTTATGATGATTTGGGAGTAAAAGAAAATATTAGAATGAAAAGTTCTTTGAAATTCTGTGTGGTTGCTGCTGGTGAATATGATGGTTATGTTGCTGAACCTAGAGCATATGAATGGGATATAGCAGCTGGTCATGCAATTTTAGAACATTCGGGTGGATCTGTAACTGATTTTGATGGAAATAAAATTTTGTACGGTAAAAAAAATTTAAAAAATCCAAGTATAATTTTGAAAAATAAAAATATTTTATAATGGATGAACAATTAAGAATAATATTAATAATTATTGTTTCAGTTTCAATATTTGGATTATTGGTGTTCGTTTTCGTAAAAAATTACATAAGAAACAAAATAAATCAGCTTATAAAAGAAGAAAAAGATAAAAAATTAAAGTAAATTTATTATTTTTAGATATTCATCTTTTTCTATATCCATTACCTTTTTTGATGTTTCAAAATCAAAACCATTCCTTGCAAGTAGAGATATATCTTTTTTATAAAATAAAGTTCTATTATCCTCTGCTCTAGCTGGGCCAATTCTTTTTTTTTTACATAATTTTATTGCTGAAAAAAAATCTTGATCAGAATTATCTTCCTTTATTTTATCGACCGTATCCTTGATAAATGTTTCGTTAATTCCTTTTCCGATTAAATAATTTCTAATCTTATTAATTGAGTTTCCTCTTTGGATCATGCTTTTGGCCTTACTTTCAGAATAAAATTGATCATTTATAAATTTGTTTTTTTCTAGATCAGACAAAACAATATCAATCAATTTATTTACATCTTTTTTTCTTACATCTGATGCTGATAGTTTCATGTATTTTTTAAGTAAGTAAGTTTTGAGTTGTTGTTTTGAAGGAGCATATTTTTCAACGTAAGCAAAGGCAAAATTACGCATCTCATCAACAGTAACTTGGAGCGTTTTTTTTCTATTTCTTATAGGAATCATAGTTAGATTTAATATAATATATCTAAATGATTGAACAAATTTATACTTATTTCACAATTGAGACACTTTACATGTGGATCAACCTTGGAGTTCTACCTTTTTGGTTTATCCTGATAGTGTTTCCTGAATCACATTTAAGTAGAATTTTTGTAACATCAATTTTTCCTTTTTTAATACTAAGTGTGGTTTATATCTTTATTTTATATAAATCATATTTAATTGGTTACGATTTTGATGGAAATTTCTCTCTTTATCTTGGTCTAAATGAGCTATCTAGGTTGTTTGAAGACCATTTATACATAATGATATTTTGGACTCATTTCATAGCAATAAACTTATTTATTGGTGGCTGGATTGTAAAAGATTCTCAAAAGTTTTCTATAAACAAAGTTTTGATGGCTGTGCCATTAATTATGACTTATTTAATTGGTCCTATAGGTTTATTTTTATATTGGATAATTAGAATTTTTTACGCAAAAAGAATTAGTTTATATGAGTAATCATATAGATTTTTATTTCGATATAATTAGCCCCTATGCATACATCGCTCACAAAAAAATTCTTAAACATAAAAATATAACATTTAATTACAAACCAGTTTATTTAGGAGGTCTTCATAAGCTAGCTGGAATTGATTCGCCTGCATTTAATAAATATAAATTAAAAAATAATATTAACGATTGCAATTTAGTGTCTAAAAAAAATAATATTGAATTCAAATGGAATTCTAATTTTCCGATAAATTCTTTAAATATAATGAGAGGGTATATTAGTATTAGTAAGGATAAACAAAACGATTACTTGAATTGTTTTTTTGATGCTTATTGGAAAAATAATCATGACTTATCAAATGTTGAGAAGATGTCTAAATTAATAAGGGATTTAAATATTGATAGTGATGAATTTTTTCAATCTATAAAAGAACAATCAG